>PLNO01000089.1 GCA_003141795.1 Spirochaetaceae bacterium | reverse complement strand
TGTTGATCGTCTTGGAGATGGCCCCGGAGATGAAGGGCTGGACCGCGGCCATCATCTCGATGTGCGCCTTCCACGGGATGGAGCGCTTTCCGATCTTCCCGTTCGGGGAGGCGGTGTCGAACACGGAGTAATGCTCGGGCTTCAGGTGCGGGGCGCCCTCGATGGTCATGGTGCCGCACGCGTAGAGGTCCGCTGCCTCGATCTCCGCCGCGGTGAACCCGAGGTGGGAGAGGAGGTTGAAGCCGGGAAGCGCATAGGTGGACTCGGGAACGCCGAGTGAGTTTTCCAGGAAGTCCTTTCCCAGCACGTGGGACGTGAAGGAGAATCCCGTGGAGAACGCGTTTGCAAGAGAGGCGTTCACCTTCCTGATCGCCTCCTCCGTGAAGCCCTTCTCCTTCAGCCTCTCCGAGCTCACCCCGGGCGCGCCGTCGAGTGAGCCCTGCCCGAGGCAGTAACGGATGATGTCCTCGCTCTGCTCATCGGAGTAGCCGAGCTTGCGGAGCGCCGGGGGAAGGGACACGTTGACGATCTTGAAGTACCCCCCGCCGGCGAGCTTCTTGAACTTCACGAGNNCGGTGGTGTCGCAGTCCATCACGAGGCCGATCGTGCCGGTGGGCGCGATGGCGGTGACCTGCGCGTTCCTGTACCCGTGCTTCTCACCCAGTGTCAGAGCCCTTTCCCACGCCTTGCGCGCCGCGGCCATGAGGTCGGGCGGGCAGAACAGGGAATCGATGGGCTGGGGCGTGACGGACAGGCCCTCGTAGTCGTCAGGTGACGCGCCGGAGGCCGCCCTGGCGTGGTTGCGGATGACGCGCAGCATGTCCTCCCTGTTCGCGGAGAACCGGGGGAAGGGGCCGAGCTCGGCCGCCATCTCCGCCGACGTGGCGTATGCCTCGGCGGAGAGGATTGCGGAGAGCGCGGCGGCGATGGCCCTACCTTCCGCGCTGTCGTAGGGGATGCCCATGACCATGAGAAGCGTGCCAAGGTTGGCGTAGCCCAGGCCGAGGGTGCGGAAGTCGTAGCTCTTGCGCGCGATCTCCTTGGCAGGGAACTGCGCCATGAGCACGCTGATCTCCAGCACTATCGTCCACAGGCGTATGGCGTGGCGAAGGTCGTCGATGCGGATCTCGCCCTTCTCCTGGTCGTAGAAGGTCATGAAGTTCAGGGACGCGAGGTTGCACGCCGTGTCGTCGAGGAACATGTACTCCGAGCAGGGGTTGGAGGAGCGGATCTCCCCGTCCTTGGGACAGGTGTGCCAGTCGTTGATCGTGGTGTGGAACTGCAGCCCGGGGTCCGCGCAAAGCCACGCGGCGGTGGCGATCCGATCCCAGATGTCGCGGGCGCGCACCTTCTGGCGCGACTTTCCGTCCGTGCGGTTCACGAGGTCCCACGTCCCGTCGTCGAGCACGGCCTGCACGAAGGTGTCGGTGAGGCGCAGGGAATTGTTGGAGGACTGTCCGCTCACCGTGTTGTACGCGTCGCTGTCCCAGTCGGTCGTGTACTCCTCGGGTTCGAAGTCCCACACGCCCTGGCCGGCGAGCTGGATCACCTGGTAGACCCAGGAAGCGGGGACCTCGTCCTGGAGCGCTTCGCGAACGGCGCGCTCCAGCTCCTTGTTCTTGCGCGGATCGAAGCTTTCCTGGCCGTCGCCATTGGCGCCGTCTTCGGGGTGCTGGCGGCAGGCGTCCAGGATGCGCTTCGTATGGCGCTTGAGGATGCGGCTGCCGGTGACCATGGAGGCGACCTTGCGCTCCTCCTGGGCCTTCCAATCGATGTAGCGGAACACGTCGGGATGATCGGCGTCGAGGGTGACCATCCGCGCCGCACGGCGTGTCGTGCCGCCGCTCTTGATGGAGGAGGCCGACCTGTCGCTCACCTTGAGGAAGGAGAGGAGCCCCGATGAGACGCCGCCGCCGGAGAGCGGCTCGCTGGAGGCGCGGAGCTTCGAGTAGTTTGTCCCCGTTCCCGAGCCGTACTTGAACAGGCGCGCCTCCCGGGTGATGAGGTCCATGATGCCGCCCTCGTTCACCAGGTCGTCGTCGATGGAGAGGATGAAGCAGGCGTGGGGCTGCGGATGCTCGTAGGCGCTCGTGGCCTTCTCCACCTCTCCCGTGTCGGGATTGACGAAGTAATGGCCCTGCGCGGGACCCTTCATCCCGTAGACGGCGAACAGGCCCGTGTTGAACCACTGCGGCGAGTTGGGCGCGCCCATCTGGCGGGCCAGCATATAGCACATCTCATCGTAGAAGGCCTGGGCATCGGCCTCGGTGGTGAAGTACTTGTACCTCTTGCCCCAGTCCATCCACGTGAAGGCAAGGCGGTGGAAGACCTGCCGCGCGTCGTTCTCCCCGCCGGTCGTGGGCACCCCGCGCTTGCGGAAGTACTTCTGCGCGAGGATGTCCGTCGCGATCTGCGACCACTGCGCGGGAACGACGACATTGTCCTGATGGAATATGACCGTGCCGTCGGGATTGCGGATCTCCGACGTGCGCGACTCGAATGAAATACCGGCATAAGGGCCTTCCCCGGATCGGGTGAAGCGCCTCTGGATTTCCATGGTTCCCCTCCCCTGGAAAACGACGAAATAGGGTACTAGTTTAACAGGAAGCACTCGGCGAAGGCAAGAAGAAAATCAGCGCGGCTTCACTCCACCAGTCGTACCGAGATCGCATGTCCCCCCGGAGGGCCTCCGGCGGACTGCAGCGCCTCGTCCAGGGCGTCGAAGCTCTTCAGGAACGACATCGGACGAGAGGATGCGAGCTGCCGGGCCAGGTGTGCCGACTTTCCGCCCGCCTCACGCATGCCGGCGAGCGTCCTGTCCTGGAATCCCCAGATCCCGATGCGCTCCTGCTGCATGAGGTAGCTCTGGAACTCGTTCACCACGAGGTAGTGATCGGAGATGTCGTAGGCATGGGAGCCGAGGTAGTCGAGCCAGACCTGCCGCTCGACATCGGAGAGGGAGGTCCACAGCGCTTCGGTGGCGTCGCGGAACGCGGGGAGGGAGAAGTAGGCCCCGTGGAAACACTCGTGCGTGAGGAGCAGGTCCCGCAAGAGGGGCGCCGAGCTGCGGGAGAGGGAGAGGATCGATCCCTCACCGGGCGCATACCCCGAGGCTGACTTCGTGATGATGCCGTTGGCGACCAGAAGCTTCTCCAGCGTGCCTTCCTCCGCGGAAAGCCCTCCCGCTGTCGCAGCGGTGAAGAACCGGGCAAGGTCCTCGGCCCGATAGTCGTGGGCATTGTAGCCGTGAAGCCCGGAAAGAGCCGCCTGCGATTCGATCTTTCCGGCATGCCCCGATTTCTCCACGTAGAAGGCGAGCCGCTTGAACAGCGCGTCCTGCAGCTCGTAGCTGGCCGTGTCGAGGATGAGGACCTGGGGGAACCTGCTCCAGGAGAAGAGCTCGAAATCGGGCTTTCGCCACGTGGAACGGTCCCACGTGAGGATGAGCCCGGGGTCTGCGGGCAGGGGGGCATCGGCTCCGATCCGTGAGATGGAAAGGCCGGCAAGGGTTCCCGCGTAGTCGATGCTCGTGGGGAGGAACGGGATGCTCCCCCGGGCGAAGTCGAGCCGGGCAGGCGTGGAGGCGGGGTTCACGTCGTAGCTCGCCTTCCTGCCTTCGGCATCGGAGAAGACGATCCGCGCCCCGGCCGCGCCCTCCTGGGGGAGGAGCGTGATGCACCAGATCCCGCTTGCCATCTCGTCGCGCGTGGCGGCGGGGATCCGCGCGGAGACGACGCCCGCTGAGGCGGAGGCAACCTCGACGCTGCCGTCCACGGTGAGCTCGTTCGCGCCGATGAGGAAGCCGTGCACGTAGGCAGAGGTGCCCGTTCCCGTCATGGCGAGGGTTCCCTGGGCCGCATCCTTCGGTGCTGAGAACTGGTAGCCCCAGAGCCGCGAACCTGTCTCCAGGGACACGAGGAAACGCAGCGCGTTGCCGCTCGTGGCCGGGAGCGTCACGCTCTTCAATACCTTGTTCTTGTCGGAGAAGAGGGTGAGCGTGCAGGTCGGGACGCTGCTCGTGTAGCTGACGGCGAAAGCCTGCCCGGGCGCGGAAAGGGCGGGCTTGTCGAGCCGGTAGACGGGCGACGCAATGTGGCCCGCGGTGGGCGTGAATCTGGCCTCCTGATCGCGCGCGACGCGCCCCGACTGCCAGATCTGCACGTGCGTGCCTTCCGCTGTCTGGAAGGCGAAGCTCTCGAAACGGGACGAGCAGGCGGCTACGCCGACGACGAGGAGCACGATCGTGCCTGCGCGGAGAAGACGATTCATTCCTGATCCTCCAGGGTGAACGGGATGAGGCTGCGAAGGAGATGCTCGGCGATCTCCCTGCGTGCCTCCATGGTGACCTCGCCGATCGGACGCATGAAGCTGTCCATCTGCCCTATGAACCCGTCGGGAATGCGGGGGAGAGCGGCCATCCGTTCGCCCAGCATCCGATCGGACGGCTCGAACTGCCTGTTGATCGCGAAGAGGAAACTGGCCACGCACCGCATGAAGCGCGATGCCGACACGAGGAAAAACAGCGCGTCGGATCTGTGCGACGCCGCTCCCAGGTCGGAGAGGGCCCTCTCGGCGAGGGACAGGGCGCGCGCCGTGGTCTGTCCCCAGAACTGGTCGGGAACGTGGGCAAGGGCCGACCGCGCCTCCTCCAGCCAGCTGTCGGCGGTGTGCAGCACTTCGCTGCGCTCGATGCGGTACAGCGCGTTCGTGCCCGGTTCGTGGAACACCCACGACATCTCGGAGATCCGCAGGAGCATGCGGTCGACGTCCGCGGACCTGATGTAGTGCACGCTCGCCGGCAGGCCCTTCACGAGGAAACGGTCCAGCGCCGAGACCGGGGAGGTCTCGAACGCCTCGAGGTCCGGCAGGAGCTTTTCGCGTTTCTCGATGCTGGGCGGGACGCCGGCGGTGTAGACGTCGAGGTCGATCGTGAAGTACGGGTCGAAGGCCTCGATGTCGGCAGCCTCGCCGAGGAGCACGGCCTGTACGCCGTCGACTTTGGAGAGTCGGTCGGCGAGGCTCCCGGCGATTTCGTGCACTTTGCGTTTCATGTGGGGCAGTGTAGCAGGGCGTTTCAGGCCGGACAAGCGCCGGGGGCTGAAGCGACCCCGGCGGCGCGCGCCGGCGTCTCGCGCCGTGCACCGCCGCATGTCGCAATTGGGCACCCGACGCAGTCATGCCCTTGAGGGTGGGCATGCACCGTGCTACCCTCGGTGGGCGATGCAGGGTCAGGTTCTCCTCGTTGCACTCATCGTCCCCGGGTCGGTGGAGGCGGAGCTGGGCAGGGTGCAGGCGGCGGTGTTCTCCGAGCACGGGCTCGTCTCTGCCGTGGCCCTGCCCCCGCTCATTCCTGTCGCCTTTCCGCCGGAAGTGCCCGGGGACCTTCTTGCAACGCTCGACAGGTCGGTGGCCGCGCCGTGGCGCATCCGCGTCACGGGACCGTTGTGGACGGAGAGTGCCCTGTACCTCGGCATCGATTCCGGCGGGATGTGGGGCACCCTGCGCAGGCAGGCTCTGGCGCTCTGCGACCCCGAGCCTGCGGCGCCGTTCATCCCGGCAGAGGGCATCTTCATGGGCTGCGGCGATGCCTCCCTTGAGCAGAGGAACGCGATCACACCGGCAGCGCCCTCCCTCTCCTTCAGCTCGAGTGAGATCGCGATCCTGCGGCTCGATTTTCCCCACGGCGGGGGAGGGTGGTGGCGGGAGGTGTACTGGGAGTTCCTGGAACAGAGGCCGCTGCGCGGAAGGAGAGAACAGTGAAGTCGTTTCCCGCATTCGGGATCCTGCTCGGTTCGAAGGGCAGGGTGTCGCAGGTCCGCACGCTTCTGGAAGAGAACTCGGGTCTCCCCGGGCCCCGGGCCAACCTCGAGCTCATGTACTCCTTCGCGCACTCGGTGGCCGACATGCGTGTGGAGGACTGGCAATGGGATTTCATCGTGGAGATGGCCACCACCTCCGTGGCCAACGCCCCGGTGAACAGCAGCAAGGAGTACCTGCCGGTCTGCGGCCTTGCCGCGCTGGGAGCGATGTACGGCAACGGCCTCCCGCGGCCCCGCAGGCGCGCGGCGCTCTCGACGCTGCACGCCGCGGCCTCCGATCCGCGCTGGCGGGTGCGCGAGGCGGTGGCCATGGCGTTGCAGCTCATCGGGGAGGGCGATCCTGCAGCGCTGCGCGACATCGTCGCCGATTGGCTTCCCAATGCGTCGCCCCTGGAGATGAGGGCGGTTGCAGCGGGCCTCGCGCACCCGCCGCTCCTCGGCGACGAGGAGTTCTGCGCGTACTGCCTCGAGACCTCGCGGACCATCCTCAACGCTGTTTCCCGCGCCGAGCCCCGTACGCGCAAGGACGACAAATTTCGCGTTCTGCGTCAGGGAATGGGGTATGCGCTCAGCGTCTTCGTGGAAAAGTCCCCCGGCCCTGGATTTGTCCTCATGCGGAAGTTCGCCGCAATCAGGGACCCCGATATCGCCTGGATCATCCGGGAGAATCTGAAGAAGAAGAGGCTGACGGGGAAGTTCGCTTCCGAGGTGCGGCAGGTGGAAGCTATTTTAGACGAGGCAAACGCCCGCTGACCACGCTCTGCATCGAAGCAATCACGTCAGCCACCGTGCCCGTGAAACCTTCACGCCGCAGGGTCGTGCAGAAATCCTCGTGGCTCCGCCCCCTGCGGTACTCCGGCACCTTCACCGGCATCGCCAGGTACCGCGTGAACAGGGAGATGTCCACGTCCACGAGCAGGCTCGCCTGGTAGAAGAGCACGAGGCGCGTGCGGTAGATCGACGTGCCGACGATCTTCTTCCCGCCGATGGCGAGGTCGGAGATCCCCTCGGGCTCGACGTCGGACACGCCGAGTGCGGACAGCGATTCGACGATCCACGCGTTGATCTGCGCGGCGTACTCCCTGTTGCGATAGGGCGAATCGACCTCGGTGACCAGCGCAAGCACCACCTGCCCCGGGCCGAGCACGACGGTTCCCCCTCCGCCGCGTCGGTGCATCCAGGGCACGGAGTCGGCCTGGAGCGCTTCAAGCATGAGGTCCTGCTCGGGCTTGCCCGCCGCGCCGAGCACCGCGCAGAGGGAGCCCGGTTCGTAGATGCGGGAGACGGGGACCCCCGTTCGAACGTAGTCGGACAGGAGGTCCTCGTTCACCGTTGGTTCATGCGCCATTTATTTCCAGCGTGCCGCGGCTCATCGGGGCCCCGGGTCCTGCATTCTTTTCTTCAGCTCGTCGAGCGCGGCGCTCGCCTCTTCCTTTTTCATGGTGCTGGAAAGCTCGTCCTTGGGACCGACGATCATCTGCAGTTGGGCAAGCAGCAGGTCCGCGTCCACGAGCTTCACGCCCGTCATCCGAAGACGGGTGAGCTTCTCCTTCAGCACGGCCACCTTTGCCTCGAGATCGGAGAGCTCCGTTTCCACCTGCGATCTCTTGGCCGTGGCATCGGAGAGCCGGGCCTGCGCCTGGGAGGCGAGCCCTTCGTCACCCTTGGATCGGGCGAGGGTGACCCTCCGGGTCCAGAGGTTCTCCTCTTCCTGGGAAGCGGCAAGCGCCTTTTCCGTCTGCTTCAGCGTCGTGATGAACGCAAGCACGTACTGTGTCGCCTGTTGCGGGTCGAGACCCTCGATGTCGGTATCCAGCATGCCCTGACCCCCGGGGCCACGGTAGCATGAATCGGCTCCTGGGGAAAGGTTCGTCTCACAACGGAGGTTCTCCATGATCGGAAATCCGGCTATAATGCGAGACCGTTCTGTCTGTGAACCGGCACGCGGGGCTTTCGGAAGAGGTGGAATGAACAGTTGGGCTCTCTCAGGGATCCTTGCCGGCGGCTCCGTCGTTGCGGGTTTCCTCGGCTCCCTCACAGGTCTGGGCGGGGGCATCGTTATCATCCCTCTTCTCACCCTCGTGCTCGGCGTCGATATCCGCTACGCGATCGGTGCATCCCTGGTCTCGGTCATCGCCACCTCGTCGGGGGCCGCGGCGGCGTACGTGCGGGAAGGGTTCAGCAACATCAGGATCGGCATGTTCCTGGAGGTTGCAACGACCCTCGGCGCTCTGGGCGGTGCCACCCTCGCCCTGATCGTCGCTCCTTCGATCATCGCCGTGGTGTTCGGGCTCGTCCTCCTGTACTCCGCCGTCGCGACGTTCCTCGGCTCTCATCGCGATGCCCCAGTTGTCCCCCCGGATCGCCTCGGCACACGGCTCGGAATGAACGGGACCTACCCCACACCGCAGGGTGTGCAGTCCTACAATGTCCGCTCGGTGCCGGCCGGCTTCGGGCTGATGGCTCTTGCCGGCGTGCTCTCGGGTCTCCTGGGCATCGGCTCGGGCGCTCTCAAAGTGATCGCCATGGACCGGGTGATGAAGCTCCCCTTCAAGGTGTCAACGACGACGAGCAACTTCATGATCGGGGTGACAGCGGCCGCAAGCGCCGGGGTCTACCTCAGCCGCGGGTACATCGACCCCGTGCTCGCGCTGCCCGTCATGCTCGGCGTGCTGGGCGGATCCCTGGCAGGGGCGCGCCTCCTGGCGGGCGCGAACACGCGCGCGCTTCGCATCGTGTTCGCGCTCGCCATCGTCTTTCTCGGTGGGGAGATGATCTATAATGGCCTCACGGGGAGACTCTGAAATGGGGCGGACCATCAACGACAAACAGGTCGAGCTCTTGATCGGCGGTCTGCTCCGCATCGGCGTCATCGTCGCGGCATCCGTCGCGGCCGTCGGAGGGATCTGGTTTCTCATCGTGCACGGCGCCGAAGTGCCGCGCTATGCGGCGTTCCGCGGGGAGCCCGGCTTCCTGCGATCCATTCCCGGGGTCATCCAGGGCGTCATACAGCTTCGCAGCGAGGCGGTTGTTCAGCTCGGGATTCTCCTCCTCATAGCGGTTCCCCTCCTCCGTGTGGCGGTCTCCGTCGTTGCCTTCGCGCTGGAGAGGGACTGGCTGTACGTTGTCGTGACGGTGCTCGTGCTCGCCATCCTCGTCTTCTCCCTCCTGGGCGGGAGGTTCTGATGTCCCCTGCGGTTCACTCCCCCGACGACCCCATCGCGGCGCTGGCAACGCCCGCCGCCTCCAGCGCCCTTGCCGTCATCCGCGTATCAGGGCCCGGTTCCCTGGCGATGCTCTCAGGGCTGACGGCGCCTTCCCGCGACCTCAGTGGCATGCGGGGCCATACGATCCACCGGCTGCGCCTCCGCGATGGCGATGAAGACGTCGACGACGTTCTCCTCGCCGTCTACCAGGCGCCGCGCAGCTATACGGGGGAAGAAGGGGCTGAGATCTTCTGCCACGGCAGCCTTCCCGTGATCCAGAGGCTCTTGTCGCTGCTCATCCGCTCGGGCTTCCGTCAGGCAGGCCCGGGAGAGTTCACCCAGCGGGCGTTCCTCAACGGCCGGATGGACCTCACACGGGCCGAAGCGGTGAACGAGATCGTGCGCGCCCGGACCGACAGGGCCCGGGGGCTCGCCCTGCAGAGGCTCGCGGGAGCCGTGGAGGAGAGGATCCGCTCCGCGCGGGAGGCGCTCGTGGACCTGCGCGCGTCCCTGGAGGTAATGATCGACTACCCCGAGGAGGAGACGGGGGATGCCGTGGACGATGTCCGACTGCAGGCGGCCGTGGACCTCCTCTCGAGCCTCAGCCGCGGCGCCCGTCAGGGCAGGATTTACCAGGAGGGGGCGAGTGTCGCCATCGCGGGGGCCACGAATGCCGGCAAGTCCCGGCTTTTCAATGCGATGCTCCGACAGGACAGGGCCATCGTGTCGGAGATCCACGGCACCACGCGTGACTGGCTGGAGGCATCCGTCAACCTGGGAGGGGTCCCCGTGCGGTTGTACGACACGGCGGGGATCCGCGATTCGCTTGATCCGCTGGAGGTGGAGGGCATGCGGCGGACGGAGGAGGTGATCCGCGCCGCGGATGTCGTCGTGTACCTCGTGGACGGAACGAGGGGCGTGAGCCCGGAGGACGAGCGGACCCTCGCCGGCCTGTCCGGGCCGGCGATCCGTGTGTGGAACAAGGCTGACCTGCCCGGCCTCCTGCCGCGGCCCGAGGGTTTCCTGCCCGTGAGTGCCGCCACCGCCGATGGGATCGACTCCCTGGAAGCGGGAATCGTCGGTGCGGTGTTGGGCGGTGACCCGCGGGATTCCTCGGAGCCGCTTGTCAGCTCCGACAGGCAGAGGGACCTCCTGGACCAGGCGCTCGCGGCGCTCACGCGATTTTCCCAGGCGCGCACCCGTCAGGTGCCGCCCGATCTCCTGGCCGTGGACCTCGCCGATGCCCTGGAAGCGCTGGGAGAGATGACCGGCGAGGTGACGAGCGCCGAGATCCTCGACCGCATGTTCTCCCAGTTCTGCGTGGGCAAGTGACATGAGCCATTCCCCTTCCGACTTCGACGTCGATGCCATCGTGATCGGTGCCGGGCACGCCGGCATCGAGGCGGCGCTCGCACTCGCCCGCCTGGGCTGTTCGACGCTCCTCGTCACGCAGAGTCTCGACACCATAGGCCGCATGTCGTGCAATCCCGCCATCGGGGGGATCGCAAAGGGCAACCTCGTGCGGGAGATCGACGCGCTGGGCGGCCAGATGGCGAAGCTCATCGACTCAACGATGATCCAGTTCCGGATGCTGAACGCCAGCCGCGGCCCCGCCGTGCAGGCGCCCCGTGCGCAGGCCGACAAGCAGGCCTATGCCGCCCTGGCCAAGCGGACGCTGGAGTCGCAGCCCAGCCTGTCGCTCTTCCAGGATACGGTGACCGACCTCATCGTGGATTCATCGGGTGCCCGGGTGGGGGGAGTCGTAACGGAGCGCGGGCGGCGCATCACCGCCGGGGTCGTCGTTCTTACGACAGGCACCTTTATGGAGGGAAAGCTCTTCATCGGCGACTGGAGCGCCTCCGGCGGCAGGCTCGGTGAGCCCGCGGCCGTCGGCCTGGGGACGAGCCTGCGGCAGAGGGGCTTCACCGTCGGCCGTATGAAGACGGGCACTCCCGCGCGGGGACTGGGCGCGTCCCTGGACAAAGGCCGCATGGAGCTGCAGCTCCCCGACCCGCACGCTCTGCCCTTCTCCTTCGCGGCGGACCGGGTCGATCGTCCCTCCGTCCCCTGCTGGATCACCTACACCAACGCGGAAACGCACCGCATCATCAGGGAGAACATCCACCGCTCGCCGCTGTACGGAGGCAAGATCGTGGGCCGTGGCCCCCGCTACTGCCCGTCCATCGAGGACAAAGTCGTGCGTTTCCCAGACCGCGAGCGCCACCAGGTCTTCGTCGAGCCCGAGGGCCTGGGCACCGACGAGGTCTACCTCAACGGCGTCTCCTCCTCCCTGCCCGAGGACGTGCAGGACGCGTTCCTCCGCACGCTCCCCGGCCTGGAGCACCTCCAGATCGTGCGGCCCGGCTACGCGGTGGAGTACGATTACCTGCAGCCGACGCAGCTCTTCCCCAGCCTCATGACGAAGAGCATCGCCGGCCTGTTCGTCGCCGGGCAGACCAACGGGACCTCCGGCTACGAGGAGGCCGGTGCCCAGGGTGTGATGGCCGGCATCAACGCCGCACTCTACCTCCAGTCGCGGGAACCGCTCGTGCTGACGCGCGCGGAAGCCTACATCGGCGTCATGATCGATGACCTCGTTACGCTGGGCACCGAGGAGCCCTATCGCCTCTTCACCTCACGCGCCGAGTACAGGCTCTCCCTGCGGCACGACACGGCGGATATCCGACTCACCCCGGCCGCCGGCCGCATCGGCCTGCAGGGCCCCGAAGCGCTGGAGCGCCTGGACCGCAAGGTGCGGGGTCTCGAGGAGGTTCGCGAGCTCCTGCGTACCCGTAAAGTCGCCGCGGCGGATGTCGATGCCATGGCTCAGCTCGAGACGCATCGGGGTCGGAGCTTCGAGCAGGCGCTGAAGGACCCGCGGATCACGATTGCAGAGCTTGCCCGACGGGACCCTCTCCTCGGTGCCGCCGCGGCCGAGTGGCTCTCCCTCGCGGAGAGCGCGGTCAAGTACGACGGGTACATCCGCAGGCAGGAAGAGCAGATGGGCAGGTTCCGTGGCATGGAGGAGCGGAGGATCCCCGCCGATTTCGACTGGCACTCGCTCGCCGGAATCTCCTCGGAAGCGCGGGAAAAGTTGCAGGCCATCCGGCCGGGCTCGGTCGGCCAGGCCTCGCGCATCCCCGGGGTGCGTCCCCCCGACGTCGCCCTCCTCATGATCCATCTGAAGAAGGACGCGCACTGATGCCGGCACGGGACCCGTCCGCGCTGTTGCGGGAAGGCCTTGATGCACTCGGCGTCCCGAACGCCGACGCCTGCCGCTCCCGTCTGGAGGCGTACATGACGGAGCTCGAGCGCTGGAACCCGCGCTTCGGCCTGGTGAAATACGAGGACCGCGCCGAGCTCGTCGTCAAGCACGTGTTGGACTCGCTTTCCGCATGGCGCGTGGTCAGGGATCTCGCTTCCTCGGGGACGGGAGCTGTGCTCGACGTGGGATCGGGCGCGGGCCTTCCCGGCATCCCCCTTGCCGCCGCCCTGCCGGACCTCTCGTTTACCCTGCTGGAGCGCATGACGCGCAGGGCGTCATTCCTGAAGACCTGCTGCGTGCTTCTGGGATTGCCGCACGTAAAGGTGATTGCGAGCGATCTTTCAGCGATCGAGGGCGATTTCGACGTCGTGACCTTTCGGGCCGTGGCGCCCCTGTCGCGGTTTCTCTCCGATATCGGCAAGGCGGGTGTTCATTGGGGCGCCATTGCAGCATATAAAGGAAGGAAAGAGCGCGCGGAAGCCGAGATCGAGGATGTTCGACGCTTGCCCGGAACCGCGCTCAGGGCTGAAATAGTGGACCTGGTTACGCCTTTTCTCGACGAGGAGCGGTGCCTTGCGGTGATCACGAACGGTCCGTGACGGCGCGTTACAGTCCGTTATTGACAAACCGGAGAGGCCGGGATAGGCTTTTTCCTGAGGGGGAGCCTTCGCATTGAGCGATTCGACGATCGGCATTAAGGTCGCGGACGGTTCTTACTACCCGATCCTGGAGCACGGCTACAGGGGAAGGAAAAGGCTCATCCTGACCACGGTGAAGGACAACCAGGCCAAGGTACAGATCGATCTATACCGCGGCAACGGCTCGGGCCTCACCGACGCACGCTATATCGGCAGCCTCATCATCGAAAACATCCCCGCGGCCCGCCAGGGCGAGCCCGAGATCGAGCTCTTCATCGGCATCGACGAGGAAGGGCAGCTCTCCGCGGAAGCGAACGACGTTCGCACCGGGGAATCGCAGAAGTTCACGACGAGCCTCACCACGCTTGCTACGTCGGACACCTATCAGGAGCCCGATTTCAGCATGGGTGACGATGAATCGGAGGGCGTGGATTTTGCGGAGGCCCCGCTCACCGGAGAGACCTATCCGGTGTCGGATGTGGACCGCCGTTCGGAGCGCATTCACAGGAGCGGTCCGAACATGCTCCTCCTCATCCTCTTCGTGGTCCTCGGCGTCGCGTTGGTCGGCGCCATTGCCTTCTTCGTCTACAAGAGCATCCAGGGGCCGAGGATCCCGCCGCTCACCTCCAGCGCTCCGCCGGCAGTCACGCAGCCCGTGCAGCAGCCCGCACCCGCTGCAACACCGGTCGCGCCTGCCCAACCTGCGGCACCCTCGCAGGCCCCGAGCACCCCGGCAGAGGTGACGTATCGCATCAAGCAGGGTGACACCCTCTGGGATATCTCCTCCACGTACTACCGCAATCCATGGCTGTATCCCAAGCTCGCCAAGGCCAATTCCATCAAGAACCCGGACCTGATTTTTGCCGATACGCGGATCGTCATTCCTGAGAATTGAGCTCCTCCTCGCGCTCCTCGCTTTTCCCCTCTTCACTGCGGGATGCGGCCCGCGCGAGGTCTGGGGAATCGACGCGGAGACGCTGAAGTCGGATCTCGCCAAGGCGCGTTACAGCTCACTTGCCAGCGTCGATTTCTCCTCGCAGAGCCCTGACGATGCCCTGAGGATTTCACCCGAGGCTCCGTACTACCTCTCCTTCGTTTTCGACGGCATGGGCAGGCCGGAGCAGTCGCTTTCGATGCTCGAGCTTGCGTGGGACAAGAGCCCCGAGCCGTGGAAGGACGAGGCAGGCGTCCAGCTTGCCCAGCAGCTGGTCAGGATGAAATCCTACGACAGGGCAATGGAGATCGCGCGGCGGCTCGCCGTCCCCGGAGGGGCGCCGGGCAGGGAACAGCGGGCGCGCAGGGTGCTCGTCGAAGCTCTGTACTGGAACAAGGACGATGCAGCCGCGCTCCTGGAGGCGGATCGTCTCACGGATCCCGACTCTGAGGTGCTCCTCTTCCGCGGGGTGAGCTCGCTCCGTCTGCAGCGGGAGCCGCTGCACGACCTGATCCTTCAGCTCTTCCTCAGGGAGAAGGTGTCGGCGCTGCACTCGCGTGCCTACACCTTCATCGCGGCGGAGCCTTCCTACCTGCAGTTATTCTCCGAGCCTGAGCAGACCCTGCTCTCGGGCACGTATGCGCTCACCCAGGGTGAGTGGTCGAAAGGCATCGTCCAGCTGGAATCGTTCCTCTCCGCCGCTCCGCCCGCGCTCGTTGCCGACGGCACCCTCGTCGTAGATCTTGGAAACGCGTTCCTCTACGACACCGCGTACCTCCCCGGCGCGAAATACATGGAATCCCTCGCCTCCCGTCTCACGGGCCAGGCCAGGAGCGACGCGCTGGAGCAGGCGGGACGTCTGTATCGCCGGGCCCGGGAATTCGCGCGATCCTTGCCGCCGCTTCGGCTCGTGGCAAGCGACGCAGCCTCACCCGCGCAGCGTGATCGCGCGCACTGGTACATCATCGACGCCCTGTTCGCGATGAATACACCCGATATCGCCGAGGCCGTCGGGGCCGAGGCCGCCTCGTGGAGCGACCCGACGTATTTCATCGACATACTGCAGAAGCGCATCGCAGAACTGGTCACGGCGCGCAAGTGGACCACGCTCGAGAGGCTGTGGTCCAAACTCGATGCGAGCGGCCCCGACGAGGTGCGCGCTCAGCTCTCCTACGTCCTGGCCAGGGCATGGCAGGCCGGAGCGATCGCTCGGCTGCCCGGCGCGCCACCCGTGACTGCCGCCGAGCTCTTCCTCGATGCGGAGCGTCGCAGCCCCTGGGGCTACTACGGGATCATGTCGTCGAGCATGCTGGGCGATCTTCCCGAGCGTGCGGTCCCCGCGGCGCCTGTCGCCGCACCCGACACCCCGGCGACCCTTGATCCCGTGGCCATGGGCTTCCTGTCCTTCGGGCTGAACGACAAGGCCTATGCGCGCGTGTGGGCCACGCGCGAAACGCTCTCCGACCTCGAGCTCATGGAGGCGGCGCGCAGGTTCGCGCAGGCCGGCGACTATCGCAGCTCGATGTACCTCGTTGGCGTCACCTCGCGTCACCGCAGGCTGACCCTTGCGGAGCTCGAGATCTACTATCCCCGCGCGTATGCGGCGCTCATCGACCCGCTGTCCGCGGGAACGGGGCTTCCCGACCACGTCGTCTTTGGCATGATCAGGGAGGAGAGCTACTTCGACGCGGACGTCGTCTCCAGTGCCGGTGCGGTCGGGCTCTCACAGCTCATGCCGTCCACCGCCTCCTCCGTCGCCCGGGGGATGGGGATCGTCAATCCAGACCTGCGGGACCCCACCACCAACCTCACGATCGGGATCCGCCACTTCAAGGACCTCACCACCGACGTTGACAGCATGACGAAGGCGCTCCTCGCCTACAACGCGGGCCTCACCCGCGTGCGGCAGTGGGAGCGCGCCTCGCGCGGCCTCCCGTCGGACATGTTCCTGGAGACGGTTCCCTTCGCCGAAACGCGCGACTACGTGCGCAAGATCCTCGTGTCTTCCGTCATGTACTCTTTCCTCTACCATGACGTCGATCCCCGGGAGGCCGCGCTCTCGTTCTTCACGCTGGACCTGAAGACGGTGGAGTCCGGGCGCGATCGCAGCGGCCCGCGGTCCTTGCGCTGAGCCCCGCCCCGCTTCGAGTCTGCTACGGAGCGGAGCTCGTGTCCTCCTCGAGCCCCGGAATCGACACCTTCTCTCCCGCGTACCACTTCTCGTAGACGTCCGGCGGAATGACGAATACCGAGGCGAGCATCTTCGAATGCTCCTCCCCGCAGTACTGCGAGCAGAGGATGTCGAACGTCCCCAGGTCCTTGGCCTTGAACCAGAGGTGGTTGGTCATGCCGGGGACGATGTCCTGCTTGATCCTGTAGACCGGGATGAAGAAGCCGTGGATCACGTCGACAGTACGCATCGTAAGCCCGATGTCCCTGCCCTGCGGAACGACGAGGTTTTCACTCTTCTTGCCGTTGGCGTAGTCGAACTCCCACGACCATTGCGCCGCGCTCACGTCGACGTTCAGCGCCCCCTCGGGGACCTTGCGCAGGAAGCGGAACCCGTTGAGGCCGGAAACGAACATGGTCATCACGAGCACCGTGGCTGCGGCGATCCACACCAGCTCCAGTTTCCAGTTGCCCCCGATGTCCTTCACGACCGGGTTCCTGCTGCGCCGATAGCGCACGGCGAAGAAGATCGTGAAGAAGAGGATGAGGAGGAGGAGCACCACGCAGAATGCCATGATGTAGAGGAAGGTGCCGTTCACGGCGACGGTCGTTGATGGAAACATTCCCTTCCTCCGCTACCGGTTCATGACGTCCGTGAACGTCAGCCCGATGAATATCGCCAGGGTCGCTATCGCGATGGGCACGAGCAATTTGAGCACCAGCCTCTTCTCCCAGCGCAGATGCATGAAGTACAGGAGCACGAGGACCGACTTCACCGTCGCGATCGCAAGCACCACGATGATGGCGACCCTCCCCAGGTTGAGGTCTGCGGTGGTGACGGTTATCGCGGTGAGCAGGAGAAGTGCCAGCCAGATGTAGACGTAGCGCGCGTATGTCATCGTCTGTCTCCTAGGAAATCAGATAGAAGAGGGGGAAAAGGAATATCCAGATGATATCAACGAGGTGCCAGTACAACCCTCCGTTCTCCAGGGCCGCCGACCTCTCTTGCGTCGCTTTCCCGCGGGCGACGAAGGAGAGCAGCACGGAGAGCACCCCCATGCCGATGATGACGTGCAGTGCGTGCAGCCCCGTCATGGTGAAGTACAGGCCGAAGTAGAGGATCTGCCCCGGCGGCAGCTGCAGGAGATGTTCCGCCCGGGGGTACAGCCCGTGCTCGAACTTCGCCGCCCACTCGAAGCCCTTCACGACGAGGAACGCCCCTCCGAGACCGATCGTGGCCGCGAGGAACGCGATGGCGCGCTTCGGCTTGTTTAGCTCCTGCAGGGAGAAAATGGCGAGGACCGCCGTGAGGCTCGAGGTGAGCAGGATCGCCGTGTTCAGCGTTCCGTCGAACCTGCTGAGCTCCAACGACGCGGCATGGAAGTCCCCGGGGTGTTTTGCCCGATACACCGCGTACAGCAGGAAGAGCCCCCCGAATATGAGGATCTCGGAGAGCAGGAAGAGCCACATCCCGATGCGCGCGTGGACGCTGTTTTCACGTGCTTCCATGCTAGTCCTTCTTTTCCTTTTCACCTTCAGGTTGCTTGTCGAAGACGTACGGTCCGTGGGTGACCACGGGGGTTTCCTCGAAGTTCTCGTGCGGGGGAGGGGAGGGGATCTGCCATTCGAGGGTGGCCCCGCCCCAGGGGTTCTGCTCCGCCTTCTTGCCCCTGAAGAACGCGTAGAGGAGGTTGCCGAACATCATGGCGAGGCCCGTCACCATGATCCACGATCCCACCGTTGCGATCACCTGGAGGTCCGTATACTTCGGCAGGTACGAGTAGTAGCGGCGCGGCATCCCCGCCCACCCCAGGATGAGCAGTGTCATATAGAAGAGATTGAATCCGACGAACAGGACGAAGAAGGAGACGGTGGCGAACTTGTAGTCGTAGGTCTTCCCGAACATCTTGGGAAACCAGTAGTGAAGGGCGGCAAAGAGCCCGAATCCCATGCCTCCGAAGATGATGTAGTGGAAATGTCCGACGACGAAGTAGGTATCGTGCGTGTGCACGTCGGTGGACAGCGCCCCGAGCACGAGACCCGTGAGGCCGCCGATGGAAAACAGCGCAATGAAGCCCAACGCGTAGAGGAACGGAGGGTCGACCTTGACCGAGCCCTTGTACATCGTGGCCACCCAGTTGAAGACCTTGATGGCGCTGGGAACCGCGACGAGGAACGTGAGGAGAGAGAACAGAATGCTCGCCGTGTCGCTCTGACCGCTCACGTACATGTGGTGGCCCCATACCAGGGAGCCCACGCTCGCGATGGCGAGGCTGGAGAAGGCGATGGTCTTGTAGCCGAAGATGTTTTTCCTTGAAAACACGGGGAACAGGTCGGAAATGATGCCCATCGACGGAAGGATCATGATGTAGACGGCGGGGTGCGAATAGATCCAGAAGAGGTGCTGGTAGAGGATGGGGTCGCCGCCCTTGGAGGCGTCGAAGACCCCGATGCCGAAGACCCGCTCCAGGATGATGAGAATCAGCGTGATGCCGATCACGGGGGTGGCGAGCACCTGCACCCACGCGGTGGAGTACAGGCCCCAGACCGACAGCGGCATGCGGAAGAACGTCATGCCCGGCGCGCGCATCATGTGGGTCGTCGTCACGATGTTCACCCCCGTGAGGATGGAGGACATCCCCAGGAGGAACACGCCGAAGACCGCAAGCGGCACGTTCACGGTGCTCGTCAGGCTGTACGGGACGTAGAACGTCCAACCCGTATCCACGGGTCCCGTCCCGAGTGCGAGTGATACCAGCACGACGGCCGCCCCCAGCATGTACAGG
>PLNO01000350.1 GCA_003141795.1 Spirochaetaceae bacterium | reverse complement strand
TTTCTCGAAGATCGAGGCCGGCCACCTTTCCCTCGAGCAGGTCGATTTCATGTTGGATGACGTCACGGAACGGGTCACTTCTCTCACTATCCAGACCGTGGCGGCCAAAGGGCTGGAGCTGCTCGTTGGCGTTCCTCTCAACGTGCCGTTGGCCCTGACGGGCGATCCCTACCGTCTTGGGCAGATTCTGCTCAACCTGGTCGGAAACTCGGTAAAGTTCACGGAGACAGGTGAGATCGAGCTGAAAGTCGCTCTTCTGGAGGAGACGGGAGAGAAGCTGAAGCTCCGCTTTTCGGTCAGAGATAACGGGATCGGAATGACCGAGCAACAGTCTGCCTTGCTCTTCCAGCCCTTTTCCCAGGCGGACAGCTCGACGACGAGAAAGTACGGCGGCACTGGCCTTGGGCTGAGCATCACCAGGCGACTGGTGGAGCTGATGGGCGGCCAGATATGGGTCGAAAGTGTGCCGGGAATCGGGAGCACGTTCACGTTCACATCCTGGTTCGGCCGGGGGAAGGAGGACGCGCAACGGCGACATTCCATTCCGGGAAACCTTCAAGGGGCAAGGATACTCGTCGCTGATGACAGCCCGAGCGCCCGTGAAATCACGCAGGATATCCTGACCTCGCTTCGCTTTCGTGTCGAGACGGCCGCTTCGGGGGAAGAGGCCATTGCCACCATCTATCGTGCCGATACCGAAGACCCTTTCAGAATCGCGCTGCTGGACTGGAAGATGCCCGGCATGGACGGGAATGAGGTTGCCCGCAAACTCAGCCAGGGAGGATCGCTTCGCAATCCCCCCGCGCTCATCATTGTCAGCGCCTCAGGCGGAGGAGAAAAAGAGCGTGAGACCGCTCTGGCCTCAGGCGCCCTCGATTTTCTCACGAAGCCCTTCACGTCTTCGACGCTCATCGACTCGATACTGAGGATTTTCGCTCCTGACATGCTCTCCCGGATGAAGGAAACGCCGAAGGAGAATGTGAAAGCAAGAAGGCTTCAGGGTGCGCGCGTGCTCCTGGCCGAGGACAACGAGATCAACCAGCAGATTGCTCAGGAACTGCTCTCCGGCGTGGGTGCGGAGGTCACGATTGCGAACAATGGCCGCGAAGCTCTCGAGAGGCTCGCCGAACGGCCAGAGGGCTTCGATATGATACTCATGGACATCCAGATGCCCGAAATGGACGGATTCGAAGCCACGCGTCGCATCCGCGCCGGCAACCGGGCGAATGGCATTCCCATCATCGCAATGACGGCGCACGCACTGGCAGAGGAACGCAAAAAGGCCCTGGAGACGGGGATGAATGACCACATCAGCAAGCCGATCGACCCTGATGTGATGTTCGAAACCATGAGCGCCTACTACAGAGGTGGAGGCGGAAGCCTCGGCGTCGAATCACCCTCCACGCCACCTACTGCGGACGGACCTGACATTCCGGCGATCGGAGGGATCGACACTGATGCCGGACTGAGGAGGGTCGCAGGCAACCGCACGCTCTACGTCGACCTCCTGCGAAGACTCGTGACTGAAAGAGAATCGACACCGCGGGAGATCACGGAGGCGCTTGTCGGGGGAAATCGGAACCTGGCCGAACGGCTTGCACATACCCTGAGGGGGATTGCAGGCAATCTCGGGGCGGTGCACGTGCAGCGGGAGGCGGAAGAGCTGGAGAGCCACATTCGCAAAGGCGACCCCGCAGAGGTTGTGGAGAAAGCCTGCGCTCGTCTCGAGGCGGTGCTCGCCACCATCGTGGCGCAGATTCGGGAGAAGATGCCGCCGGAGAATACGGAGATCCCCGCACCACGACACGTGGCGGGCCCCGACGAGGTGCGGCGGGCAATCAACACTCTTTCCGCTCTCGTAAGAGACAGCGATAGCCTGGCAATCGACTATTTCCGCTCGGTGCGCACTCTCCTGGCGGATACCTGCCCTCATGAAGATCTGGGCCGTATTCATGAAGCACTGGTAGCCTACGACTTTGCCGGAGCTCTCGAGTCTCTTGGAATGCTTGCAGCGTTCGCAGGATAGGCGCGATGGGCCCGCCGGTGGCGATGTTCTCCCTACGGGAATCCGGCGGGGAGCTGGAACGTATCCCCTTCCTTCACGCCGATCTCGGAAAATGCACCCTGACGCATCTCCAGGGCATACCGTGCTGAAAACCGCGACCTAATGATGCTCTCCGAAAAAGGCTGCATGTCGTCGATCTCCAGGACCTTTCCCTCAGTGGAGAGAAACGCGATGGAAAGGGGCGTCGGCGTGTCCTTCATCCAGAAGGAGAGGTGGTCGTCCCGGTCGAAAACGAAGATCATCCCGTCGCGCGGGCCGAGATCCTTCCTCCCCATGAGTCCGTGTTCCCTCTGGGCTTCCGTGCGCGCCACTTCGACGTTCAACGTGACGGCGCCCGCCGTCAGCGTAATCCTTTCCCTGGCAGCCGGTGCGCAACCGACTATCAGAGGGACGACGAGCACGAAAACGGCGCAGCAGAAGGCGTGCCTAATGGACATGGACCATCCATCCCTTGAGGTATTCACCTTCCGGATGCGACGCTGCAACGGGATGATCGACGTCCGCATGGAGCTCGTGGATCAGGCGGACGCGCCTTCCCGACTTCAGCGCAGCCTCGCTCACCACCTGCTGGAACAGCGGACGGTCGACCGCCCCCGAGCAGGAGAAGAGGAACGCGAAGCCTCCCGGGGAGAGATTGCGGAGGCATTGCTGGAACAGGCTCAGGTAGCCCTTGAGCGCGCCTTCGAGCTCCATGCGGCGTCGCGCAAAAGGCGGAGGATCGGCGACGACCACATCGTAGACGCCCGGCTCCTCGAGGTAGGAAAAGACATCGCCCTGGATCCATTCGAATGCGTTCGCGCCGAGAGAAGGGTTCAGCAGCACGCTCTCTTCGGCGATTTCAAGCGCCCTGTGCGAGCTGTCCACCGACGTCACCTTCGTGGCTCCCGCGGCCACGGCGCGCAGCGCAACGGCTCCGGTGTAGCAGAACAGATTGAGGACGCTCTTCCCCGCACTCGCCCGGGCAATGATCCCTCGGTTCATCCTCTGATCGAGATAGAATCCGGTCTTCTGCCCATGGGAGAAATCGACGAGCATCCGTACACCGCCTTCGGTGATGACCGCAGTGCCTTCCCCTGTGCCCCGCAGATACTCGGACGGCCTCACGAGCTTTTCCACCCGGGCGAAATGCTCGTCGCGCTTCACGAACACCCGCACATCCGGCACGATGCCGGCAAAGCTTTCCGCCACTGCATCGAGGGACGACTCGATGCAGCGCGTGTGCGCGGAAAGAACGACGGTGTCGGCGTACCGATCGGCGACGAGGCCGGGCACGAAGTCGCCCTCTGCGTTCACGAGCCGCATGGCGTCGGAATCGATGCTCAGGGAGTCGCGCAACTGCTTTGCCTCGCGGATCCGCTGGTCCAGCCAGTCGGGCGCCGGCCTTTCCGCACCGAAAGAGACCATGCGGACGGCGATGAGGCTCCCCTCGGAATACTCCCCCCACCCGATCACCGCGCCGTCAGCGGTCTGCACGGGCAGGAGCTGGTCGGGGGAATCGGCAGGGATCACGCTGTCCACGGCCTGGCTGTAGATCCAGGGGTGGTGGCGCTTGCGGATCGGGCCGTCCCTGCCCTGTTTGAGCTTGATGCACGGTGCCGAAGCGTTAGAACTGCTCAATGAATTTCTCCCGGGAGAGCTGCTCGAGATCCCTCTGCGCCCCGCCCTGGGAGAGCAGCGCGGAGAAGGTCTTGTTGTCGATGTACTTGACCGTCAGCGGCTTCTCCAGGGAGAAGCGTTCCACGTCGGTCTGCCACACGGTTTCCGAGGGATCCAGGCTCGTCGGCTGTCCGTACTTGGCCGTCAGCGCGGTCCAGAGCGAAAAATGGTCGAGCTTCTGGGGGTCGAGGACGAGGATCATGATGAAAAGGCGGCTGTCGGCGAACTGGAAGTACGCGCGTTTCACGTACGCGTTGCCGTCGCACTCGATGAGATACTGGCTGCTCTGGGGGAGGAAGCTCACGTCGGGGTCCCCGCGGTAGCTGAACAGGGGATCCGCTCTGAGGGCGGATTTCACCTGGTCGAGTCCCATTCCGAGGGTGATCCCGCGAAAGCCCATGGGCAGCGCCTCCGCCCCCGCGCTGATGCGGGGAACGAGGAAGGCGAGGATACCGATGAGGACAGCCGCGGCCAATGAGGCTCGGCCGGACGGATGGGAGCGCGTGCTGGATGACCTCGTCATGAATTCCCCTACTCCACATATCGGATTTTTCCCCCGTTTGTCAAAGCCTCAAACGAGGTCTCACCTTGCAACTCCGGGGAAGCCGGCGATACACTTCGCCTATGACGCCACGAGCCTGGGCCAAAAGCGCCTTTCTTGTCATCACCTGTCTGGCCGTAGTGGTCTCCTGCGCCACCTCACGGGGAACCACCCTCTCCACGGTGATGTCCACCGAGAAGGCAGCGACCGCGCAGCAGACAAAGCCCCCCGAGACCCCCGCCCAGAGCCCCCCCCAGAGTCAGAAGGGCCTCGAGATCGTCACCGATCCGAGCTCCGCCGAGGTGTGGATAGACGGCGTGCTCAAGGGGCTTTCCCCGATCGTCCTCACCGACATCGTCACGGGGTGGCACAGGGTTGTATTGAGGAAGACGGGGTACCACGAGA
>PLNO01000095.1 GCA_003141795.1 Spirochaetaceae bacterium | reverse complement strand
ATCCCTGCCGGTCAGAGCCTGCGCGCCACGGCGTACTCAAGGAGCTCACGGAGCGCTTCCCTGTCGGGCTCCCGTTTCGTGTGCATCGCCTGGATGATCGCGCGGGCATTGTCGGACACCGCGCAGGCGATGGCCTCCACCTTCTCACGGATCCCTCGATCGATCAAAGCCCTGCGGACGAAGGCGAGGTCCTCCTCCGAGCAGCCGACGTTGCCGAAGATGCCCTGGAGCCGACGGCGCTCCTCTCCGCTCGATGCGGCGAAGAGGCAGGAGGAATACAGGGTCTTCTTGCCCTCTCTGACGTCCGAGCCCACGGGTTTTCCAATCTCCTCCTCCGTGCCGAAGATGCCCAGCTCGTCGTCCCTGATCTGGAAAAGCATCCCGATGGCCTCCCCGAGGCCCGCCAGCTCGTCGCGGAGGATCGCGGATGCGCCGCCGATGAGGGCTCCCACGAGGAGGGGAAGGGAGAAGGTGTAGCGTCCCGTCTTGTAGGTGNNCATCTGTGCGATCCCGACCCGCGTGAGCTCCGCCGCGCAGAGCCCCAGCGCGACACGCACCACGGAAGGCTCGGTCTCCATGCAGGACAGGAGCTCGAAAGCGAGGAAGTACGCAACGTCACCGGCGCAGATGCCCATGGCTTCACCCCGGTGGCCTGGATCCGGGTGTCCCTCAGCGGACGCCAGCAGCGAGTACTGCTGCCAGATGGACGCGTGGCCCCGGCGCGTGCGGTCCCTGTCCATGATGTCGTCGTGAACGAGCAGCCCCGACTGGAAAAGCTCCATGGCTGCCGCCGCCACCGCCACGGTCCGCGAAGGCTCGGCGTCCAGCTTCCGCCCGCTGGCGATGCACTCTCCGAGGTGCACGAGGGAGCCGCGGAGCATTTTCCCCTGGAGGGAAGACGCGAGGAGCCGTTCCGCCACGTCGGGGCCGAGCGGATTGATGCGTGCCAGATCGGATCGCTTTTCTTCGATGAAACCCTGGAGACACGAGCTGATGGATCGCCGTGTGTGGGAGAGAGAATCGATCATGACACTCATTCAAAGCCAATTTACTACACCAACTGAAATCGAACAAGAATTATCTTGCCAGCACTACACGTTTCGTGGTTGCGTCAGGAATCCAATGCGTCACGCACGGCGCGGGCGAGCTGCGCGGGTGTGAAGGGCTTCCTCAGGAAATGGGCGTCGGATGCCTTCTGCTCGCCGGGGACCGAGCGATTGTCATACCCCGAGATCGAGAGCACCGCGATGCCGGGCCGCGCATCGCTCACCATGCCGGCAAGGATCCGTCCGTCCATCCCCGGCAGGACGATATCCGTCAACAGCATGTCCGGCCCGTGCTCGAGGGCGGCCACGCCCTGCAGCGCTTCCTTGGCGTTCAAGAACGCAGTGACCGAATACCCCAGTCCCGTGAGGATCTTGACGATGAGCTTGCGCACCGTGTCGTCGTCATCGACGACGAAAACCGATTCGGTCCCCCGGGGCAAGGCCTCCCGCGACGCTGGGCCCTGCGCCACGCCGGACGTCCCCTCGTAGCGAGGCATGTAGATGCTGAAGGCGGTTCCCGCACCGGGGGCGCTCGTCACCCTGATCCACCCCCCGGCCTGCTTGACGATCCCGTAGACGGTGGCTAGCCCGAGGCCGGTCCCCTTGCCTTCCGCCTTCGTCGTGAAAAACGGCTCGAAGGCGTGGGAGAGGGTTTCCGGGCTCATGCCAATGCCGGTGTCCGAGACGGTGAACAGGACGTACCTTCCCGGCTTCCCCTCGGGCTGGTCCCTGACCGCCGCCTCGTCGAGGACGAGGTCCTCGATGCGGAAGCGCAGCTCCCCGCCCTGCGACATTGCATCGCGTGCGTTGACGGCGAGATTCATCGCCACCTGCTCGAGCTGCCCGGGATCGGCGAAGACCATGCAGTCCTCGGCGAGGAAGGAGCTCGTCACCCGGATGTCCTCCCCGATGAGCCGACGCAGCATCTTCTCGAAATCCCTGAGCAGGGCCGTGAGGTTCACCACCCGTGGCTCGGCGACCTGGCGCCGGCTGAAGATGAGGAGCTGCCGCGTCAGGCTGGCCGCCCGACCGCCCGCCTTGCGGATCTCCTCCAGGTTCTCCAGAGCCTCGTCCTCCGCCGGGATCTGCTCCACGAGCAGGTCCGCGTAGGCCAGCAGGGCCGTGAGGATGTTGTTGAAATCGTGCGCCACACCGCCCGCGAGTCTCCCGACGGCCTCCATTTTCTGCGCCTGCAGGTAGCGGCTCTCCATCGCGAGCCGATCGGTGACGTCCCTCTGGACGCTCACGTAGCTGAGGGGCTTCCCGTCCGCATCCATCGAAGCGATGACGGATGCCTCGATGTGGTACGGGGTGCCGTCCTTCTTCCGCCAGACCGCCCGCCCCCTCCACTGATGGTCGGCACCGAGCCCCCCCATCATCGCGACGAGGACCTGCCGGTCGACGTCCGGTCCCGCGAGCGACTCGACCGACCGGCCGATGATCTCCCCCCGCGTGTACCCGCTCATCACCTCGAACCCGTGGTTCGCGTAAAAGATCCGTCCGCGGAGGTCGGCAACGAGGATGCCGTCCATCGTCTGCTCGATGGCCGCGATGAGCAGGCCGCGCTCGCGCTCGAGGCGCATCCGCTCGAGGGACCCTGAGATCTGCCCTGCCACGCTCTGTGCGAGCGCCACGCGTTGCTCGGTGAAATGGCGAGGGGCCATTGCCGACAGCGCGATCGAGCCGGTGAGCTGGTCGCCGATGAACAGCGGAATGATCATCAGCCCCTTGATGCCCGAATCTCGGATCAGATCCGCGTACGGTGCGAGCAGCGGGAACCCTGCCAGGTCCTCGATGACCAGAGGGACGTTCCTCTTGAGCACGATCCCCGCCGCTCCCAGGTCCCAGAGCGGGAGCCGGGCGTTCATGATCGACGGCGCGCCGGGGGCGAAGGATTCCGCGACGACGACGGCAGCCGTGCCCTCCTCATCGGAGAGCACTGCCGAAACCTGCGCGACCTCCAGCGCCTCCTGGAGCTCCCGGCAGGCCACCTGGAGGAAGGCCGCTTCGCTGACGCTCTCCGAGGAGGCGGCAATGATGTGGTTGAGGAGCGTGAGCTCCCTGTTGCTGTGGCGGATCTGCTCTTCGGCCTGGTATTTTTCGTCCTGCGCCCGCTTCGCCTGGAGCGCCTGGTAGAGCGCGGGCCCCAGCCGGGCGAGCCTGTCCTTCAGGAGGTAGTCGACGGCCCCCTCCCGCATGCACGTCACTGCCGCCTCTTCCGAAATGCTGCCCGTGACGACGATGAACGGGACCCGCGGGACCGCCTCCCTCTTTATCTGAAGGGCCGCAAGCGCGTTGAACTGGGGAAGCGAATAGTCNNACCGTCGGATACCTTCGCCCGATAGTCCGCTTCCGTGCTCACGTGGGCGTAGTCCGGGTCATACCCTGCCTGGCGCAGCTCGTGAACGATGAGCTCGAGGTCCGAGATCCTGTCTTCCAGAATCAGCACGCGAAGCTTCATGGGCATCGCCGTCACGTTCCCGCGCTCCTTCCTGCCCTACAGGGCGAAAAAGAAAGTCGCCCCCTGTTCGGGAGCGGATTCGGCCCAGATCCGTCCGCCGTGACGATGAATGATGCGCTGTACGTTGGCAAGCCCGATGCCGTTCCCCTCGTACTCATCCCCGGAGTGCAGCCGCTGGAAGACGCCGAAGAGCCTGTCGGCGTAGCGCATGTCGAATCCCACCCCGTTGTCCTTTACGGAGAACGTGCACGTCTCGTCCTGCGGTGCGCCGCCGATCTCGATGCGGGCATGCGGCCGGCACCGCGTGAACTTCAATGCATTGTCGATGAGGTTGACCCATACCTGGCGGAGGAGCACGGGGTCTCCGCTGCAATCGGGGAGCTCGCCGACGACGAACTCGACCTCGCGGCCCTGCGTCAGCTCCTCCATGCCTGCGATCACCTCCGCAACCATCTGCCTCGTGATGATCTGCTTCATGTGAAGCTCATGACGGCTGAGACGCGCGAGGGAGAGGAGGCCTTCGATGAGCATCGCCATGTGGCTCGTGTTCTCACGGATCGTGCGCAGGTGGTGCGATACCTCGGGCGGGAGCCGGCCCCCCCACTCGTCGTTGATGATCCGTGAGAAGCCGTTGATGGCCCGGAGAGGGGCGCGAAGGTCGTGGGACACGGAATAGGAGAACGCCTCCAGCTCCTTGTTGGCAGCCTCGAGCTGCGCGGTGCGTTCCTGCACGCGCTTCTCCAGCTCCGCGTTGAGCCGGTGCACCTCTTCGTCGGCGCGCCTGCGCTCGGTGACGTCCCTCGCCACCCTGACGGCGCCGCAGAAATCGCCTTTCTCGTCGAACAGCGACTTGCTCAGGATGCTGAACCACATGTAATGGCCGTCGGCGTGCCTGTAGCGGCACTCCACCTCGTAGTCTCTTCCGGATTTCGCACTTGAGCTGAATATCTCCCGCATCATGCCGAGATCATCGGGGTGGACGCGCGTGAAGAAGGTGTCCCCGACGAGGACATCCGTTTCGTAGCCGAGGACCCGCCGGTAGGAGGGGCTGGCGTAGCGGTAGACGCCGCCCGCGTCGACCTCGGAGATCAGGTCCCGCATGTTCTCCGCCACGCGACGGAAGTCCGCCTCGCTCGAGCGGGCCGCGGCGCGCAGCCGTGCCGCGCGCAGGGCGACCGCCCCCTGTTCCGCGAGGGTCTGCATGAGCCCCAGGGTGCCCTGATCGAACGCGCCGGGCTCGCGCGCGCCTGCCAGAACGAAACCGAGGAGCTCGTTCCCCGTCATGAGCGGGAGAGCGGTGCAACTGAGCATCCCGAGTGTCATGAAGTAGTCCCGTGTGTCCGCGGGCAGCGCCGTATCGGTTGCGAGGTCGTTCACGCAGAAAGTGACCCGCTGGAAGAGCAGGCGGAAAAGCGGTTGCTCGGAGAAGGTGAACCGGGCGCCCACGGGAATAGGGGAGCTCATTCCGCTGTCGATCGATTGCCACTGCTTGGTGATGATCGGGTCCTCCGCGGGTCCCTCCGCCGTGAACAGCGTGACGAAGGACCCCGGGAACAGACCGACGAAATCCCCGAGCGCCTTGATGACGTGCTCCTCGGTTTCCGCGCCCGCAAGGGCCTGGCTGATCTGGAACCTGACCTGTGTGAGTTTCAGCGCGGACTCGAGGTGTCTCTGCGCCTTTCTCTCCTCGGTCAAATCCCAGAGAGTGGCAATGCGAACGTGGCCGCCACGGAAGAGCGTCGGCGTGCTCACGACCTTGGTGGGGAAGGTCGATCCGTCCTTCCGCAGGGAATCGGTCTCATATGCCGTTTCCGCGCCTGCAAGGGCCTGGCTGTGGACGAGCTCCCGCGATACCGGCGCAACGAGGTCGGAAACCTGCATGCCGAGGATCTCTGTGCGCGTGTAACCGAGCATTCTCGCGAAGGCTGCATTACAGTCAACCACGGCTCCCCTGTCATGAACGACGACCCCTTCGTGTGTGACCTCGGCGAGCGTCCGGTAGCGCTGCTCGCTCTCGTGCAGCTCCCGTTCCGCCTCGATGCGCATCGAGATGTCCTCGATGATGGACACTGCGCCGACGTAAGAGCCGTCCCTGTTGATGCGTGGGCTGCTCATCCAGCGGCATACGATGGTCCGTCCGTCCTTCGTCAGGGTGGGCCGCGTGATGTCGAGTGCATTCAGGCTCTCGCCGAACTCCGCCATGCGTCGGCTGATCTCGGGGCGCTCGGATTCACCGACGATCAGGCCGAATCCCGAGCGGCCGATCGTCTCCTCCGCCGAGTATCCGAAGACCCGTTGGGCGGCGGGATTCCACGAGACCACGTCGAAATCGACGTCCCATTCGACGATCGGCAGGGGGCTCTGGCGCACGACGAGGGAGAGCCTCTGCTCCGAGGCCCGCACTGCTTCCCGGAGGGAGGCGGTGTGCAGGGCAGTGGCGCCCTCGTCAGCGAGGGTCTTGTAGAGGAGCAGATTCTCCTCGTTGAAATAACCCGTGCTTTTCGAGACGACGATGACGAGGCCGAGCCGGTCGTCACCGACCCTCATCTGCATCGTCGCGTAGCTTCGAGCCTCCTCCCCGAGGAGGACGTGCCGCGTCGCCGGATCGATTCGCTCGTCGCGTTGGAGATCGTTCGTCCAGAAAACGTCATTGACGAGATATTGCGTGATCGACGGGTAGGTGATGACGCTCAGGCGGATGCCCGTGGAGACGTTCGATCGGATGCCGCTCCCGAACGCGCCCTCCCGTCGTTTCACGATGATGGTGTGTCCCGACTCGCTGTCCCAGGACCAGAGGGAGACGAGCGCCCCGGGATGGACGCCGGCCACATCGATCAGGGTATCGAGGACCTCCTCCTCGGAGTCCCTGCCCAGGAGAGCCTGGCTGACCCGGTAGCGCACCCGCGTTTCTGCCAGCGTGCTTTCCAGGCGTTCCCGCGTGGCGCGATGCGCCGTGATGTCGCGCGCAATCCAGACGAAGGTCGCAGGCTGGGTCGCGTCGCCGGGAATGACGGCGCCATTGCTCTGGTGCCAGCGCCACGTCCCGTCCCGGTGACGCACACGGTATTCGACGGCGTCGCGGAAATGGCTTTCGAGGAGCACCCTCTGCAGATATCCATGGTATCGGGTCACGTCGTCGGGATGCACGAAGAGCTCGAAGGACCGGCCGATCACGTCCTCCACGGGGTGGCCGAGCGAGCGCGTCCAGGCCGGGGAGACGAAGAGGAAAACTCCTTCCCGTGAGAGCGTGTAGACTATCTCGTTGGCGTATTCGATGATCTTTTGGAACGATTGCTCGCCCCCGATCGTCTGCCCACCAGGCGCCTTCGGGCGTCGCATCGGCACTCCCTCTTCAACGGTGCTCGGATTGATCCAGCGTAGAGTATATGCCGGCCCTTGAGCGCACCGCAAGGCAGGATTGCTCAGTATGCTGGTCGCAAGGCGCGTCGTTGACAATCCCTGCTCCCCCATTGATAATCCTTTCACCCTGATGCGAGACATTCCTGGCAGGAGCCATTCGTGAAAGCGCCATCGACGCGGGCCTCGACCCCTCTGAAGACGTTGCGGGATGCGGTCCACAATGTGATCTCGTTCGACCCCGCGCTGCGGCCGCGCGCCTCCGACGGCCAGCCCGGAGGGCTCATCGAGTTCCCCAAAACGGAGAAGCGTGAGTTCATCATCATCGGGGACCTGCACGCCAACGTCCGCAACCTCAAGGCCATCCTGAAGGACTCCGACAACCTCGAGAAGGTGCGGCAGGACAAGGCGGTCCTCCTCTTCCTCGGCGACGCCGTCCACAACGACAGGACCGGGTTCGTCTTCGCGATGGACTCCTCCATCGAGATCATGGACATCATCCTCGGGCTCATCAACGAGTTCCCCCGCAATGTCGTCTACATCCTGGGCAACCACGATTCCTTCGCTCCCGAGCTCTCCAAGCTCGGCATCCAGCAGGGGCTCCTCTACAGGGAGGCCCTGCTCAAGGCGCGCGGCAAACAGTACGTCTCCCTCATGCAGGACTTCTTCGACGCCCTCCCCCTGTTCGTCATGCACAAGGGGTTCCTCGCGGTGCATGCGGGGCCCGCGCGCGGGGGCATCACGCGTAACGAGCTCGTGAACGTGCGGCATTTCGAGAACTACGTCTGGCAGCTCACGTGGAACCGTCTCAACGAGANNAACCGCCTGAACGAAACGCGCTCCACACCGAGCATGAAGGAATACGGTCCGGACGACCTGGATGACATGCGCCGCATGCTGGGCTGCCCGCGCGCCATCCCCGTCTTCGTGGGCCACAACCCGATGTGGAAGTGGGGGGACCAGGATTCGATATGGATCGACGCCCTCGGCTGCCACGACCACGTGATTCTCTACGCTACCCTCGATACGAAGTGTCCCTACGTGACGGTCCAGGGCTCCATGGCGTACAAGGTGAAGTATGCGGACCTCGAGCTGAAGACACGCCGTTTCGTTCTCGATGACTACCACTAGGCCGGATGGGGAACACGACAATGATGCACAATGATTACTCTGACGTGAAGGGTTTCCTCGCGGATGACGAGCTCGTCCGCCTGCTCGCGGCGGACCGCAGCTATCCCCAGCTCCTCGCGGACTTCCTCGTCGACGATTTCCTGACGATCGATTCCACCCTGAAGGTGCCGTTCTTCGCCGAGGTGCGCGACTATGTCGGGGCCGTGGAGAGCGGCAACCCCAAGGCGCAGTGGATCGTGAAGAAGATCGACGCCGACGACGCCCTGGGACCGGCCATGGGGGCGATCTGCTTTTTCCTGGACTTCTTCACGCACACGATCTCCGCCCCGACGGTGGTCACAAGCATCAAGGGCTCCCTCTACAAGGCCACGCGCGTGATCACGCGCGCCGAGCAGCTCACCGGGGCCAACTACACGGACATCCGGCAGCTCAAGGAGCAGCTCGTGCTCGACCTCGTGAACCGATGGATCTACTGCGACGAGGACCGCAATCCCAACAACTGCATGATCCGCTACAACTCGCGCAACGACCAGATCATCATCGCCATCGATTTTTCGAACGTCGACCTCCTGCACCCCGGCCAGAAGATCACCGGCAACCCCAAGAGCTTCGGCTGGGAGCGCATCGAAAAGACGCGCTACCTCACGCCGTTGAAGATGGAGCATTTCAAGGGCTACGACATGCGCTTCTTCGACATGCGCTTCGACGGGTTCCGCAAGGTGGGCCGGAAGATGCTCACGGACCTCTGCAAGGGCTGTCTCCGGTTCCATCCCGACAAGGCCAAGCTTGCGAAGACGGTCACTGACAACGTTCTGCAGCGCATCGACTACGTGTACGACTACTTCTGCGGCAAGTTCCCGCGGGAAGCCGCCGCGGAAGGGGACGACAAGTACAGCGCCATGGGCCAGNNCTGACGATCCCCGCGCCTCCTGGCCCGCGCAGGATCGTCTGCAGGGCTTCATGTCACGGGCCTGACCGTGGCGACCATGAGGCCGAAGACGATCGGCAGATAGGTCACCGACGCCCGCAGCACCATCCTGGCGGAGCGGGGGGTGCGCTGTACGAGGGCCGCTATCCCCGAAGCGAGAAAGCCGACCCCCAGCACGATGCATCCCACCAGGTAGGCCACCCCCGCGAGCCCCGTAAAGTACGGCCCTGTGCTCGCCGCGAGGAGCAATACGAGTGCAGCGATGGTGAGCGCCCCTGTCGCCCGCGCTCCGTTGGGCTGCGCCCCCGGAAGCACTTTGATCCCCGCCCGCGAATAGTCGTCCCGGTACATCGTGTCGATCGCCAGGAAGTGCGGGTATTGCCACAGGAACAGGATGGCGGCCAGGAGCCACGCGTTGGCGTCGAGGCTTCCGCGAGCGGCCGCCCAGCCCAGCAGGGGAGGCATCGCCCCTGAGAGCGCCCCGAGCGTCGTGTGGAACGTGGTTCTGCGCTTCAGCGGCGTGTAGACGAGGTTGTAGCTCGCGAAGGTGAAGACGGCGATTGCCGAGGCGACGAGCCCCAGGAACACGGTGATGACCGCGACGGCGAGCACCGTCGTGATGATCCCGAATGTGAGCGCTTCCCGGGGGGACAAGCGGCCGCTGGGCACGGGACGGCCGGCGGTCCGTCGCATGAGGAGGTCCGTGTCACGCTCCATGTAGCCGTTGAGTGCCAGCGTGCCCGCCGCCAGAAGGCCGATCGCCAGGGTGGCTATGACCATCCGCCCGACGTCGACCGCCGCCGGCGCGGCGAGATAGAACGAGGCCATGGCCACGAGCAGATTCAAGAGTGTGAGGCGTGGCTTGGTGAGCTCGAAATACGCCTTCAGCTTGCCCATCCCTGTCGGTACTCCTCTGGGGCAAATGTAGTAAGATTGGCACGCCAGGAACAGGAGAAAACCATGTTTTCCGCCCGCGTGCCGCAACCGCAATCCCTGAACCCGCTCTCCCTGCTCATCGAGCGCCGCCGCGCCGCCGGCGTGCCGATCCTCGACCTCACCGAGTCCAACCCGACACGATGCGGGTTCCAGTACGACGTGGAGGGGATCAGCCGTGGTCTGGCTCTGCCCGCCTCCCTCGTGTACGAACCCCACCCGCAGGGCCTCTCATCGACCCGCGCTGCCATTGCCGCCTATTACTCCGAACAGGGGGTCGGCGTCGATCCCGATTCCCTTTTCCTCACCTCGGGAACGAGCGAGGCATACGGGCATGTTTTCACTCTCCTTGCGGATCCGGGGGATGAGGTGCTGGTGCCGACCCCGGGCTATCCCCTCCTGGAGGTGTTGACCGGTCTCGGGGGGATCAGCCAGGTGCAGTACCCGCTTGCACAGGACGCCTCCCAGGTGTGGCGTATCGACATGGGACGGTTGGCCGCGCGCATCGGGCCCCGCACACGGGCCATCGTCGTCGTCAGCCCCAACAACCCCACGGGGTCCTTCCTGAAGAATCAGGAGCGCGACTCTCTCGATGCGCTCTGCAGGCAGCACGATCTCGCCCTCATCGTCGACGAGGTCTTCTCCGACTACGGCCGAGCCCCCGACGCCGAACGGTGCGCGACAGCCGCGGGGCGGCAGGTCGGAGCGCTCACCTTCGTCCTGAACGGCTTTTCCAAGATGGTCGGGCTTCCCCAGATGAAGCTCGCGTGGATCCAGGTCGGGGGGGCGGCGGAGCTGTGCACGCAGGCGCGCGAGCGCCTTGCCTTCGTCACCGACGCGTACCTCTCCGTGGCGACACCCGTGCAGCACGCGGCACCCACGATCCTGCGGCAGCGGCGGCGCATCCAGGAGCAGATCCGTCAGCGCCTGGAGGAGAACAGCCGCACGCTGGGCCGTCTCCTTCCCGGCGGCCCCGTTCAGGTGTTGCCGCGGGAGGGGGGCTGGTATGCCGTCCTGCGGCTCGCCGTGGGCAGGGAGGACGAGGAGACGGCCGTGGCGCTTCTGGAACAGGAGGGGGTGCTCGTGCACCCGGGCTATTTCTACGACTTCCCCTCCGCCGGATATGTCGTGATGAGCCTGCTCCCGCAGGTGGAGGTCTTCCGAGAAGGCATCACGCGTCTTGCCGCGTGGCTCGGACGATCCCCGTCCTGATCGACGCAGGACAGGATCGCTTCAACTTGACAGCGTATGGGCCCTGGGATATCGTTTTTTCGTCTTCAACGTCAATCGATTGGAATGTGCATTGAAACGAGGTTCGTATGAGTGGATCCGTGCCCATCCCTCGCGTCAAGCTCCCGGTCCTCTGTGCGTTTCTCTGGATTCTCATGTTCATCCCGTCAGTCGCACTTCTTGCACAGGCCGCTACCGGGTCGGGTGAAACGCGCGTAGCGCTGGTCATCGGCAACAGCGACTATCCGAACGTGCCGCTCAAGAATCCCGTCAACGACGCCAGGGACATGGCCGCCGCGCTGCAGAACCTCGGGTTCACCGTCACGCTTGTCGTGGATGGCGACTACCCGGCAATGAACCGGGCGGTGCGCGATTTCGGAAACGCGATCAAGAGCAAGGACGCCGTCGCCCTGTTCTACTATTCCGGCCACGGCGTGCAGTATCAGGGCGCGAACTACCTGATCCCCGCCCGTGCCGACATTCTGAGCGCTGACGAGCTGCCCTACTCGGCCGTGAATGCCGAGCAGGTCTACGCAAAGATGGAGTCCTCGGGTGCACGGACAAACCTGATCATCCTCGACGCCTGCCGAAACAACCCTTTCCCCGGATCGGAACGCGCCCTGGAACGAGGTCTTGCCGTCGTTGGCAACATACAACCACCGCGCTCTCTCATCGTTTATTCCACCGCACCCGGGAAGACCGCACAGGATGGAGAGGGGCGCAACGGTGTTTTCACGAAGGCGCTCCTCAAGCATCTCTCCGACCCGGGGCTGGACGCGGAGCTCATGGTCCGTCGCGTGCGGGAGGACGTCATCGCCTCGACGAACGGGGCACAGGTGCCCTGGCACAACTCCTCCATCACCGGGCAGGGGTTCTACTTCGCCGGCAGGGGAGAGATCGAGGTGACCTCGGATCCCAGCGGGGCCGAGATCAGCGTGGACGGCGTTCGACGCGGGCTGTCCCCGATCGTGCTCGATGATGTTGCCCGTTTTGCGGAGGTGGAGATAAAGGCGCAGATCGGAAACAGGAGCGCCTCGCGGAAGATCACCCTCCGCGACACGCCGAAGATGAGCCTCGAGCTGAAGCTGGAGTCGGAGCGGGGGAGCCTCGTCCTCACGACGAGTGAAAAGTACTCGTCGTTGATGCTCGACGGCGCCGTGGTGACCGTCACTCCCGCCGGCGCCCTGGAGGGCCTGGAGGCGGGTACGCACCTCCTGGAGCTGCGGGGTGCATCGAGCGTCTACAAGGGGCAGGTGACGGTCGTTGGCGGGAAGAGGACGGAGATCGCCGTCACCCTGATTCCCCTGGGCTCCCTCGCGCTGAACCTGCCCGCCAACACGGCGTGCACGATCGAGGGAACCGGCATCAAGGACACGACCGCCCGCAAGGACTACGGCCAGCTGCCGGTCGGAGACTACCGGCTCACCGTGACGGGCACCGACTATGAGACGTACACGGAGACGGTGAGCGTGAAGCGCGCTGAAGTCTGCCAGTTCGCCCCCCGGCTCCGCCTGACCGCCGCATACCTGACGGGGAAATACAGGACGGAGCTGGAGGGCCTGGCGCTGGCGGAGAAGCGAAGCCACATCGAGGACGTCGACATCGATCAGGTGAGTGCCTTCGGGCAGCGGGTGCAGGAAGAGCAACGTTCGGAGCTCCAGGGGCTCCTCGACGACGCGCAGAATCTGAAGGGGCGGCTCGTCTCACTGAAGGCGAAGCAGGCAGCCACTCCGGCGCAGACGCAGGTGACGGGCACCGCAATGCCGAAGAAGGGTCCGGCGGAGCTCTACACGGCGTACAGCGCGGAGCTCGACGGGTACGAGGAGCTCGAAAAAACCGCGTCCCTCGCAGTCGCGGATCTGGAAAAGGTGAGCGCGTTCAAGCTGAAGGCGCTTGCCCAGCCCTACGAGGACTTCCAGGAGCTCGGCGCGCGGGCGGGGACCCTGCACGAGCGGCTCGTTGCCGCGAAGGCCCGGCTCGACCAGAAGACGCGCCTCGACGGGCTCGTGGCGGAGCGGGAAGTGAAGCGGGCCGCGTACAAGAAGACGGCGGACGACGCCAGCTTCAGGATCACCCTGGGCAACTGGGGTTTCGGTATCAGTGCTGCCAGTCTCCTGACCAGCGCGCTTGGATTGGCTGCCGGCTTCATCATTGCCGCCACCCCCGCCTATACGGGGGCCACCACCATCGTGGATGCGACCACCTACGGCAACTGGATCACGGCCTGCGACTGGGTCGTGTTCAGCGGTCTCGGATTGGGGGCGGGTGCAGCGTTGCTCGGCTGCATCAGATTCACGGCTACCGATCCTGCGCCGCTGGCCGATGCGGTCAAACACCTCGACCAGCAGATATCGGAGCTCGGAGGTGCGCAATGAGTGTCAGCAGGCCGGTACGATTCGCAATCAGTGCAGTCCTCGTGGCGGNNCATCTTCCAGAGTGTGAGAAACCCGCTCGACTCGGCCGCGGACCGGATAGCCACCACCGTGCTCGTAGCCGGTGGCACGCAGGGAACCGCCGACGGCACGGGAGGCGCGGCACAGTTTTCGAGCAGCATGCTCGGGATCTGCAGCTACGGCACCAACCTCTACGTCGCGGACACAGGCTCAGGGGTGGTCAGGAAGGTTGACGTCGCGACGGGCGTTGTCACGACACTCTCCACGGGGGTCTACCTCTACGGCGTGTGCACCGACGGAACGAATCTCTACGGCGCGAGTCCCTCCTGGCATTGCATCTACAGTATTCCCGTTACCGGAGGTACGAAGACCGTGTTTGCCGGTAGCGAAGGCACCGCGGGGAATCAGGATGGCAGCCCGGCTTCGGCCCGATTCAACGCCCCCTTCGCGATCTGCATCGATGCCGCAAAGGCCAACCTCTACGTTACAGACTCGAACAACGGGAGCATCCGCAAGATCATTATAGCATCCGGGGTCGTGTCGACTCTTGCGACCGGGCTGCAGAACCCGGAATCGATCTGCCTCTTCGGCACCACCCTCGGTGTCAACACGACGAACGGGACTGCCCTTGTCGACACGACGAGCGGCGCGGTGTCCACCCCGACCGTCGCCAATGGCCAGACCGTGTACGGGTTCCATGCTTATGATGGAACGGACTTCCTCTACAGGGCGAACGGGGATTCCATTGTAAAAACGCAGACAAGCACCTCGCCGTGGGGAACCTTGTGGGCAAAGTCGACAACGAACAAGGGCATGTATGCCGCCTGCTTCTGCGGCTCCGACCTGTACCTCACCGACTCCGGGACGTACGGCATCTACAAGCTCGTGAGCATCAAGTAGTGGAGCGGAGGAACGTCAGTCGCTATTTCCCGTAGACGTATTCGGGGGGGACCCCGAACGTCGGGTCTTTGGCCTTTTCCAGGATCACTTCGGTGATGGACTGCTTCAGGCTCCGCTTGTGGTCGAAGAAGTCGGAGCGGATGCGTCCGGCCTGGGCTGCGACGTTTTTCTTGTCGATGTCGGTCTCATGGGGCATATCCAGATCAGCAACGCAGGCAAGGACGTCGAGGATGCCGCGGTTGAGCGGCCAATCCTGGTCCTGGCTCTCGTCGAGGAATTTGCCGAGGCTGTTCACCTCCGCGATGGAGACCGGGTACAGCTGGTAGCCTTCCTGCGAGGAGGCGTACACCTTGTAGAGGAACCCGAGGAAGACCCGCAGCGACATCTCGTAGATCTCGTTGCTCTTGAAATCGGCGAAGGTCTCGAACACCGACTTCACGATGAAGGGGTTGGGCGCGACACAGTCGAGGTAGCGCTCGGGCTCATGGCCGGCGAGCAGGATGTCGATGGCATAGCGGTTGTTGCTCGCCAGCATGTTGATGTACAGGGGGTAGTTGTCGGGGTTGATTCCCAGATTGTTGAGGAAGCTCGCGTAGGCCCACAGGGCGTTGGCACCCTTCGGGGTCGATGACTCGAGGATCTCAGTGATGAGACGGTGCTTGAGGAAGTCGACGTAGTCCTCGGAGATCTGACCGTTCCTGGCCTCGTCCCGCAGTTTCTGAAAATCCATTTCTGCACCCCTGGCGCGTTACTGCGCGCATTACATCACTGGCGCGTTACTACGCGCCGCAAAACAGGAAGCGCGGCTGGAGGAATCCGGCCGCGCGTTCGCTCTTTGTTCGCTAGTTCTTCTTCTTTGCCGCGCCGCCCTCGGGCGACTTCTTTGCCGCAGCAGGAGCCGGGGCCGCCGATTCCTTGGCCGCAGCCTGTCCGCGGGAGGAGACCCTGATGTTGATCTGCTCCTTGGCAACCGCGTCTTCCTTCGCGAGCTTGGACTTGGTGAACTCCATGACCTTGCGGGGAACGACCTCGAAGTCCTTGTAGCTCATCCGCGCCAGAAGAACGGGCGGGATGACCTCGTTGAGGTGCTTCGTGCTGTCGAAGAAGAAGTTGCGGATCTCATTGGCGTGGATCGCGGTCTCTTCCATGTCCCTGTTCGTCTCGTCCAGGCCTTCCAGCTGCGCGACCTTTTCAAGGATGTCCAGGATGCAGCGATTCAGGGAGTCTTCCTGTCCCGCTTCTTCGTCCAGGTGCTTGCCCAGCGCGTTGAGGTCCGACACGGTCACCGAGTAGATCTTGTAACCGTCGACGGGCACGTTGTAGGCGGCCTGCAGGATGCCCAGGACGACCGAGAGGGACTTCGCATACAGTCCGCCCGGATGCCGCTCCGCCAGCAGGTTGAACGATGCCGTCAACAGCTGGTAGTTGGGCTGGATGGAGCTGAAGAAAAGGAACGGGTCGCGCGCGCCGATGAGGGCGTCGATGACCCAGTGGTTGCCGATCTCCAGGACTTTGATGAACAGGGGGTAATTCTCCCCCGTCAGCCCGGTCTTGTTGAGGAAGTGAGCGTAGGTGATCGCCGACTCCACAGCCTCGGGAGTGCGGCAGGCGAGGATCCCGCTCAGCATCTTGTTCTCTATCGCCGCGATTTCCGTCGCGGTGTACGTCTTTGTCCTGTCAAGAATGACCATATTTCCTCCCTATGCCTGCTGCTCTATTCTTCGAAGACGTTGGCCGGCAGAACCTCTTTCACGAGGTAGTCGGACTTCACGAGGAGGACCTGGGGAATGGCATCCTCCATCTTTCTGCGCTTGTCGAAGTAATTGCCCCTGATGACGTTGCACTGGCGGGCAAGGAGCTCCATGGAGTCGTCGCCCTGGCCCTCGAGTGAGGCGAGCCTGTCAAGGATGTCGAGGATGGCCCGGTTCACCGATTCGTCCTGGCCCTTTTCCTTGTTCAGGTGCTTGCCGAGGTTGTTCACGTCATTGATGGTGACGACGTGGATCTTGTAGCCATCCTTGGCGTAGCTGTACGCGGCCTGCAGGGAGCCCAGCACGATGGCGAGCGTCTTGGGGTAGATGCCGCCCGGATGCCAGTTGGTGAGCAGCCGGAAGCTCGTCGACACGAGATGCTTGGTCGGCTGTATCGGCGTGAGGAAGAGGAACGGATCGGTGGTCCCCAGGAGGGAGTCGATCACGAAGTGATTGTCCATCTCCAGCAGCTTCAGGAAGAGGGGGTAGTTCTCGTTGGTCAACCCGCTCTTGCGCAGGAACGCCGTGTAGGTGATCGCCGCTTCCACCGCGTCAGTTGTCCTGCACGCGAAGATGTTGTTAATGATGTGGTTCTCCACCCTGAAAATGGACTGGTCTGACCACACCTCCTTGTTGAACTCATCCAACTGCGCCATGGTTCCGCCTCCTATTTCGCTTTCTTCCCGGTTTCGGTGAACTTCCGCGTGGTACGCGGTTTGACGATAGTTTCATCGTAATTCTTGCGCACGAGGATCTCCGGCGGCATGACGCTGCTCATCGCCATTCGCCTGTCGAAGAACGCGTTGCGGATCGCCGTGGCGTGCGCGGAGTTCTTGTCCACCACGGGGTCCTCATTGTTGATCGACCTGTATTCCGCAATATCCGCCAGGATGTCGAGAATGAACCTGTTGATGGGATCGGACTGGTCCCGCGTCTTGTCGAGGAACTTTCCCACCGCATTGACGTCTTCGATCGCCAGTGCGTGCAGCGCATGGCCCTCTTTGGCGCTGTGGTAGTTGCGGTACAGGATGCCGAAGATCAGCTCGAGGGTGCGGTCGTGAACGCCGCCCGGGGAGTAGTTGCGCAGGGCCTGGAGGCAGAATCCGACGATGTAGGGGTTGGGCTGCACCTTCGTGAACAGATCGAAGGCTTTTTCCTTCCCCAGCAGTGCCTCGATGACGTAACGATTCTCCTTGCGCAGGATCTCGAGGAAGAGAGGATAGTTGTCTCCGTCCAGACCCTGGGAACCGAGGAACCGCGCGAACTCCGAGCACGCCTCCACCGCGTACGGGGAGTCGACGTCCATGAATTTCGACACCGCCTGCACCTGCAGCCGGTACAACTCATCTTCGTTCCAGAATCTCAGCATTGAAAACTTCAGCATTAACGTCTCCGCTTCGACGGCTCGTAGCGTTCTCTGATCTTAAATAGCATTCTATGCGACTTCAATGGGCTTGTCAAATCTTTCGCCTTCCCGCGGGGCCTTTCTTCGAACGCGGCGCAGCGCGGCCGGTCGAAGCCTTTTTCCTGGCGGGCGATTTTTTCACGACTGCTTTCTTCTTTGCGGGAGCCTTAACGCTCGATTTCTTCACTGGTAACGCCGGTATTTCCGCGAGAATCTCGGAGCGGGGCGTGGCGCGGAGGCTCAGCTTCAGCTCGGGGGCTTCGCGGGCCTCCAACCATGGCGCAGGGGATTCGATCGGGGCGCAGATGAAGTTCTTCGGCGGCACCGGCGTGCGCAGGACGTCTTTCACCAGGAGGACGTCGGGGATCGCGTCCAGCATCCGCTTCGTGTGGTCGAAGAATGCCATGCGGATGTCGTTCGCCTTTATCCCGATCTGCTTCGTGGCACGATCGTCGCTGTCGATTCCGACGAAGTAGATGTCGTAGAGGATCTCGAGGACCAGACGGTTGCGCGGGTCGAGCTGATCGCGCTCCTTGTCCAGATGCTTTCCGATGTTGTACACGTCGGACATGCGCAGCGGATAGATCTTGTACCCGTCCTTGGACGTCTTGTAGGCGTTCTGCACGACTCCGAGCAGCGCGAGCAGCGATTGTATCGAAAGCTCGTTGCCCTTGTATTTTGCCAGTATGCGGAAGGTTTCCTTCAGGAGAAACCAGTTGGGCTTGATCGGGGAAAACAGGAGGAAGGGGTTGCGGGGACCGACGAGCGCGTCGATGACGTGGGGGTTGTTGGTTTCCAGAAGCGTGAGGAAGAGCAGATAGTTGCGGTTGTTCATCCCCGTGGTGCATATCACCTGCGCCAGGGCAGCCGCGGCGTCCACGTGTTCGGGTGAGTTGCAGAGAATGACGTTGCGGACGAGGGAAAGCAGCGAGCCCCGTATCTTTCTTCTATACGAATGGGCTGTGGAGCGCTTTTTTCCCTCCGTCCTATATTGCGTAATTTTTGTCAGCACTCTGGCCCTTCATCGTGATTTTCGGTCGATGGAGGCAATTCCTTGACAATTCAACGGCAAAACGGTAGCGTAATTGCGGAACTCCCACGGTCGGGTGGAGCATCGAACGACTTCGAGCAGGGGCGCAGGGTTGCCACGCGACGTAAAACTCCCGAATCGGCTCGACACACTTCTCGATTCGCTCTTCATTGATCATATCGATCCGTTTGCGCTGTACTGGGAGATCGCCGCGCAGGTCCATCCCGAGCAGCTCCAATCCGTCCAGAAGCGGATCCGCAGGGCGTTGCAGCAGAAGGGAGAGATCAACACGGAATCCGCGATCCTCACGGCGTGCGTCCTGGCCCTCACGGGATTTCCCGCCCACAGGATCCTCCAGTTCCTCGCGCTGTACGTACGCCGCGGGATCAGCCTTTCCCAGTTCGAGTTCGCCGTGTCGACGATTTTCGTCGGCTCCCCGCCGCTTCCAGCGGAGCTGCTCTACGACGTCACCCAGTACACATATCTGGAGAAGCGCCTGCTCGCGCGCAAGAGCCTGGAGATATCGGACAGGCTCAAAGACGCGCTGACCCCCGAGCTCCTCCTGTACCTGTACCTCCTCTCCCTGCGCGACGACCTGAGCAATGAAAACGTTCAGCTCATCGGCCTCATCATGAAGAACTGCTTCCCCTCGGAGGACGTGCGCACCCGTCTTGGCGGCGCAGGCCTGGAGGAGTACGGGGAGATCGTACGCGCGTGGAAGGAAGCCGAGCAGAGGTCGTTTGCCGTAAGCCTGGGCTCGGGGCCCGAGGGACGTGCCATGCGCGCCTTCGATCGCGACTCCGCCTCCTTCTTCCTCGACAAATACTTCTCCGACGCGGCCCTCGAAAAGGCGCCGGCAGAAGCCCGGAGGGCGCCCAAGCCTCAGACCCCGCCCATGGCCTCTTTAGTGCCGGACCCTCGTGAGGCTGCCCCCGAGGAAAGACCCGTGTTCCCCGCCGCACCCCGGCGCAAGCGCACGGAGTCCCGTCTCACCGTACAACGGACCGCGGACGAAGCGTCGCCAGCCGCCCGGGCACGCCGCGCCCCGGCACGCTCCGCCCCGGCCGCTGCGGCCCGGGCTGCGGTAACGCCCACGCGGCCCGCTTCTTCCGTCGCCGCACCGTCAGTGGAATCCGCGCCGCAGCCCGGGGCCCCGCGGCAGCGCGTGCGCGTGCACTGGCGCTCGCTCCTGCCCTACGCGCCGGTCGCGCTCGCCGCCATCGCGCTCGCCGCCGTGCTCGTCGCGATGCCTCCGTTCCGCGTTCCGCTGACGCAGCCCACGGCCGCGCAGCAGCCGGCGGCGCAGGCTCCGATCGCGCAACCGCCGGTTGTCCCGTCCTCGCCTTCTGCCGCGGCGCCGTCGAGCGACGCGCGGCCGAGCGAGGCGCGGCCGGCCGCGACCCCCTACGTCGTGCGCGAGGGCGACAGTCTCTGGAAGATCTTCCGCTCCCTGGGCCGCGGCCAGCGGGGGGGGAGGGCATGGGTGGACTTTCTCTCCGCTACCCAGGACCTCAACGATCTCTCCGATCCCGACACCATCCATCCGGGCAAGGTCCTGAAGATCGCGACGCCCGACCACTAGACACCTGAACGGGGCGCTGATTTGCCTCCGATTCTCCTCTGCATGTATCTTCTGTGCGGAGGTACTTACAGTGAAACGTTTGGGCATTCTTTTCGCGTCTCTTCTCGTTCTTCTCTTCACCGTCGGCGCGGTGTCGTTTGGCCAGAGCAAGGATCTCGCGGTCACGACGAGCACGCCTGTCGTCGACGGGGTGGTCAACCCCGGTGAATACAGCTTCTCACAGGATTTCGGACAGATGGTGGTGTATGCGAATCGCACGGCGGGCGCCCTGCACGTGGCAGTCGTCGGGAAGACGACGGGCTGGGTGGGCGTCGGTCTGGGCTCGATGAGAATGGACGGCTCCACGATCTTCATGGGCTTCGTGGGCGCCGATGGAAAGCCGCAGTTCAAGGTGCAGGCCGGCTCGGGTCACCGTCACTCGGACGCGGCCAGCAGCGTGGCCGCGACAGTCGTCGCGTACGCTCTGAAGGAAGCGAACGGCCAGACCACCCTCGAGGTGGAGCTGAAGCCTGACGCATACATCAAGGCGAGCGACGCAGCGCTCAAGCTGATCTATGCACAGGGAGGAGAAAAGTCCTTCCAGCCCCGCCACATGTTCCGCGGGGCAGTCGAAGTCAAGCTCGCGAAATAGCTCTCCTCATCGGTACGGGGAGACGCCGGCAGGGCGTCTCCTCAACGCCGTTCGTTCAGCCAGTACACCATGCCCCGCGCGAACGGTGCAAGATCGGCCGGCGTGCGGGAGCTCACGAGGTTTCCGTCCACGACCAGAGGCGTGTCCTCCCAGAGGGCGCCGGCATTCAGCATGTCGTCGCGGATGCCCACCGTGCTCGTGGCTCTTTTCCCCTTGAGGATGCCCGCGGAGATGAGAACCCAGCCGGCGTGGCAGATAAAGGCGATCAGCTTTCCCTGCGCGTTCATCTCCCGTGTCAGGGCAAGCACGCTGCTGTCGCGCCGGATCTTGTCCGGCGCGAATCCCCCCGGCACGAGCAGCGCGTCGAAATCGCCCGCGGCGAGCTCCGCGAAGGAAGCCTCCGACCTGCAGGGGTATCCGTGTTTCCCGGTGTAGAGGCGCCCCTTTTCGGGCCCCGCCACCACGACCTTCCACCCCTGTTCCTCCATGCGGATGCGCGGGTACCACAGCTCCAGGTCCTCGTACACATCGTCGATGACGGCGACGATACTCTTCATGATTGCCTCCCGTTCCAAGGTAGTCATGAAGGCGGTGGCAGGCGAGCACCGCGCGGGCTTCCCGCACCGGCACGGTTGCTCTGGCGCAGCACTTCTCATTTTGGACAACGAGGGCTTTGGGGATGAGTGAATAACTGCCAAACCTCCCCGAAAACACGGGACAAAATGAGAAGTGCGCANNGCATAAGGTAACGCAAACTGAGGATTCCTGGCTCTGGCGTTTTTCCCCGGCTTGATGCATACTTTCCATTGACATCCATGAAAAGAATCCTCGTGGTCGAGGACGACCCCATCATCATGAACCTCATCGTCATCCTGCTGGAACGAGAGGGGTACACGGTCATGCAGGCACCGACCGCGGAGGAAGGAATTGCAATGGCCGACGCTCAGAGGCAGGATCTGATCCTGATGGACGTGGCGCTTCCCGGCATGGATGGTCTCGAGGCGACCCGCATTCTCAAAGGGCAGGAATCCACGCGCAGCGTTCCCGTGATCGCCCTCACCGCGCAGGCAATGAAGCAGGACGCTGAGAGGGCGTTCAGGGCCGGATGCGACGGCTTCATCGTGAAGCCCGTCGCCACCCGGGAGTTCCTCGTAGAGATCGCGCGTTTTCTCGGAGAGAGAACCGGCACTGAAAAGGAGTAGCCGCATGCCTCGTGGCCATCGGATTCTCGTCGTCGACGACGAGGAGACAATACGCGGTCTCCTGCGGGACCTCCTCACGGCGAATGCGCACGAGGTCGACGAAGCCTCCGACGTGCAGAGCGCGGCGCAATTGCTCAAGGGCCGCGAATACGACGTGGTCATCACCGACCTCATGCTCCCGGACGGTGACGGTCTGGAGATCCTGCGCCTGGCCCGCGCGCGCCCCTACGAGCCGGAGGTGCTCGTCATCACCGCCTACGGTACGATCGATTCGGCGGTGGAGGCCGTCCGCGGCGGTGCCTTCGACTACCTGACGAAACCCCTTGCCACGCAGAAGCTCCTCCTCACCATCGAACGGGCGATCGAGCGGCGCAGCCTGAAGACCGAGGTGAGCAACCTTCGCCGGGAGGTCGGAGAGCGTTACGCCGAGCAGAAGATCGTCGCGGTGAGCGCGACCATGAAGCCGATCATGGATCTGATCGCCATGGTCGCCTCCACCTNNCTCCTGGAGAGCGAGCTCTTCGGGTATGCCAAGGGCGCCTTTACCGGTGCCGCAACGGAGAGGAAGGGGCTGTTCGAGGAGGCGGACGGGGGCACCCTGCTCCTGGACGAGATCGGCGACATGCCCCTCCTACTCCAGGGCAAGCTGCTGCGGGTCCTGCAGGAAGGGGAGATCCGCCGGGTGGGAAGCGCATCGGTGCGCCGCGTGGACGTGCGCATCCTCGCGTCGACCAACCGCAACCTGAGGGACCTCATCGCCGACGGACGCTTCCGTGAGGACCTGTTCTACCGCCTCAACGTCATCCCCCTGATCATCCCGCCGTTGCGCAATCGCCGGGAGGACATCGTTCCGCTCTGCCAGCATTTCCTGGCCAGCTACGCCGGAAAAATGAGCAGGAAACAGCAGACCCTCGCTCCGGGAGCGATGGAGATGCTTCTTGCCCACGATTGGCCGGGCAATATCCGCGAGCTTGAGAACGTCATTGCGCGGGTGGTCACGCTGAGCGCTTCTGCCGTCATTTCAGCTGAGGAGTTCTCGACCATTTTCTCCCTGGGGCACTCCGGACCCACGGTCCCTGTCGCTGTTCCCGCCACCGAGCATTCCAATGGCAGCATCCGCAGCGCTGAGAAGGAGACGATCCTGCGCGCCCTTCACGAGGCGGGGGGAAACCAGACCCGCGCCGCGCAGGCCCTCGGCATGGGACGGAACACCTTGTGGAGGAAGCTGAAGAAGTACGACATTGACAGCCACACTTGACGGCGGCTTTGTTCCACACCGAATGGAACAAAGTGTTCCAGAATGAAGCGGAGAGAACAGGGAAAGAGGGGGCTGAGAGTTTTATCTGCGCAATGAGCGCAATAATCACCGGTTGGGAAGGGTTTTTCCTTCACTTTCCACAGGAAACCTCTGATTTTTAGAACGGGATTTGGCATGAGGATTGCATATCAGTCAAGGTTGATTCTTCTGACGACGGGAGGACGAAGCAAATGGGAAAGAGGGTCTTGGTAGTTGATGATGCCAATTTCATGCGCACCATCGTAAAGGACACATTGATACCCAATGGATTCGAGATCTGCGGTGAGGCGACAAACGGTGCGGAAGCGGTGACCAAGTACGCTGAATTGAAGCCCGACCTCGTCACCATGGACATCACCATGAAGGTCAAAGACGGGCTCGAGGCGGCACGCGAAATTCTCGCCGCCGACCCCAACGCGCGCATCGTGATGGTCACGGCCCTGGGCCAGGAGAAGATGCTCCTGGACTCCATCGCCCTGGGCGTCAGGGACTTCGTCGTGAAACCCTTCACCAAGGAGCGCATCATCTCCGCGGTGGAAAAGGCTCTCCACTAAACGGCGAACGAAAGGAAAAAACATGGTCAAGATCAACGCGAAGCACGTGAACCCGTTCGTCGAGGCCGCGATGCGCGTGGTCACCCAGATCACCGGCATCGAGGTCCGACGCGGCCACCTTTCCTATAAGGCCAAGGCGGAGCCCTCCTACGGCGTCTCCATCATCATCGGGATCTACGGATTCCTCACCGGCCAGATCGTCTACAGCCTCGACGGGAATCTCGCCGAGCGCATCGTCGACAAGATGCTCGAAGGCAAGTCTCCGCAGGAGAAGAAGATCATGTTCCTCGACTGTCTCGGAGAGGTCGCGAACATGATCACCGGCAATGCCACGTCCCTCCTGAACCAGAGGCGGGACCAGATCCTCAACATCACCACGCCGGCCATCGCGGCGGGGACGAACCTCAGCGTTCACCTCGTGCCGAAGCCCGCCCTGGTCCTCGGGCTCATCACGCAGTACGGCCCGATCGAGATCAGCATCGCCGTGGAGGAGAAGGAGACATTGCAGGAGACCGGTTCACCGGACGACGGTCTGTTGTCCGAGACATGATGACGCCGGATCCCTTCGGCGAGGCACGGAGAAAGTGATGGAAGTCAAGCCCGAGTATCTGGCGATTTTCAGCGAAGAAGCGAGCGACCAGCTCCGCGAATGGGAGGAATGCCTCCTGGCGCTGGATAAGACGCCCGACGATCGCGAGCAGCTCAATGGCATGTTCCGTGCCATCCACACCCTGAAGGGGTCGGCCGGTTTCATAGGATTCGACACGCTCCAGCGGCTCGCCCACGACCTGGAGTCTTCGCTCTCCGACGTGCGCGACGGAAAACGCACGTACGACGTGCAGCTCGGCGAGTTCCTCTTCAAGGGGCTGGACCTCTGCAAGTCGATGATCGAGGCTTTTGCCGACGGTACGACGCTCGACGTCGATATCGACGGCTTCCTCGCACGGCTGGCAGTCCTTGCAAGCGCATCAGCGCCAGGGCAGAAAGCGGCATCCCCCGCAGCCGCAGCCCCGGCGCTTCCTGCGTCACAGGCGCCGACGCCCGCCAAGGCGGTCCCCACAGCCCCGTCCGCCCCCGTGCCCAGCGCGACATGCACCCTGGAGATCCGCATCGACGGACAGCCCCGGGAAGCGTATCTGCGCTCCTTCCTCGTCAAGGCGCGCCTGGAGCGCAGCGGTAAAGTCCTCGGCGTCGAGCCGGAGCTCGAAACGCTGCGCGACGGCACCGAGCCCTTCCTGTACTCGGTGGTCATCGCCACCAACGAGGACCCGGCGGCGCTGGCAGGGTCGATCTCGATCGACCAGGTGACCGTCACGCCGGTGGTCCCCGCTGCCGCGCCGACCCCCGAGGTAAAACAGGGAGATGCCGCTGCGAGCGACGTGCACGAGCAGCTCGCCCACGCGCGGCCCGAGGAGGTCGTTCGCGTCTCCGTGGAGAAGCTGGACACCCTGCTCAATCTCGTGGGAGAGCTCGTCATCCACAACTCGGGCTTCGTCGCGACGACCCAGCTCCTGAAGGAACAGTACGGAAAGACCGCCCACATCTACGAGCTGGAGGAGAAGACCGAGGCACTGTCAGCCATAACGCGCGACCTGCAGGACGGCATCATGAAGGCGCGCATGCTCCCCGTGGCGAACGTGTTCAACCGCTTCCGCCGCGTGGTGCGCGACCTCGCCAAGGCGAGCAACAAGACGGTCATCCTCGACGTCTTCGGTGAGGAGACGGAGATCGACAAGAAGGTGATCGACCGCATCGGCGAGCCGCTCGTCCATCTCGTACGCAACTCCGTGGACCACGGCCTCGAGACCACAGAGGAGCGTGTCGCCGCGGGAAAGAGGCCCGAAGGGACGATCCGCCTGGGCGCCTACCAGGAAGGGGACCATATCTGCATCGAGGTCTCCGACGACGGACGCGGCCTCAACAGGGACGCCATATTGAAGAAGGCGCTCGAGAAAGGGCTCATCAGCACCGAGGATGTCGCCTCCGCCACGGCGGAACGGATCCTCGGCTTCATCTTCCTGCCGGGATTCAGCACCGCGCGCAAGGTGTCGGACATCTCGGGCCGCGGAGTCGGCATGGACGTGGTGAAGAGGGCCGTCGAGGAGATGAACGGCAACCTGCGCGTTCGCTCCTCCCCCAATGTCGGAACCACCGTCAGCATCTCCCTCCCGCTGACGATGGCCATCATCACCGCCGTGCTCGTCGAAGCGGGGGGCGCGACCTACGCGATCCCCATGTCGGCGGTGCGGGAGATCCTGAAGACCAGCGACTCGATGCTGCGCACTGTGGGCAACCGCCGGGTCATCATCCTGAGGGACGAAGTGCTCGCGATGGTGAACCTCGCCAGCGCCCTGCAGGACAACGCGGACGTCGCGCCCGTGCCGGGACGGCCCGTGGTCGTCGTGGATTTCGAGGGCAAGAAGATCGGCATCGAGGTCGAAGGGATCCACGGAAGCCGCGAGGTCGTGATCAAGAGCCTGAGCCGGCACTATCGGGAAGTGGAGGGGCTCATCGGCGCCTCCATCCTGGGCAACGGAAAGATCGCCCTGATCGTCGACGTGGAAAAGCTCATCGGCGTTCATTACCACGGGGAAACCCACGGCATCGGACACACGGCCCGGGGCGTGATCGAAGCCTCCGAAAAGCCGCTGCCCGCGTCTCCCAGCGTGCAGCCCGCCGCGGCGCCGGCGCCCGCGGCCCAGAAACCGGTCGTGGCGGCCCCCGTTCCGGCAGTCCCCGTTGCGCCCGCCCCCGCGGCGCCTGTAACGCCCGCCCCCGCAACGCCTGAGGTCTCCGCCGCTGCAAGGAAGATGGAAGAGCTCACGAGGGCTGTGAAGGGCGCCAAGGGCCGGCTCCTGGAAGACGTGAACAACCAGGGCGCGATCCAGGCATCACTCTCCCTTTCGCAAATGACGAACCAGGAGATCCGCGTGAGCTTTCCCGAATCGCGCGTGGTCGCCATCAAGGATGTCGCTGAGATCATGGGCGGGGAGGAATGCACAGTCGGCGGCATGTACGTCGGCATCCAGGGCGATATCTCCGCGGGTATCCTCCTGGTCATCCCGGAGAACAACCTCCTGATTTTCGACGACCTGCTGCACGGAAGGCCCGCGGGCACGACCACGAAAGTGGAAGATGTCGACCTCTCGGGCATCACGGAGATGGGCAACATCCTCGCCTCCTGCTTCATCAACGCAATGGCGGATGCCGCCCACCTGCAGGTGAGCCCCGAAGTCCCCGAGATCAGCGTTGACATGTGCCTGCCGGTGATCGACTCGGTCCTCGCCCGTTTCAACCAGCCCGGTGATACGATCCTCCTGACGGAAGCCTCCATCTACGGCGGCGGCATGGAGAACGTCGGGTGCCACCAGATCCTGTTCCTGGAGCCGGATTCTCTTCAGCGTCTCATGGACGCGCTCGCGGCAAGCGCGAGCGCCGAAGCAGCGGTGTAACATGGATGGCGTTACCGTGACCGTGAAGATGGCCGAGATGGATGTCGTGAAAGACGGCGGCAGCCTCAAGACGATCCTCGGGTCGTGCGTCGGTGTCATCCTGCGCGACGCCGACCACCGCGTGAGCGGGCTGGCGCACATCATGCTGCCCTCGCGGCATCGTGACGATGCTGCCACCGGCAAGTACGCCGACTCCGCCATCCCGGCGCTGCTCGCCCGCGTCCTGGCAAGCGGCGCCCGCCAGGGGTCCCTCCAGGCCTTCCTCATCGGTGGCGCGCAGATGTTCCCCATGGGGAACGTCGCCCTCGCCTCGATAGGCGACCAGAACGTGGATGTCGCGCGCAAGATCCTGAAGGACACCAACATCCCGATCGTCTTCGAGGACACGGGAGGCTGCGCGGGCCGCGCGGTGCTCTTCGACAACACCACGGGCCAGGTGTCCGTGAAGACGCTGCAAGCGATCCAGCACAAAGGAGTCGCCAGATGAACTCCGCCGCTCAAGGTCCCCTGCTTTCTGTACCCGTGCTCTCGGAGGACGTTTTCAACAAGCTCCGCGCCCTGATCTACGAGAAGACGGGGATCCACATGCGCGACGGGAAGCAGATCCTCATCAGCAACCGGCTGCGCAAGCGGCTGGTCTCCCTCAAGCTGGACAGCTACGAGTCGTACTACAAGCTCCTTCTCACCCGCGAGGGCGCCGCCTCCGAGATGGCGCACTTCATCGACGCGGTCAGCACGAACGAGACCTACTTCTTCCGCGAGGGCAACCATTTCACCGCGCTCGCCTCCTTCGTGCTCCCCGAGCTGTTCAAGGTCAACCAGAGGGTGAGGATCTGGAGCGCGGGCTGCTCCACGGGAGAAGAGGTGTACACGCTGCGCATCGTCGCCGATCAGGCGGCAAAAGCCGCCGGCGCGCGCGAGGTGGAAATCGTCGGGACCGACATCAGCACGACGGTGATCGGCCGCGCGCGGGAAGGGATCTACTTCGAGCGTGCCCTGCGCCTCGTGCCCCCCGAGGCGCTGAAGTCGTATTTCATCCCCCTCGGCGAGGGCGGCTATCAGGTGTCGGAATCCGTTCGTTCCCGCGTCGAGTTCAAGGTGCACAACCTCTTCACCGACCCCCCTCCGGGGGAACGGATCAACGTGATCTTTTGCCGCAACGTGATGATCTATTTCGACAAGCCGACCCAGTCGAAGCTCGTCGACGGGGTTTTCGCGCGGGCCATCCACCCCGACGGCTACCTCTTCATCGGCCATTCGGAGTCGTTGAGCGGATTCAGCAAGAGCTTCGTGTACGCGGCAGACCTCAAAGCCCCCATTTATCGGAGACGCAAGGAGGCCAAAGTATGATCCGTGTCATGGTTGTCGACGACTCGGCGCTCGTGCGAAAGATAGCCACAGACATCCTCAGTGCGGACCCGGACATCACCGTTGTGGCCACCGCCTCCATGGCGGAGTTCGCCCTGCAGAAGCTCGACAGGGAGAAGCCCGACGTCATCACCCTCGATATGGAGATGCCCGGTATGGGCGGCCTGGAAGCCATCCGAAGGATCATGTCCATCCGCCCGACGCCGATCATCGTGCTGAGCGCGCACGCCCGCAAGGGAGCGGACCTCACGCTGCAGGCCCTCGACCTCGGAGCCGTGGACTTCGTGTTGAAGCCTTCGAACACCCTTTCCGGCGGCATCCCTGCCATAGCGGCGGAGCTCACGGAAAAGGTGAAGAGCGCCGCGAAGATCGTTTTCCACGGCGTGGCCGCCCCCGCCGTGTCTCACGAGACGTTCCAGCCCGCGGCCCCTGCCGAGCCCGTGGCTCTCCGTCCTCCCGTGCGCTCCCTCGCGGAGAACGAGGGGGGCGTGTTCGACCTCGTGGCGATCGGAACCTCCACGGGAGGGCCGGTGGCGCTGAAGACGGTGCTTACCATGCTTCCCGGGGATCTGCCCGTCGGCGTGGTGGTCGTCCAGCACATGCCGCCCGTGTTCACGAAGGCCTTTGCCGAGCGGCTGGATCAGTGCTGCGCCCTTTCGGTGAAGGAGGCGGAGAACGGCGATGCAATAGTGCCGGGCCGTGTGCTGCTCGCGCCGGGCAACTGGCATATGACGGTCTCCAAGTTCGGCACCGAGCCGCGCGTGCTCCTCAACCAGAACGAGAACGTCAACGGCCACCGGCCCTCCGTGGACGTGCTCATGCATTCGGTGTCCGTCGAGTACGCCAGCCGCGCCGTCGGGGTCATCATGACGGGAATGGGCAAGGACGGGGCCGACGGACTTCACGAGCTGCACAAGAGGGGCGGGCACATCATCGCCCAGGACAAGGACACCTCCGTCATCTACGGGATGAACCGCGAAGTCGTGCAGAACGGGGACGCGCACGAGGTCGTTCCCGTCGAAGCCATCGCGGGGCGCATCATGGAAGCGCTGCGAGGCAAACCATCGTCGAGGAAGGCCGTATGAAGCTGAAGGAACGATACAATCTGGATACCATGGGCAACAGGTCGCAGGAGCTCGTCTACGAAACCATTGAGCGGCTCGTGGAGGAGGGGACGGCGCTGTGCACGTGCGAAGAGTGCGTGCTGGACCTCCTGGCGTGGACGCTCAATCACGTCACGCCCCGTTACTACACGTCGCTGCTCTCTCCGCTCAACCCGGATCCCGGCGTGGAACGCAAGGTACGGGTGGAGATCGACCTTGCCATAGCCTCGGGCTTGAAGAAGCTCAAGGAGCATCCGCACCACGGCTGAGCGGAGGGGAGTGCAACATGGTGGCGCAGGGGAAGAGGGGACCCATGACTGAACACAAGGGATTCGAAGTGGCGGAGCCCGCCCAGCCTCCGAAAATCCTGGTCCTGGAGGACGAGCGGGACATCCAGTCACTCGTCGCGGCAATGTTGAAGATCCGCGGCTACACGTGCGATGTCGCCGGAACCCTCGCGGAGGCGCGGGCGCGTATGGCGGCCGTTCACTACGACATCCTCCTGGTCGACGTGAACCTCCCCGACGGCTCGGGGCTCGCCCTCGCCGAGGAGGCGGGAGAGAACGAGCCTCTGGTCATCGTGATGACGGGCAGCAACGACATCCAGACCGCGATCCAGGCCATACGGCAGGGGGCCATCGACTTCATCACGAAGCCCTTCGCCGTCGGGCATTTCCTGCAGCGGATCGACAAGGCCATGGAGGAGTGGCGCGGCCGCTCGAGCGTCCAGCACTATGCGCGCACCCTGGAGACCCTGGTCCGCATGAAGTCGGACGAGCTGTCCCGCACGTCGCGCCAGATCGACGAGGTCTGCGACATGACGGTGGCGGCCCTCGGGGCCGCGCTCAACCTGAAGGACCACGAAACGGCGGACCACTGCGTGCGTGTTTCCTGCAACAGCGTCCGCATGGGAGAGCTTCTCGGCCTGTCCGCCTTCGAGCTGAAGAACCTGAAGTGGGGGGCGTACCTGCACGACGTGGGCAAGATCGGGATCCCCGAGCGCATCCTCCTGAAGGAAGGGGAGCTCGCCTCCGAGGAGCGGCGTGTGGTGGAGAAGCACCCCATCATGGGGTACACGATGATCCGCAACATCGAGTTCCTCGCCTTCGCGACGGACGTGGTGCTCTCCCACCACGAGAGGTTCGACGGCACGGGATACCCCCACGGCTTGAAGGGGAACCGCATACCGCTGAACGCGAGGATATTCGCCGTCATGGATACGCTCGACGCCATGACCGCCGATCGACCGTACAGGGCCGCGCTGCCGCTTTCGACGGTGGGGGCGGAGCTCGAGCGCAAATCGGGGACCCAGTTCGATCCCGAGATCGTTGAGGCTTTCATCAAGGCGCCTGAATCCATCTGGCTCGTCCAGGGAAGGGTCGCCGTTCAAACCTGACCGCCTGAGGGCGGCACTGGGGAAGGGGTACACGTATGGAAAAGACGAAAATGCGAGCCGAGGCTGGCGAGCTGCGACAGTTCATCAGTTTCTCCGTGGGGGAGGAAGAGTACGGCCTGGAGCTCCTCAGGGTGAAGGAAGTCATCAGGATCCGTGAGATCACGTGGCTCCCGAAGGCGCCGACGTTCGTGAAGGGCATCATCAACCTTCGCGGCGACGTGATCCCCATCATCGACCTGCGCGACAAGTTCGGCCTTCCGGCAAAGGAAAACACCGCGATGACGCGCGTCATCGTCGTCGAGGTCGAGGGGCGCCTCATGGGCATGGTGGTGGATTCCGCGAGCCAGGTCGTGCGGATCCCTGCCGATCAGATCGATCCCCCGCCCCCCGTTCTGGGCGGCTTCTCCCAGGAGTTCATCACGGGCGTCGGGAAAATGGACGACAAGCTCATCATATTGTTGAACATCGACGCCATCCTGACGGCGGATGAGATGAAGGCCCTGAGCACCATAGACAAGGACGCCGCGCCGACTTCCGGTTCGCTGTAGAGGCTCCGGAACGGACCCTTCCATGTCCAACGCACCCAAGGAGGGCACTCCCCAAGCCCCCGCCTGCCCCGATACCTCGCACCTCCCGGTGGAGGCGATGCTCACGACGCATCGCCTCTTCGAGGCCTTCGACGCGCAGCGGAAGAGCCTGGGGTGCCTCCACGGGGACATGTTCGATTCCCGCCCCGCGGTGGCGATGTCGGCGGTCGCCGCCGTAGGAAGCTTCGGCGACACGCGCAGCTTCCCCTACGTGGCGCGTCTGCTCACGAGCGCTCAGGAGGAGGTCCAGGCGGCCGCCGTGCGCGCCCTGGGGGGAATCCCCCACCCCGGTGTGCCCAAGCTCCTCCTGGAGATGCTCAAGACGACGCGCTCGGACAAGCTGCGCCGGGAGATCCTCTCCGCGCTCGCGGCCGCCGCGCCGCATGACCGCGACATCCTCGCCCTCATCCGCGGCGCCGCGCGCAGCCCGATGGGCTCGGGCTCCGCGCGGGCGCACGCGGCCGGCCTGTTCCTCCGCATGGGCGGGGAGCTGGCATTGGAAGAGCTGCTCGTCGATGCCCGTGAGGAGACCCTCGACCAGATCCTCGCATCGGCGCGGGAGAACCCCGCGCTTATTTCCCGCACCGTAACGCACTGCTCGCCGCTGTACGCGCGTCTTCCGGCGCGCGACAGGGCGCTGCTCGTCGAGCTTGCGGCGAGTCAGCAGCTCACCGAGTCACCGCGCGTGCTGCACGAGGCCCTTGCCGACCCGAATGCGGAGGTGCGCCGCGCCGCCTACCGGGCGCTGGGGACCGAGCCCCACCAGGTCTCCTGGTACTCCAACATCCTGTCGCAACTTTCCGGCTCCGTCGAAACGAACCCCGCCCTGGAAGACGAGGTCCAGCTGGCCATCAGCCGCATGGAGACTCTCACCGGAGGGCGGGAGGCGATCGCGGAGAACGTCCGCGTGTCCATCATGTCCCGGGTGGCGGAGCTGTATAAGGCGCTCACCGCGTCCGGCCGCAAGGTGTCCTCCGACACCCACGAGCTGGGCTGGCTCATCACGCGTTCCAAGGAGTACGTGGAGTACTACTGCGACGACGAGTTCAAGGCCGGCCTGATGCGATGGCTCAAGGGGGCGAGCTCTGACACCGAAGAGGGGCTCCTGAAGATGCTGAAGGCCACCGCCGTGCGCGTCGAGGTCCGGCACTTCGACGGCTATTCCGCCGTGGCAGACCTCATCAAGAACCCCAAGAGGAACGGCATCGCACTGGTAACGCGCGAGCTGACTCTTGCCAAGACGGGCAAGAGCCGCCTGCTCTGGCAGCTCGTGCGTGCGCTGCGCCTCTCCGTGCTTTTTCTCAGGCCCTCCGTCGGGAGTGCCGACGGTCAGCTCCTTTCCACGCTTTTCGCGTGGGCCAGGCAGGAAAAGATGTACCGCCTCGCAGAAGCCGCCCTGTGCGCGCTGGCCCGCGTGGACCTGCCGGGTGCGGAAGCGGCCTGCAAGGAATGCGTGGTGGTGCCCCTTGCCAGCAAAATACTGGCCATCACCGCGCTGCACATCCTGNNCTGAGGGAGCTTCACCTCGAGCTGCTGGAGCCCGCGGCCACCCGTCTGCTCGCCTCCCAGGACGATCCCTACGTGACGCTGAACGCCCTGGAGGCCATCACGGGCGGGCCCCCGTCGTCGAGCGGCGAGCTGGCCAAAGCGCTGCTCTCCCGCCTGTCCCTCACGGCGAGCGGGGAGGTCCGGGATGCGCTGGTTGCGTACCTCGGGGAGAAAGTGACGCTTGAAATCACCGAGAGCCTCAAGGGGCCCATTCTCACTGGGGACAACGAGCAGAGGGCTGCATACCTCTCGGTCCTCGATCACCGCATTTCCGCGGGCCTCGCGGCGAACCGCGACGGCACCGTCGAGTTCCTCTACCGCATCCTGCGGGCGGACCACGAGGCAAGCAGGCGTTCTGCGGCCGTGATCCTCTGGAAGATGGGCGATGACTACGCGCTGGAGGTCTTGCGCGACTTCCTCCGAGCGGGCCTCGACGACGTCGTGGCCGACATCCTCCGACGGCTCTCGGGGTACGTGCGCGAACCGCTGCTTGCGCCGCTGTTCGACCTCGCCTCCCGGGACAGCGCCCCGGTCCATTCGGCGCTGCGGGACCTGCTCCTCTCTACGGAGAACGCCGACACCCGCTCACGCGCCCTGGACCTGGCCCTGCGGCAGCGCGGCACCGCGGTCGAGGAAGCGGAGGGGGACGAGGAGATCTCCCTGGAGGACGGGGCGCCGACGATGGAGCTGCACTCCGAGCGCACGGAGTTCAAGTTCGAGCGGGAGAACATGCAGGAGCTCGTCATGTTCTTCTCCGACATCCAGGGCTATTCGAAGAAGGCCCAGGTCCTCCCCCCGATGCAGCTCTCCGCGCTCATCCAGGACTACGAGAAGATCCTCCTCACGCACATCGAGGCACACGGTGGGGAGCTCGTGAAGCGCATGGGCGACGGCCATATGATCGTCTTCCAGGAGCCGCTTCCCGCGGTGCTCGCCGCCATCCGCATCCAGAAGTCCCTGCGGCGCTTCAACCGCTACAGGGACGAGACGACGCGCGTGGTGATCCGCATCGGCATCCATTCGGGGAAGGTCGTGCGCAAGGCGCAGGGCGACGTCCTGGGCAACGCCGTGAACATCGCCTCCCGTCTGGAGTCATCGGCGCAGCCCGGGTCGATCCTCATCTCCGACGTGATCCACGCGAAGGTGCGCGACGCCATCCATGCGCGGGAGATCGGCCAGATCACCGTGAAGAACATCTCGGAGCCGATCAAGGTGTTCGAGCCCTACGAGATCGTGCTCGACCTGCCGGCCGAGCTCGATCCCTTGAAGCAGGAAAAATCCGCGCCGCGCGGCGCCTCCGCACACGTGGGCCAGGAGGCGGTATCGCTCGATAAAGAGACGTACGTGGAGCTGGTTCGTTGCTTCTCCTCTCTCATCGCGGTGTGCCGGAAGGCCGACAACGGCAGCGTCTCCCTCTCGTCCATCAACGAACAGGTGCTCACAAAATGGAATCGTCTCAGGCCCCGTCTGCCAGGGCTCGGCCCGGCAAAGCAGGCCGGGCCGAGCCCGGCAAAGCAGGGGTGAAGGAGGAATCATGCGTCCGATCGATATCATAAACGCACCCGTTCCCGACGATACAGGCTGGTCGGAAGGATATGCCGCGATAACGCGTGAGCTCGAGTTCGACGCGGTGCACGAAGAGGGGCGGGACACGCTCCTCTTGCACGGGAGGCGCCGCTCCGCGGAGGGCCGCGGAGACGACGCTCCCGTAGCCTGACCGGGACACCCATGATGCCTGAAAACGCTTCTCGCGCGACCAGCCTGTTCGCCCGCGTGCGCGGGCTCCTGAAGGGCTCCCCCGCCGCCCGGGGTACTCCTCCTCCGTCGGTGTCTGCGGCGCAGACGGAGGATTCGTCGAACGTCCTCGATGCGGTGTGCCGCCTCTCCGGCGGGCTCGCGCACGATCTGAACAACATCCTTCTCGTCGTCCAGGGCTACACGGAGATGGCCCTTGCCGAGGAGGACGCCGGACCCTCGACGCGCGCCCTGCTCGTCGAGCTGAAGGACGCCACCGCCCGCGCTGCCCTTCTGGTGCACGACCTGCTCGTCGTCGGGCAGCGCGGGGCGACCACCCCGCGGCGCCTGGACCTCAACGATGTCGTCCTCCGCCTCGTTCCCGTCCTGCAGGCCGCCATGGGGGAGGGTATCGAGGTCCGCCATTCACTCGCCGCGGACCTTCCCCTCGTCTCCATTGACGAGGCCCTCGTCGGACGGCTTCTCATGGCCCTTGCCGCTCGATCGCGTGATTCCATGCCGGAGGGCGGCGTGATCACGGTGACAACCGCCGCCGAAGGCGGTGCCGAGCAGGGGAGGACCGTGACGGTGGGTCTCACCGACACGGGGCTTCCTCTGTCCGTCGAGGCCCGCAATCACCTCTTCGAGCCCTACCTCCCCGGCCGGACCGGCGGCAAGGGGCAGGGCCTCGGGCTTTCGATCGCGTACGGCGCCGCACGGCGCATGGGCGGGTCCATCCATCTCGAGCGCTCCGATGCGGAGGGATCGGTTTTTTCCGCGCGGCTCCCCGTCCGCGATCAAGCGCCCGAGCCGCGGGCGCCCGAGCCCGTGGCCGAGCCGCAGAGCGCCCCGCGCGTCGCCGGCTCCGAAACTATCCTCCTCGCCGAGGACGATGCGAGCCTCCTGGCTCTTGCGACGAAGATCCTTTCCCGGGAAGGCTACACGGTCATCGCGGCGCGTGACGGCCAGGAGGCGGTCGAGTTGTTCGAGCGGGACCACGAGCGGATACGGCTCGTGTTGCTCGACGACGTGATGCCGCGCATGGGCGGCAGGGCGGCGCTCGTGCGGATGCGGCGGGCCGCGCCTGATGTCCCGGCCATCCTCTGCAGCGGGTACACGTGGAGCCTCGACGGCCAGGTCCAGGAAGCGGGCGGTGTCTGTGAGATCCTCCCGAAGCCGTGGCAGCCGCGCGAGCTCCTGCGTCGGGTGCGCGAAGGATTGGAGCGGGGGCGGTGAGCGCGGGAGTCCGCATCCTCTACATCGAGGACGATCCCGGGCTCTCCCGACTCGTTCTCATGAAGCTCGAGGCGGATGGACACAGGGTCGAGGTGTGCGCCACGGGCGAGGAAGGGCTCGCGGCATTCGACGAGGCGCTCCATGACCTCGTGATCATCGACTACCAGCTCCCCGACTACAACGGCCTCCAGGTCCTGGAGGCGCTCGTGGCGCGGGGCGCCACGGTTCCCGTCATCATCGCCACGGGCGCAGGCAGCGAGGAGATCGCCGTGCGCGCAATGAAGCTCGGCGCTGCCGATTACATCAACAAGGAAACCTACGACAAGTTCTTCCAGCTGCTGCCTTCGCTCATCGAAAAGACGATGCGGCAGCACGAGATGGAACGGCAGAAGCAGCGCGCGGAGACCGAGCTGCGGGAGAGCGAGGAGCGTCTCCGATCGATCCTCGCCTCCATCGACGATGCCGTGCTCGTCACCGACAGCACGGGCCTGTTCGTCGCCGCCCGCACCCCCGGGCCCGCCGGTCGGGCGCATGCCGACGAATGGGTGGGGCGGACGTTCAGGGACGTGTTCGCGCCGAAGGTGGCCGCGCAGTTCGAAACGGCTTTCGCGGCCGTGCAGGCGAACGATCGCGTGGAGCAGTTCGACTATTCGGACCCCCTCGAGGGCACGGAGGTATGGTTCAACGCGAAGATGTCCCCGCTGAACGATCTGCACCACCGATTCGCGGGGGTCACCATCGTGGCACGTGACATCACCGCGCGAAAGCAGGCCGAAGACCAGCTCCGACTCGCCTCACTCGCCGCGGACGCGGCCAGCCGGGCGAAGTCGGACCTGCTCGCGGGCATGTCGCACGAGCTGCGCACG
>PLNO01000037.1 GCA_003141795.1 Spirochaetaceae bacterium | reverse complement strand
CCTCCTCGCGCGCCTTCCACGCTGACACGTCGCAGCCGATGGAGCCGGCCACCGCGTGGAGGGACTGGTAGCAGGGCTGCTGGACGATGATGTGATCGGAGGGGGAAAGGGTGCGCATGAAGAGATAGATCGCCTCCTCCGCGCCGCTGTGCACGAGGATGTTGTGCGGACCCTGCTCTTCGTACAGCCTGCTGATTTCCCCGCGGAGCGAAGGGCTGCCAGCGCTTTCTGTGTAACCGAGCCAGTGGCGGTGAAAACCCGCCTCTGCCCCCGGTTCCATGGCGAGGAGGTCCCCGACACTCATCGATTCACAGTCGGACGTACAGAGCAGGTAGCGGGCCTGGAACTCATAGCGGGCAAAGAATCTCTCCAGGGCGAACGAGGGCAGGGCGCCGGGCATGAGGTCCTCCGTTGGTTTCAACACTACTTCTTTCGGAAGAAGTAGCAGGAGGGGCCCTCCCGTGCCCTTTGAGACGCCCCAAAATAAAACTTGCGCTGCCGCCAAACCAATGATAAAGTAGAGTTAGTAACTCTTGTTAGTTACACTAATCGAGATACAAGGAGGTTTCAGCATGAAGAGATCAGCCTTGCTCGTTGTGGTGCTGGTATTCAGCTCAGCGCTTATCTTTGCGGCAGGGTCCAAGGAAGGCGCTCAAGCCGGGTCCACGGCAAAGGTGGGCGGTTCAGTTTCCGTCCTTGCAGTGTGGGGCGGTCAGGAGCTCGATATCTTCAACTCCCTCGTGCAGCCCTTCACCGACCAGACCGGGATCAAGGTCGAATACGAGGGGACCCGCGACCTCGACGCCGTGCTCACCACACGTGTGGCGGCCGGCAATCCGCCTGACCTCGCAGCCCTTCCCGGCCCGGGCAAAATGGCCGAGTTCGCCCGCCAGGGAAAGATGATCGACCTCGCCGGCGTTCTCGACATGCCCCAGATGAAGAAGGACTACGCGCAGGGGTGGCTCGACCTGGGAAGCGTTGACGGCAAGCTCGTCGGCGTGTTCACCAAGGCCTCCCTCAAGGGCCTGGTCTGGTACAACCCCAAGAGCCTCGCCGCTGCCGGGATCAAGATCCCCACGACGTGGGACCAGCTCATGAGCGTGGACCAGGCCGCCGCGGCCAAGGGCATCACCCCCTGGGCGGTGGGCGTGGAAAGCGGCGCCGCGAGCGGGTGGACAGGAACCGACTGGCTGGAGAACATCTTCCTCAAGATGTACGGTCCTGCCAAGTACAAGGCATGGTATGACGGCAAGCTCGCATGGACGTCCCCCGAGGTGAAGGCGGTGTGGCAGGCGTGGGGCAAGATCGTCGCCGACGCCAAGATGGCCTACGGCGGCAGCCAGTACGAGCTGTCGACGAACTTCGGGCAGGCCTTTACCCCCGTGTTCCAGACCCCGGCGCAGGCCTACTTCCACTTCCAGGCCACCTTCATCCAGAGCTTCATCCAGAAGCAGTACCCCGACCTGAAGCCCGTCGAAGACTTCAACTTCTTCGGCTTCCCGTCCATCGACCCGCAGTACGCGAAGGCGGTGGAAATAGCGGGAGATCTCTTCGGCATGTTCAAGAACACCCCGCAGGCGGCGGCATTCATCAAGTACGTCACAATGGCCCAGGCGCAGGACTTCTGGGTGAAACCGGCGAACGGCATCTCCCCCAACCGGGCAGTGCCTCTGGCCGACTATCCGGATCCCCTCAGCAAGAACGCCGCGCAGATCCTCACGTCGGCCGACATCGCGGTGTTCGACGCCTCGGACATGATGCCGAGCAAGATGAACAGCGCTTTCTGGTCGGCGATCATGAGCTATCTCGCCAATCCCGGCCAGCTCGACAGCATCCTCGCTGACCTGGACAAGGTCCGCATGGACGCCTACAGCGGCAACTAGACAGTTTATCGGCCCGGAGCCCCTGCGGGCGCCGGGCCACGATTTCCCGGGTCGATCCCGAGGAGGACGAGATGACCGTGACGAATGCGCTCTGGGCGCTTGTCGCAGTGGCAGGGGTTCCCCTGGTGCTCTGGGGCTACCTCTTCGCGGTCGAATCAGGACTGCGCGGGAGGCAGCCCCGGTTCAGCCGGCGCGTGAGGCCCTGGCTGTGGCTCGCCCCCGCCCTCATCCTGCTGGCTGCATTCCTCGTGTATCCCGCGCTTTCCACCGTGGTGCTGAGCTTCCTCAATGCGAGCTCGACCAAGGGCGTCGGTTTTGCCAATTTCAAATACATCTTCACTGATTCGAACATGCTCATCGTGCTGCGCAACAACCTCCTGTGGCTGGTCCTGTTCACCGTGGTGACCGTCGTGCTCGGGCTCCTGATCGCGGTCCTCGGCGACAGGGTCCGCTACGAAGGTGCGGTGAAGGCGGCGATCTTCCTCCCCATGGCCATCTCTTTCGTGGCCGCGGGTGTGATCTGGAAGTTCATGTACCAGTTCCAGCCCGCAGGCACTGCCCAGGTCGGGACGGTGAATGCCGCCCTCAGCGCCCTATCCCCGGGGTTCAAGCCGCAGGCATGGCTCTTCAATAAATCGCAAAACAACGGGGCCCTCATCATCGTGGGGATATGGATGTGGGTGGGTTTCGCGATGGTCATCCTCTCCGCGGGTTTGAAAGGCATCTCCGTATCTCTGGTCGAAGCCGCGCGCATCGACGGGGCCCGCGAGGGGCAGATCTTCTTCCGTATCATCCTTCCGCTGCTGCGCTCAACGATCACCGTCGTGGCCACGACCCTCATCATCAGCGTTCTGAAGATCTTCGACGTCGTCTACGTCATGACCAACGGCAGCCTGGACACGGACGTCATCGCCAACCGCATGTACAAGGAGATGTTCAACTTCCAGAACTTCGGACGGGCGAGCGCCTTCGCCGTGATCCTCCTCGTGGCGATCATCCCCGTCATGGTCCTCAACATCAGGCGATTCGGCCGGTCGGGAGGCTGACGATGGCAGACACAATCGTGCGCCGACGCAAAGGTGCCACGCTCGCCGGGCGGTTCGCCGCACGGGGAGTCCTGCACATCGTCCTCATCCTCGTGAGCCTCCTCTGGCTGCTTCCCTCGGTAGGCCTGCTCGTCTCCTCCCTGCGCCCCGCGCGTCTCATCACCACCACGGGGTGGTGGATGGCGTTCGCGACGCCGTTCCAGTTCACGCTGGAGAATTACGCGCACGTCATCGGTCAGGCCAACATGGGACGCAGTTTCCTCAACAGCCTGCTCATCGCCGTGCCGGCCACGGTGATGCCCATCCTCATAGCGGCGTTCGCGGCCTACGCGTTCGCCTGGATGCGCTTCCCGGGACGCAACGCGCTGTTCCTCGTCGTCATCGGCCTGCTCGTCGTGCCCCTGCAGGTCACGCTGATCCCCGTGCTACGGCTGTTCAACGGTCTGCACCTCACCGGTTCCTTCCCGGCCATCTGGGTCGCCCACACGGCGTACGGGCTTCCCTTCGCCGTGTACCTCCTTCGCAACTTCATCGGCGAGCTGCCGGGGGAGATGATGGAGTCCGCCGGCCTTGACGGGGCGACGCACGCGCAGGTATTCTTCCGCCTGGTCCTGCCGACCTCGGTGCCCGCCATCGCGTCGCTCGCGATCTTCCAGTTCATGTGGGTGTGGAACGACCTCCTGGTCGCCCTCATCTATCTCGGCGGAACTCCCCAGGTCGCGCCGATGACCGTGACCATCAGCAACATGGTCAATTCCTACGGCGCGGGCTGGGAGTACCTGACGGCGGCAGCCTTCATCTCCATGCTCCTCCCCCTCGTCGTATTCTTCGCGCTGCAGCAGTACTTCGTGAAAGGCATTCTCGCCGGATCGGTGAAGGAATGAAGGAAACACGGGCATCCTCCTCCGACGTGGCCCGGGCCGCGGGGGTCTCGCGGACCACGGTCTCGTTCGTGCTGAACAACACGCCGGGGAAGACCATCCCGGAGGAGACCCGTCAACGGGTCCTGGAGGCTGCGCGCTCCCTCTCCTATACCCCGAACGCGCGTGCGCGCAGCGTCGCCATGATCAAGCACCACTCCATCGGGTTCTTCATCCCCCACGCCGGCTACATCTCCTCGGACTCCTACATCCTGCGCGTCATCGAGGGCATGACACCCGTCCTCAACAAGGCGCGCTTCCAGCTCGTGCTCCAGCCGCTGAAGTACACGGAGATGAACTACCTCCAGCTCGCCCGGCAGGACAATGTCGACGGCATCATCCTCATGAACACGCATGACGACGACACCGGCCTCTCGGAGGTCATCGAGGCCGGGCTTCCCACGGTCGTCATAGGCAGCATCAATCGCACCGACGTCTGCCAGATCGACATCGACAACTCGGCTGCCGCGGCCGCCGCAGTGCGGCACCTGATAGCGCTGGGGCACAGGGACATCGGCATGATCGTGCACGCCCCCCTCACCTACTACGCGGCACGTGGCCGCCGGGAGGGCTTCGAAGCGGCCATGCGGGAGGCGGGGCTGCCGGTCCGGCCTGAGCGCGTGCGCGTCGCCGACCTCACCGAGCAGAGCGGCTACGCGGCGATGCAGCAGATCCTCGGGCAGGGCAGCCGACCCACGGCAGTTTTCGCCGGCAATGACGTCGTCGCCTATGGCGCGCTCCAGGCAATCAAGGACGCGGGGCTCAAAGTGCCTGACGACATCTCCCTGATCGGCTTCGACGACGACCTGCTCTCCCGGTACATGAACCCGCCGCTCACCACGATCACCAACCCTGCTCCGGGCCTCGGCGCGGAGGCCGCGCGTCTCCTCATCGCCACTTTGCGGGGCCGCCCGACCGTGTGCCCGCAGATGACGACGCTCGCCGTCACCCTGGCGCAGCGGGACAGCTGCCGGGCACTCTAGGGGGGGACATGGAGAGGAAAGTTTCCGCGTATCCCGCCGAGCCCTGGAGGATACGGGAGACCGCTTTCGTGCCCGCGTCAGTGGTCCGCAATGAGACGATCTTCGCGCTGGCAAACGGTCGTCTCGGCATCAGGGGGGGCTTCGAGGAAGGAGTTCCCGCCGGCGTGCCGGGGACCTATATCAACGGTTTCTACGACGAAACGCCGATCATCTACGGCGAAATAGCCCACGGGTACGCGAAGAACAGGCAGGTGATGCTCAACGTCGCTGACGGCACGCGCATCAGCCTGTCGCTGAACGGCGAGCCGCTTGACCTGTCGACCGGCACGGTCATGGCCTACGAGCGCAGCCTCGACCTCGCTCAGGGCGTCCTGTCGCGAACGCTCAGGTGGAGATCGCCGGAGGGCAAGGAAATCTCACTTGCCACGCGGCGTCTCGTGTCCTTCAGGCGGCCGTCCATCGCTGCCATCGAATGGTCGCTCAGCGTGGCGAGCCCCGACGTGTCCCTCCTTATCGAGTCCTCCGTGGAAGGCGCGGTGAGCAACCAGTCCTCCTCGGAGGACCCGCGCATCGGCGCGCATTTTCCCCACCCCCCGCTGTCCACCGTGCGGTGCAACGCGGAAGGTGCCCGCGCGCTCCTCGTGCAGAAGACCCGATCCACGGCACGCGTGCTGGCATGCGCGGTGGACCATCTCCTCACCGCCGAGGGAGCGGGAGCGGTGTCCGTCGACACGGCGTGCGGTCCTGATCGGGCCGTCATGCGGATCGGCGTCGCTGCCGAAAGGAACACGACGGTCCGCCTGACGAAGTTTCTCGCCTACCGTGCGGGGTACGCCGGTGAGGCGTCGCACGACGAGGACGGGATTGCCCGCCAGGCGGAGGCGGAGCTCGATGCTGCGCGCGTCGCGGGCTTCGCGGTACTGGCATCCGAGCAGCAGGAGACACTCGGGCGATTCTGGCACACGTCGGACGTCCAGATCGACGGCGACGCCGGCCTTCAGCAGGGCCTGCGCTACAACCTCTTCAGCCTCTTCCAGTCCGCGGGACGGGACGGGCGTACGAGCATCGCGGCGAAGGGGCTCACCGGGCAGGGCTACGAGGGCCACTATTTCTGGGACACGGAGATCTACGTCCTGCCCTTCTTCGCCTACACGCAGCCGGACATCGCGCGGGCGCTCATCCGCTACCGGTGCGGAATACTGGACGCCGCGCGTGCCCGGGCCGCGGAGATGAACGAGCGCGGTGCGCTTTTCCCCTGGCGGACGATCGGGGGCGAAGAGACTTCGGCCTATTTTCCGGCCGGCACGGCGCAATATCATATCAACGCCGACATCGTGCACGCGTTGCGTCTGTACTGCGAAGCCACGGGGGACCAGACAATCCTCGCCGACGGCGGCGCGGAGATGGTCTTCGAGACCGCGCGGCTCTGGGCGGGCCTCGGCTTCTACAATCCGCGCAAGGGAGGGGCGTTCTGCCTCAACGAGGTCACGGGTCCCAACGAATACACGACGCTCGTCAACAACAACCTCTACACGAACCTGATGGCGCAGGAGAACCTCCGCTACGCGGCTGAGGTCGCCGCTGAGCTCGAGCGGATCCAACCGCAGGAGTACGGGCGCATCGCGCACAAGATCTCCCTCTCGGCGGAAGAGATCGCGGAATGGAGCGCGGCGGCCGCAGCGATGTACATCCCCTTCGACCGCAGCCTGGGAATCCATGCGCAGGACGATTCGTTCCTGGACAAGGCCCGCTGGGATTTTGCCGGCACCCCTGCCGGCGCATCGCCGCTTCTCCTGCACTACCATCCCCTCGTCATCTACCGCCATCAGGTGCTGAAGCAGCCCGATGTCGTACTGGCACAGGTGCTTCTGGGGCACCGGTTTTCCATGGCGGAGAAAAAGCGGAACTTCGATTACTACGACCCGCTGACGACGGGGGATTCCTCCCTCTCGCCGTGCATCCAGAGTGTCGCCGCCGCGGAGATCGGCGCGACGGATCTCGCCTACGGATATTTCTCCCGCACGGCGAGGATGGACCTGGACGATGTCAACGGGAACGTCGGGGACGGCGTTCACACGGCCGCCATGGCCGGCACATGGATATCCCTCGTGCAGGGTTTTGCCGGCATGCGCCTGCACCAGGGACGGCTCTCCTTCGACCCGCGCCTCCCCGAGCGCTGGACCGGTCTTCGCTTCCGCCTCCTCCTCCAGGGCAGGCTCCTTGAGGTCAGCCTCACGCACGGCTCGGCCGGCTATCGGCTTCTGTCGGGTCCGCCGCTTTCGATCACCCACCGGGGAAGCACTGTCACGCTCTCCGTCGACGCCGAGGTGGCACTCGATCTGGCACGGACGCTACAGTGCGTGATCTTCGACCTCGACGGCGTGCTCACCGACACCGCTGAGCTCCACTTCCAGGCATGGAAAGCGCTCACCGACGAGAGGGGTATCCCCTTCAGCCGCAGCGTGAATGACGAGCTTCGTGGCGTCGGCCGCAGGGAAAGTCTCGACATCATCCTGGGCCATGCAGGCCTCGACATGACGGAGGCCGAGCGGGACAGCCTGGCCGAACGCAAAAACCGGCTATACGTGCGGCTCATTGCATCCGTCACCCCTCGGGATATCCTCCCCGGCGTCGCCGACCTGCTGCGGGAGCTCCGTTCCGCGGGGATCAGGATCGGGCTCGCCTCCGCAAGCCGCAATGCCCCTGAAATCGTCCGACGCCTCGAAGTCGGCCCCTTGATCGACGCGTCGGCTGCTCCTGAGAGCGTCGTAAAGGGCAAGCCCGACCCGGAAATCTTCTTTCGCGTCGCCGAGCAGCTCGGCGTGCCGTTCGCCAATTGCGTGGGGGTGGAGGATGCGCGTGCCGGCATCCGGGCCATCAGGTCCGCGGGCATGTTCAGCGTCGGCATCGGCAACCGGCTTTCGGAGGAGGCAGACTGGTGTCTTCCCGATACGCGCGCATTGACGTACGATGAGCTCCTGAAACGTTTTCGGAAGGGGCGTCAGACGTGAAATACAACTACATGCATCCTCGGGAGCAGATCGTCACCATCATGCGTCGTGTGTACGGATACGGCATGACCACGACCTCGGGAGGCAACCTCTCGATCCTCGACGACTCGGGGGACATCTGGATCACGCCGGGTGGCATCGACAAGGGCGGGCTCGTCGAATCCGACATCATACGCATGCGGGGGGACACCGTCGTGGAGGGCATCCACAAACCCTCCTCAGAATACCCCTTCCACCGCGCAATCTACGCCGCGCGCAGGGACATCCGGGCGGTTCTCCACGCGCACCCGGCGGCGCTTGTCGCGTTCAGCCTCGTGCGGAGGATCCCTGATACGAGCATCATCCCGCAGGCGCGGGCCGTATGCGGTACCGTGGGCTGGGCGCCCTATGCGATCCCGGGATCCGAAGAGCTCGGGCGCAACCTCGCCGGCGCCTTTGCGCAGGGCTTCGACACGGTCCTTCTGGAGAATCACGGCGTGGCAACCGGCGGGCGGGATCTGCTGGAAGCGTTCCAGCGCTTCGAAACGCTCGATTTCTGCGCACGGACCCTCATCAACGCGAGCGTGCTCGGACCTGCCCGCGGGCTCAGCCCCGAGCAGATCGCACTCGCCGAACAGGGGAAGAACCAGCGCCTCCCGGAAATCGAGCCGGCGTCACGCTCGTCGCAGGAGCTCAGCCTCCGCCGGGAGCTGCGTGACCTCGTGCACCGCGCCTACCGCCAGCGCCTCATGACGAGCACGGAAGGCACCGTGTCCGCACGGGTGGACGCCGACTCGTTCCTCATCAGCCCCTTCGGCGTGGATCGCATGGACATCGACTCGTCGGATTTCGTCCTCATCCGCGGCGGAAAACGGGAGCGAGGCTCCCTGCCCAGCAGGGCTGTCGTCCTGCACAACGAAATCTATGCGGCCACCCCCGGCGTCAACGCGGTGGTGAGCGCACAGGCTCCGGCTTCCACCGCGTTCTCCGTCACCTCCACGCGCCTGGACAGCGCCATCATTCCGGAGAGCTTCGTCACGCTGCGCACCATTCCGCTCCACGCTTTCGGCAGACAGTACACGGACGAGAAGTCACTCGCGCGGGAGATCACGCAGCGCGCCCCCGTCGCCCTCCTGGCGAACGACGCCGTGCTCACCACGGGGGAAAGCCTCACGCAGGCCTTCGACAGGCTGGAGGTGACGGAGTTCAGCGCCCGGGCGATCCTTTCAGCGATGAAGATCGGAACGATCGCGAGGATCGACGAACCCGCCCTGGAGGCGCTCACGGAAAAGTTCGGGCTCGTCTAGGCGTTGGGCTCGGCGCGCCTGGCTATGCGCCGGCGCGCCATTCGTCCAGCACGGCGATGCCCGCCTCGTGCGTGCGGGTGCTCATGACCGCTTCGACGAGCCGGCTGGCCCCCTCGAACGAGCGCAGATAGGTCTTCGCGAACTTCTTCAACACGTCGAACTGCCGGCCCGATCCCCACGTCTCCTGGTGGAGGAGAAGGTGACGGCGAAACGCCTCGATCTTCGCGTCCCTGTCCAGGCGGGAAAACTCCATGGGGCGCTGCCGCGGATCGCTGAGAACTGCGCGGATGCCTGCGAAGAGGAACAGGTTCTCGAAGATGCCCCTGCCGATCATGACCCCGTCCACCCCGGACTCCTGCACGCGCCTGATGAAGCCTTCCGGCGTGCGCACGTCGCCATTGCCGATGATGCGCGTGGGCAGGCCCGCGGCATTGCGCAGTCGCACCGCGCAGGCGATGGCCTTCCAGTCCGCATCCCCTTCCGACTGCTGGGAAACGGTCCTCCCGTGGACGGTGAGCGCCGCGATCTTCTGCTCCAGGAGGAAGCCGAGCCATGACTCGGGCTTCTTCGCGGAAACGCCGATGCGCGTTTTCACGCTCACGGGCAGCGGGCCCGCTCCGTCCTTCGCGGCGGCGATCAGCTCGGAAGCCAGGGAAGGATTGTTGATGAGAGCACCGCAGGCCCCGCGGCTCACGATCTTCCGCACGGGGCAGCCCATGTTGATGTCGATGCCGTCGAATCCCATGGCACGCACGTCGGCGGCGACCCTGCGGAAGTAGTCGGGCCGCGTTCCCCAGATCTGCGCGATGAGGGGCCGCTCTTCGGGGGAGAAGCGGAGCCTTGTGATCACACGGGGACGACCCGCCGTGCACAGCCCGTCAGTGCTCGTGAACTCCGTGAAGAACAGGTCGGGTGCTCCGGCGTCCATGACGATGCGGCGGAAGACCGTGTCCGTGACATCCTCCATCGGCGCGAGCACCGTGAAAGGCGCGACGAGCGTGCCCCAGATCCCGAGGGGCAGGGCGTCAGGCAAGAACGTCCACGCTTCGCGCGCCGTTGTCCTGCTGCTGCATTGCGATGTCGCTGCGCGCGCCGCTCTCGGCGCGATACGCGTCAGAGGCGGCGCGCATGTCCGAAGGGGTCGTCTCTCCGCTCGAATACGCGCGGGCGATCTCCGCCGTCGAGGCGCGCAGCGCGCTCTCGGCGTCGGGGGCCGCGGCCTGCACGTCCACCCGTGTGCCCACGGTCGACGGTGAGCTCGTTTCATTGGGCCCGGCCTGGTAGGCCGGGGATGCCCCGCTCTGTGCGGAGGCGACCCTGCGTGCGTCATTCTCCTGGGAGGCGGCTTCCTGGGCGCGCGGGGTCGTTTCCGGCGGCCGGCTGTACGGGACCATCGGGGAGGACATGATCGGGGACACCGCTGATATCGAATCTATCGCCATGGCGTTTCTCTCACTCTCGCACTCAATGTACTACCAAAACCGCCCCGAATAACAGCCTCAGCCGGTCGTCCGCATTCCCGCGGCCACCCCTTCGATCGTCAGACGGAGAAGCTCGTGGCATTCCGCCTGACGGTCCTCGTCCCCGCGAAGCGTCGCCTCGTTGAGCCTCCGCAGCCACTCCACCTGCACGAGGTTCAGGGGGTCCGTGTTGGGATTGCGCACGCGGATGGACTGCTGGAGCCACGGGACCTCCGCGAGAAGCTCCGACTGCCCGTTGGCCTGCAGGACGGCGTTCCTGCTCCTGCCGTACTCGGCGGCAATCATCCCCCAGATCCTCTCTCTTGTCTGAGGGTCCTGCACGAGCTCGGCGTACATCCTCCCGATGGCCAGGTCCGACTTCGCCAGGGCGAGCACCGCATTGTCGATCGTGGCGCGGAAAAACGACCATCCCTCGTACATGTCGCGGAGGATCTTTCCGCCGTCGGGGTGGGTGCGGGTGAACTCCTGGAAAGCGCTTCCAATGCCGTACCACGCGGGGATCATGCAGCGATTCTGCGTCCACGCGAAGACCCAGGGGATTGCACGCAGGTCCCCGATCCCCCGGGCGCCGTGACGGTGCGCGGGCCTCGATGCGATCGGGAGGGATTCGATCTCGAGGATGGGCGTTGCCTGCTCGAAGAAGGAGAGGAAGCAGGGCTCTTCGATGAGGGCCCGATATGCTGCAAACGCCGACGCGGCCAGCTCCTCCATCGCCTGCATCCACTGCGCCCGGGGCGGGGACAGCGGCTGCACGGAGGCTGCCACCGTTGCCCAGATCACCTGCTCCAGGTGGCGGCTGGCGACCCGCGGGTCGTCGTAGCGGTCGGCAAGTACCTCCCCCTGCTCCGTCATGCGCAGGCCCGCACCGAGGGATTCGGGCGGCAGGGCGAGGATGCTCCGCGCGGCGGGCCCGCCGCCCCTGCCGAGCGACCCTCCCCGTCCGTGGAAGAAGATGACGCGCACCCCGCGCTCCTGCGCCACACGGGAGAGAACGCTCTGCGCATCGTACAACGCCCAGCATGCGGCCAGATACCCGCCGTCCTTCGTGCTGTCGGAATACCCGATCATGATGGTCTGCACGTTGTTCCTGCGCTGGAGATGGCGTCGATAGGTGGGATCGTCAAGCATGTCGCGCACGATCTGCGCCGCATGGGCGAGGTCCTGGATGGTCTCGAAGAGGGGAACGATGTCCATGGATGCGAAAGTTTCGAGCCCGGCTTTATCGCGCATCTCCATCAGCCACAGCGCAGCGAGGATGTCGCTGAGGCTGTGGGTCATGCTGATGACGTGTCCGCCCAGCGCCTCCTCACCGAGGCTGCGCGCCGCGGCCCGCAGGAGCTCGAAAACGGCGAGTGTTTCCTGCGCGTCCGCGCTCAAGCCTTCGCGCGGCACGCCGCCGGCCGCGCCCATCGTGCGGTCGAGCAGCGCCCGTTTTTCACCTTCGGGAAGCGCCGCGTAATCATCGGCGAGCCCCAGGCTCCGAAGGACTTCGGCGACGACGCGGGTGTTTCGTCCCGATTCCTGGCGGATATCCAGCCGCGCGAAGTGAAGACCGAAGATCTCCGTCTGCCCGATCCAGCTCTGTAGCGCGCCTTCAGCGATGTGCCCGCCCTTGTTCATCCGCAGGCTGTCCCGGATCAGGATGAGGTCCGCGGCGAGCTCCGAGCCCGCACGATAGGCTCCGACGGGAGGCTGGTCGATGCTCGTCATCGCGTGAGTCTGCAGGAGCCTCCACTCGATCGTCTTCAGGAACCTTCGATAGATCTCGTAGGGAGAGAAGGGATCGAGGAGGCCCGCAATCTCGGGGAGATCGCGCATGCGCCGTTCGACCGCCTGGCGCAGCTCCCAGGAGACGGCGACCTGCTTCTCCGAGCTGGTGAGCTCCTCCAGGAGGAAGCGGCATTGGCCCAGGTGCGCCTCGACGGCGGCCGCGCGCATGCGGAGGAGCGTCGCTTCGGTGACTTTTGCGCTCACGTGCGGGTTGCCGTCCCTGTCGCCGCCGATCCACGAGCCGAAACCGAGAAACGGGGGAAGCCGAAACGTGGCGCCGGGATACACCTTCTCCAGCGCCCATCTGAGCTCCGACTGGATGACCGGGGCGACCTCCCAGAGCGTGGCGGCGAAGTACAGGCCCACCTCGACCTCCTCCAGCACGCTCGGGCGCCGCGGCCTCACGAGGTCGGTCTGCCAGAGCCCCGTGAGGAGCGAGCGAAGGCGCGCCACCAGCCGCTCCCTCTCTCGGGGGAGGAGCTCCGCGTCGTCCATTTGCACGAGGGTCTGGCGCAGGAGGCGGACCTTCGTTCGCACGGACCTTCTTTTCGCCTCCGTGGGGTGGGCGGTAAAGACGAGCCCGATGGACAGGATGTCCAGAAGCGCCTGCGTGCGCTCGGGATCGAGCCCCGCCGTGCGCATGAGCAGCGCCGCGTCCTCCATGGACTCCGAGCGCGGCTCGGGATAGCGGCTGCGTTCGCGTTCGCGCAGGACGCTCACCCGCTCCCTGTCTTCGGCGAGGTTCTGAAGGTCGAAGAACATCGTGAAGGCGCGAACGACGGTCCGCGCCTCGGTGTCGCTCATGGAGCGGATCCGCGCGCGCAGTGCACGTTCGGCACCGTCCCTGCCCTCGCGCCGCGCCCGGGCGCCCAGGCGGACCTCCTCCTCCAGGTCATAGAGAGCGGGCCCTGCCTGCTCCCTGATGATCTCTCCCAGAACCCTGCCGAGGAAGTGGATCTCGGCTCCTAGTTTCTCCCGCTTCTCCATGGGTGAATCGAATTTGGGATGGACTGCGGGGGAAGTCAACCGTTTCGGGGGGACCGGGGGAAAAAAAAGGGGCTGCCTTCGCACGCCCCGGCGTGCTGTGCAGCCCTCCTTGAACGAGCCCCATGGCCGCGGGGCGTTTGAGCTACTGGGCTCGCTCCCGTGCATCCCTGCACTCGCTCGCCTCCGCCCTCCATGGCTAGGGGCTCGCTCCCGTAGGCTTTCGCCGTCTGCTTCGCAGACGGCTGCCGCCCGCGGCACCCTGTACCCGCTCGCCCCTTGCGCGACGGGAGGGCTCTTAGGCCGCCGCCCTGCGGAACGAGCGGATCGCCCACCAGAAGGCGAGCACTGCCAGGGCGCCGAGGAACAGGAAACCGACGAGGATCGAGGGGTCGGTGAAGTTCCCGAGGAACAGCGAACGGGTCGCCGTGACCTCGTAGGCGAAGGGGTTCACCGAAGCGATGGACTGGATGATCTTCGGCGCGAGGGTGAGCGGCAGGGTGATGCCGGAGAGGAGCATGAGCGGCGTGGCGATCATGTTGAGCACGGACGCCATCGAATCCTCCCGCTTGAGCACCATGGCCATCCCGTAGGAGAACGAGGCGGTCAGCAGCGCCGTGAGGATCATGAAGCCGAAGGTGATGAGGAGACCCGTGGCGCTCACCTTCAGGCCCAGCGGCAGGGCGATGCAGACCACGATTGCGGACTGGATGACGAGCGTCACGATGTCGCGCAGGATGTATCCCAGAAGGATCGCCAGCCTGTTCGCCGGCGTCACGAGCAGCCGCTCGAGAAGGCCCTGGCGGATGTGGTCGATCAGCGTGAAGCCTGCGTACACGGTGCCGAACAACGCGAGCATCACCAGCAGGCCGGGTGTGAACACCGTGTAGGCGCCCCCCTGGGGAAAGCCCGGCACCCCCGCGAGGTTCTTGAGCAGCGGGGCGAAGAGGAGCAGGTAGAGGATGGGCTGGAAGAACCCGACGAACAGCCAGACGGGGTTGCGAAGAGTCCCCTTCACATTGCGGACGAAGACGTATCCGAGATCCTTGAAGAACTTCATTGCCTACTCCTTGTGGGCTGCGTTTGGGGAGGCTGCAACGATGGCATCCTCCTTCAGGGAATGACCGGTCGCCCGGAGGAACACGTCGTCCAGGGACGGCCGGGAGAGGGCCACGTTCGCGATTCCGACACCCGTGCCCTCCAGCAGGCGCAGGATCACCGGAAGCGCCTCGCCCCCGTGGGTAACGACCAGGCGGAGGCTGCCGCCTTCGTCGCTGATCTCGCGGATGAGCTCGTGTCCTTTTAAAACCTGCAGGGCGATGGCGGGCGCGTTGGGCACGTGATTCACGGTGAGGGAGACGATATCGCCCTGGACCGCGGCCTTCAGCTCAGAGGGGCTCCCCTGCGCCACGATGAGGCCCTTGTCCATGATGGCGATGCGATCGCAGAGGGCGTCCGCCTCCTCCATATAGTGCGTCGTGAGAAACACCGTCGTGCCCATGTCGCGCAGCACGCGGATCTGCGCCCAGAGCTGGGACCGACTCACGGGGTCCAGCCCCGTGGTGGGCTCGTCGAGGAACAGGATCTTCGGGTTGTTCACCATCCCGACGGCGATGTCGAGCTTCCTCTTCTGGCCGCCTGAATAGGTCTTGGCGAACCTGTCGACGAAATCGGTGAGGCTGAGCGCCTCGATGAGCTCCTCCGTGCGGCGGCGCGCTGCATCTTTGTGCATACCGTACAGCCCCGCCTGCAGGAGCAGGTTTTCGCTGCCGGTGGAGTCAGGATCCGTTCCCCCCGCCTGGCTCACGTAGCCGATGACTTTGCGCACCTTGCGCGGTTCCGCGGTGAGATCGCACTCGGCGATCGTCGCGCTGCCGCCGTCGGGCGCCAGAAGCGTCGACAGCATCCGCAGCGTCGTGCTCTTGCCCGCGCCGTTGGGGCCCAGGAATCCGAATATCTCGCCCTGCGCTACTGACAGATCGATGCCGCGAACCGCTTCGACGAGCGCCGGTCGGCCCTTCCCTCTGCGGCCCTTGAAGCTCTTGCGAAGACCTTTGATGGAAATGATATCCATGTATGATCTCTCCTTCCTTAACTATACGAACACAGTAGTCACTTTTTTAACAATTGTCAATACAATTATTAAAAATTTTAATTCACTATTAATTTATTTGATTTGGCGGGCAATAAAAAACCGCGGCAGAGAATTCCACCGCGGTTTTTTATGCCCGAGGGCCCCCGACGGCTCGCGTCGGGACAACTAGTTATCGTCGGGAAAGTGCCAGGAGGTCTTCCGCCGTTTCGATGGTCCTTCCCGTGAAGTCGACGCCGTGAATCCGCACGCCCTTCACGGTGACCCCCCGTATCGTCGTATTGCTGAACGTGCATCCGATGAACTCGGAGTCTTCGATCGTGCATTCCAGCAGGGACAGCTTCTCCGCGTAGCGGGGAAGCCGGGCGGGGAGATCGCGGAAGAGGACTTTCTTCAGCGTCGTCGAGCGGATCTCCAGGCCCTGGAAACCGATCGAGTCCATGCGAAGGTCTTTCATGCGCGATGCGGTGATGCCGACATTCGGCATGCGCACCCCCCGAAGGCCCGAGTCGGAGAGCTCGCTGTCCACGAGACGGGTGTCCATCAGCATGCATCCCTGCAGGCGGGCGTCATCGATGCGGCTCCCCTCCAGGGTGAGCCTCGTCGCAGTGACGCCCTTCAGCCGACAGTCCTTGAGGCTGCTCGCGCGGTCGAGTGTCACCGTGTTCAAAACCCCGCCGGCGATGACGGTATCTTCCATGACGCTCTCCCCGTCCAGCGTGAGCTGGGAGATCCCCGAGCCGTAGATCTTGGTGTCCTTCATGCTCGAGCGGCCGCGCACGTGCACGGCGTGCATCTTGGTGCCCGACAGCGCGACTTTTTTCATCGAGCCGTCGGTGATGAAAAGGTCGTGGATCGAGGCGCCGGTGAGCGAGCAATTCTCCATGACCGCGTCGGTGAGCTCGGCGCCGCGCAGTGTCGAGGCGGAGAACGAGTTGTCTTTCATGCGGGATCGCACGAGCTTGATCCCCTTGAGCTCGCTGAACGAGAGGCGGTTGTCTCGGAACTCGAAGGAATCGCCCTCGGGCTGCTCGACCCGTGAGGTGCGCTGGTCGTTCCAGCTTCCCGCGCTGCGGCCCGGCTCCCACTCGTAGTGGTAGTCGTATCGGTACTTATGGGAGCGCCCCTTGCCCGATCGGGACGTCGACGATATGCCGAGCCCCGCATTGATCCCGTCCACCATGCCGTCCATCCATCCCATGTCGAAGAAGGAACGCGGGGGGCGTCCGCTGCCGTGAGGCTCGAATCCCTCCCCTGCATCTGCGGGATCATCCCCGTCCGCTGCGGCTCCCGAATCCTCGGCTGCGCGCCCGGCCTGCGAAGCACCGACAGCACCCGCCTGCTGAGCCGGCTCGGCGCCCGGCCCCCCGCCGCTCACCGCTCCGAGCAGCTCTTCGGCCTGCTCGGGGGTGAGGATCCCCTTCTCCTGCATCGCGCGGATGCGATCAGCCGCCGAGCTGCTCATTGTCGCCTCCCCCCTCTTTCCTGACGGCGCGCAACAGGCGCACGGCATCTTTGTAGCTGAGAACGCCGGTTTCGAGCTGGTCGAGGATCTGTTCTTCGCTCATCGCCTCGGTAGCGGCGCTCTTCTCTGGTGCGGAATCAGCGGGAGCAGCCGGAGCTGCGGGGTGCCCGGCGAGATTCAGCTTCGCCTTGATGGAGGCCAGGTGACCCTTCACCGTGGGATAGCTCACGCCGAGCGCGGCTTCCATGTCCCTGATCCGCCCTTCGCAGTAGATGAAGACGCGGAGAAAATGCAGCTCGTCGGGGGTGAGCGATCCGAACTCGTTCATGATGAACTCGCCCTCGATCTTCAAGCCGCACGCGTCACAGACGAGCACCCGGGGAAACAGCTGTCCGTTGCACGAAGGACAACGGACATTTGCATCAATCTTGTTCCGTAGCATACCTCAAGTATATATTAATATTCTTAATTGTCAATTGATTTATTTAATAAACAAAATTTTATCGGCAACTGAGCACTATTTTCCCCACGCTTTTCCTGCTCTGCAGGAAAGCATGCGCTGCGCCGACCTCTGCCAGAGGAAACACCTTGCCGACATGGACACGGAACCGGCCGGACTGGAAACCTTCCAGAGTGCCGTCGAGAGCCTCGGTCAAAAGGGACATCCCTTCCGGCGTATCGAAGAACTTCAGCATATTGAGGCCGAAGATCCCCCTGTTGGACATCGCAAGCCCGATGGGGGTGAAAATCGGGGTCCTCAGGAGACTGAGAAGGGTCCGGGGTATCGAGCGGCGCAGCCCCGACACCATTGAAGAGACGCCGTAGCTCACGACCCTTCCCCCGGGGGAGAGCCTTCGGAGGGAATCTTTGAGCGCGGCCCCGCCCCGCGCGTCCACGATCAGGGAGAAACCGCGATCGTCCGTCCCGTCACGGCCGTCGAGCTCGGCGTAGGTCAGGACCTGGCCGGCGCCCAGTCCGCGCACGATCTCCTTCTTTTCAGCGCTGCCCACGACGCCGACGACCTGGGCGCCGGCATGCGCCGCGATCTGCACGAGCGCGCCTCCCACGCCGCCTGCGGCTCCGGTAACGAGCACCCTGTCGTCCTCCCGCACCCTGCCCATGGTGATGAGCGCAACCCAGGCGGTCATGAAGGCGATCGGTATTGCCGCGGCCTCCTCGTCGGAGAGCCGCCGTGGGGTCGGCCGCACCTGCCACGCGGGGAGCACTATCTCGTCCGAATAGCCGCCGAACCTGCATGCGGCAAGCACGCGCTCTCCCTTTCGGAAAGCGTCCACGCCCGCGCCCAGCTCCGCAATCACGCCCGCCACCTCGTAGCCGGGAACGAAGGGAACGTGCGGCGCTTCGGGGTACAGTCCCATGCGCATCTGCACGTCCGCGAAGTTGACCCCGGCGGCGCTCACCTTGATCCTCACGTGACCGGGAGCAACAACCGGAGACGGTTTTTCGACGATTCTAAAGACTTCGGGCCCGCCAAATCGAACAATCTGGGTCTCGATCATACGGCGGGAGCATATCATCCCGTCGGAAGTTCGTCCAATAGAAAAAGGGCAGGCTCTGGAAGCGATTGCGCCGGCACTCTATCCTCCTATTCTTGCCCTTTTTCGGGCAAAAATATGGTTTTTGTGGGAAAATGGTGTATGATGAGACCGATGACCCGTTCAGAGTTCAAACGGCACGTCGTTGAAACCTACGACATTTCAGAGACAACGTTCGATCGTTTCATCGAGGACGCTCTCGCGTACTTCGGAATGACCCTCGAGGAGTACGTTCGCGGCCGTCATCTGGAGCTCCAGCGGGCGGGCATGAAGAACGTGGAGATCTACCGCCTCATTCTCGAGGAAGCCGCGGACATGCGCTTCGCGGTCAAGGGCCTCACGGAGCGGCGCGTCAGACGCCTCATCTACGGATAGGAGCAAGAGCATGTGCGGAATCGTCGGCTATGTCGGTGCGAAAAACGCGGTCCCGATCCTCATGGAGGGGTTGAAGCGGCTCGAATACCGCGGGTATGACTCAGCCGGCATCGGCTGCCTCGTCCGCGGCAGGCTCAAGGTCGTGAAGAAGGAAGGACACCTGGCGAACCTCGAAGGGATCCTCCCGGAAGGCCTCTCGTCGACGATCGGCATAGGGCATACACGGTGGGCGACCCACGGTGGTGTGAACGATGCCAACGCGCACCCCCAGACCGGCGCCGGGGGTAAGGTTGCCGTCGTGCACAATGGGATCATCGACAACTACGCCACGCTCAAGTNNCACCTTCACCAGTGACACGGACACCGAGGTGATCGCGCAGCTTGTCACCAGGCACCTTGCGGGCGGCGACGATCCCGAAAAGGCCGTCCGGGAGACGCTGCGCCTCCTGCAGGGCACGTACGGCCTGGTCTTCCTCTTCACCGATCATCCCCGTCTCATCATCGGCGCCCGCAACGGGAGCCCGCTCGTGGTTGGCGTCGGTGACGGGGAGATGTTTGTCGCATCGGATGCCAGCGCCATCGTCCGCCACACACCGAAGGTCGTCTACATAGACGACGGGGAGACCGTCGTTCTCACCCCCGAAGGGTTCGAGACGAAAGACCTGCACGCCGAATCGGTCGACGNNCATGCTGAAGGAGATCTTCGAGCAGCCGGAATCGGTGGCGCGCGCCTTCGGCGGAGGGGGGAGGCTCGCGCCGGAGTTCGGCGCGGCGCGCCTGGGCGGGCTGAATCTCGAGCGCAGGGACTTCTTCGACATACGGCGCGTGGAGATCATCGCAATGGGCACCGCCTACCACGCCGCCATGATCGGTGCGTACCTGCTGGAGACGATCGCGAGGATCCCCGCACGTGCGGAGATCGCCTCCGAGCTTCGCTGCCGCAACCCCATCGTCGAAAAGGAGACGCTGTACTTCGCCGTGAGCCAGTCGGGAGAGACGGCCGACACGCTCATCACCCTCAGGGAGATCAGGAACAAGGGAGGCAAGGTCCTCGGCGTGGTGAACGTCGTGGGCTCCACCATTGCGCGGGAATCCGACGGCGGCATCTACGTGCACGCGGGTCCCGAGATGGCCGTTGCGAGCACGAAGGCGTTCACGAGCCAGGTCATGGGCCTCCTGCTCGTCGCCCTTCACTTCGGGCGCATGCGCGACCTCTCACTCGCCGAAGGCCGCGCCCTTGTGGCGGAGATCGGGCTCATCCCCGGGCTCATGCGCACGGTGCTCGACGGCGCGGAGGAAATCCGCAGGATCGCGCGCAAGTACGCGGCGGCGAAGACCTTCCTCTACCTCGGCCGTGGCGCGAGCTTTCCCGTGGCCCTGGAAGGCGCGCTGAAGCTCAAGGAGATTTCCTACATTCACGCCGAAGGGTATCCGGCGGGCGAGATGAAGCACGG
>PLNO01000198.1 GCA_003141795.1 Spirochaetaceae bacterium | reverse complement strand
GAGTCTCGTGTCCCGCCAGTAGGAGGGCTGGCGGATCTCCAGGTAGATGAATGTCGCCTTGCGCATCGTATCGAACATGAAGGAGTGGCTCGCGCGATCCCGCGAGCCCTGGCTCTCCTTCGGGGGTGCCGGCGGAGGGCCTTCGCGGGAAGGGCGTACGAGTATTATCGTGGAGGCATTGCGCGCGTTCTCCCTGTACACGTACGCCATGCGGTCGTTTTCCGTCGCACTGGTGAACTGGACCTCGGGNNAAGAGCCACCCCGATCACCTTCCGACTGAGGCTCGGCATCGTCTCTATGGCGGAGCCGAAGTCGTCGTAGTTACGGAGGCTGGAGAAAAGCTGGTTGATCGTGCGCTCCCCGTCGTTGCGGCTTTCCAGGAGCGTGCGCTGGCGCATGCCCTGGAAGATCACCACCGCCACGCCCGAGAGGGCGGCGAAGCAGAGCGCCGCCAGGCCGATCGAGACCATTCTTTTCGTCATCGAGCTCTGCCGCATATTTCCCGCATCATATCACGGGACGAGGGTGAGGAGCAGGTCGTCGGACTCGACGCCGGCGTACGCGCGCAGGCTTGAGATGCTGGAGAGGAACTGGTAGCGCGCCGTGATCAGCGCGGTCCTGTTCGTGCTGACCAGAAGCTCAGCGTCGGAGAGATCCGAAGAAGAGGCGGAGGAGAGCTTGTATCGTTCCAAAACGCTCTGGTAGCTGCTCTCAGCGTAGTCCAGCGCCTTCTGTGAGGAAATGACGGACTGGGCCGAGGAGATGCTGTCGAAGACAACCCCCTCGATCTCCAGGTTGAGGGTCCTCTGCGTCTCGTCAAGGTCCAGGGCGGCTTGGCGCGCGGCAATGGCCTTCGAGTCCACCGCTGCCTGCGTGTTCCACATGTCCAAGGGCAGGGATGCGGAGACGGACAATGCGCTGCTCGCCGCGCCGGTGCTCGCCGCAAAGGAGAGGCTGTTGGTCCAGGAGGCGCTGATGCTGGGCAGGTAGTCGGCCTTCGCGAGATCGACCTGGCTCCTGGCCTGCTGGTTGGCGAGGTTCGATTGGGAGAGGGTCGGGTTGTTCTTCGCCGCGGCGGCCACGAGGTTCGCGATGAGGGTGCCGGTCTGCGTCTCAGTAAAGGTCGCGACACGTTTCATGAGTTCGTCAAAGCGCTCCGAGTCGCTGGACGCCAGCTTCAAAGAGAGGGAAAGTCCGGTGAGGGATGCGAGGGTTCGACGCGCAACGGAGAGCTTGCCCTGCGCCTGGGCGAGGGCCGTTTCCTTTGCCGCTGTTTCCGACTCCGTCTTGAGGAAGTCCGAGCGCGCAATGATCCCCACTTCCAGCTTGGCTTGCGCAAGACTCTGATAGATCCTTGCATCGTCAAGGTCTGATTGGGCCGCCGCAACGGAAGCTTCGGCCTCGAGCACGCTGTAGAAAGCCGAGTCGGCCGCTGACAGGACGCTGAAGTACTGGGCCCTCGCCTTTGCCCGCGCGATCGATGTCGACAGGGAGTCAATCGCGCTGAGCAGGGCTGATTTGCCGCCGTCGAAAACCGTCTGCGTGATGGTCACCCCGCCGGAGATGCCCAGCATGTCGAGAAGGGTGGCTTCAGGAACATCGGCGCTCACTGATGTCGAGGCGGTGATCGACGGAAGGAGCGTATAAGACTGGATCTTCTCATCCAACAGGGCGGAGTCCACCGAGAGAAGGAGATTCTGCAGCGTCTTCGAGTGCGCCAAGGCGTATGCCCGTGCTTGCTCCAGAGAGAGAGTATCATCGGCCGCAAGGGGAACGGTAGTGAGCAGGGCAAGGAGGAGCACGAAGGACGGTAACAGCCTGAATTTCATGGTTTCCTCTTTCATTCGTATCTGAGCGCATCGATGGGGTAGAGATTCGCCGCCTTGCGCGCGGGGTAGTAGCCGAAGAATATCCCCACCGCTGCGGCGAAACCGGCCGACGCGGCGATGATCCCCGGCTTGATGACCGTGGGCACGTTTCCGATCGACCCGAGAAGGGAGCACACGACGATTGCGAGGATGATCCCGATCACTCCACCCAGAAGGCTGAGGATGATCGATTCGGAGAGGAACTGCAGCAGGATGTCGCGTTTGTGCGCGCCGACCGACATGCGGATGCCGATCTCCCGCGTACGCTCCGTCACAGAGACGAGCATGATGTTCATGATCCCGATTCCGCCGACCAGGAGCGACACTCCCGCGATGGCCGCCAGCAAGGTGGTGAGGGTCTTTGAGGTCTGGGACGCCGTCTTGATGATCTCCGACTGGTTCATGACCTCGAAGTCCGCGTCGGCGCCCGCTGAGAGCCTGTGGGACTCCCGCAGGATCTGCTCGACCTCGGTCTGGGCCTGATCCATGAGGTCCTGGCGGACGGCGCTCATCTCGATCGTGTTGATGTAGCGGCTCTGCTCGAGGCGCGTGAGAGCCGTATCCAGCGGCACCATGACGGCGTCATCCTGGTCGTCACCCATCGCGTTGCTGCCCTTGCTGGTAAGGACGCCCGTCACCGTGAAGGGCGTTGTTCCGATACGGACGCTCTGGCCGACGGGATCGGCGTCTCCGAAGAGCTTCTTGACGACGGTGGCGCCGAGCACCGCCACCTTGTTCCGCGAGGCGAGGTCCTTGTCGGTGAAAAAGTAGCCACTCTTCATGCCCCATTGCTTGATGACGAGGTAGTCGGGCTCGACCCCGTACACGGTCGTCGACCAGTAGCCCGAGCCTCCCACCACCTTGAAGGTGTCACGAACCTCGCCGGAGATCGCGCTGAGATAGCTCGATTCGGCGCGCAGCTTCGTCACGTCGGCCTCGGAGAGCCGGTTGGCCTGTCGCGGACCGTTGCGGTCCCCCCGCGGGGGGAACACCATGATGAGGTTCGTGCCCATGGAGGCGATCTGCTTGGAGATCTGGGCCTGGGAGCCCTGGCCGACGCCGACCATCACGATGACGGAGCCGACGCCGATGATGATGCCGAGGGACGTGAGGAGGCTGCGGATCCGGTTACGAAAAATGCTCCGCATCGAGTGCGATATCAATCTGCCGAATGTCATGACGCCGCCCCTTTCATTCCCGCAAGCAGCGAGTGCTGTTCCTTCCACGCGGCAAGGTCGGCCGCGGCACTGCCACGATCCCGGACGGGCTGGTCCGAGACGAGCGATCCGTCCCGCATGATGATGATCCGCCGCGTGAAGTTCGCGACCTCGGGCTCGTGTGTGACCATGACGATGGTTTTGCCCCTGTCGTTCAGTTCCTGGAACAGGCTCATGACCTCGAGGGTCATTTCCGAGTCGAGGTTCCCCGTGGGCTCGTCCGCGAGGATGAAGGCAGGGTCGTTCACCATGGCGCGGGCGATGGCCACCCTCTGCTGCTGCCCGCCGGAGAGCTGGGAGGAGGTGTGCATGAACCTGTCGCCCAGGCCCACGTCGGTCAGCGCCTTCTTCGCACGTTCGGTCTGCTCCTTGCGCGAGAGGTGCCTGCCGTAGAACAGGGGCAGCTCGACGTTCTCCAGGGCTGTCGTGCGTGCCAGCAGGTTGAAACCCTGGAACACGAAGCCGATTTTCGCATTGCGGATGTCGGCGAACTCGTCACTGTCCGCGGTGGAGGTTTCAAGGCCGTCCAGGACGTAGCTCCCCTGGGTCGGCTTGTCGAGGCAGCCCAGGATGTTCATCAACGTGGACTTTCCCGAGCCCGAAGGCCCCATGACCGCCACGAACTCTCCCAGCCCCACGCTCAGGTCCAGGCCGCGTATCGCCTTGACGACGACCTCGCCGACGTCGTAGTGCCGCATGATGCCGCGCATCTCGATCATTGCCATGACCCTACTCCACCTTGATCTTGAGGATGATCTTCTTGCCCACCAGCGCGTCGGCGCCGACAAGCTCGGTGTTCGTGCTGTCGCTCGAGCCGACCGTGACCATGTAGACGGCCAGCGCGCCGCCCTCTCCCACGTACCAGAGAGGCTTTTTTGCCGTTATTGCCGCGCCGGGAGCGGGCTCGGCGGATCCGTTCGAGGAGGTGGGACGCTTGGGCGGCCCGGGCATCATCATCCCCGCAAGACCGCCTGTCTTTGTCTGCGTCTTGCTCGTGGCCTGGCTGGCGCCCTTGATCTGCTCGTCGTAGGCCTTCTCAGCCGCTATGCGCTGGTCCTCGGGGAGGTCGGCAAGACCCGCCATGAACTCGAGCTTCGCTATCTGCGCCGCTCCGATGCTCGCGGGGGTGAATCGGAGCGCCGCGGTGGGCACGACGGGCACGTCGGTCTTCTTCTCTTTGATGAAGGTGATGTCGGCCGTCATTCCGGGCAGGAGCGTGCCATTCATGTTGTCTGCATCGATCATCACGTAATAATTGACCACATTGTCCGTCGTCTCGGGTACGAGCCTGATCTCGTGGACCTTGCCCTGGTAGGTGATGCTCGGGTTCGCCTCCACCGTGAAGCGCACGTCCTGGCCGACCTTGATCGAGCTGATGTCCAGTTCGTCCACCGTCGCCTTGATCTCCATCTTGGCGAGGTCCTCGGCGAGCGTGAAGAGGCTCGTCGCATTGGAGCTGGAGCCCTCGAGAACGCTCTGTCCCACGTCGACGTCCTTGTCGATGACGATGCCGTCGATGGGAGAGGTGATGAGCGCGTACTGGTTGAGCTCGGTCTGGATCACTTTCAACGCGGACTGGGCGGAGGAAAGATCAGCCGCGTACGCCTCCAGGCTGGCCTCGCTTGACTTGTAGTCGTATTCAGCGATCAGCCCCTTCTTGAAGAGGTTCGCCTTGTTTTGAGCGTCCAGGAGATAGATGTTGTAGTTCGCCTGTGCCTTCTTGACGGCCGACACGGATTCGAGTTCCTGCAGCTTGAGCATGTCGGTGTTCAGCTGGACGAGGACCTGCCCCTTCTTGACGTGGTCGTTGTAGTCGGCGTTGACCTTTTCCACCCGCCCGCTCATCTGGGAGAGGACGCTCACTTCGTAGACGGGTGCGAGTGTGCCCGTGCTGGAAACGACACTCTCGATCGAA
>PLNO01000250.1 GCA_003141795.1 Spirochaetaceae bacterium | reverse complement strand
GGCCGACACAACGAGGCAGCAACCGAGCAGCACGATCGCGGCAAAGGGCAGAAGACCGTTGAAGAGCATGGTGGACAGCATACCTCACTCCTTTGTAATGTCAGCGCTCGACCATGTCCGCTTGGGCAAGAACCTCATCGGGTATCACGGTACCCAGGGCTCCAGCTGCCTTCAAGTTGATGGTTACCGAGTACTCCGCCTTCTCGACGGGAATGTCCGCGGGATTGATACCTCTCATCACCATCGACATGAGCCGGGCTGCCTGGCGCCCCGCCGTGGCGAAGTCATAGGAATATGCGATCAATGCTCCCTGGCCGATGTGCGCGGGAAGGAAAGAGTAGATAGGGATTCCTCGTGCGGTTGCAAACGGGGCGAACTCGGAGATTTGCTCGGGTGTTGGAAGGATGAGTATCCCTGTCTGCCCGGCAAGCGTCTCGATCGCACGCGGCATGTCTGCGGGGGAGCCGATTGTGGCAAAAAGAGGCTCAATGGCAAAGAATTTCGCCGCCGCGCGGATTTCCTCGAAGTTGGCCTCAGCATCCGTTGGCGAGACCCAGCCGGCTCCGAACCGGGGGATAAACATCCGACGAACGGACGGAGAGACCTTGTGGATCCACTCGAAAAACTTTCCCATGTCCTTGCCCAGGTAGACCCCGGTCATGGTACCGCCGGGGTGACGCAGGCTCTCGACGAGCCCCGCCCTCACGGGATCTCCATACGGAGCAAAAATGACGGGGAGCCCCTTCCCGTGCAGGGTGGCGGCGGCGGCAAGAATGCTCGTGCGGCCGAATGCGGCGATAGCGTCCGGTTTTTCCGCCAGGATTCGAGTTGCCTCCGCTTCCGCCGCCTTCGGGCTGTCCCCCACATAGCCACGATAGATGAAAGAAATGCGAAACCCCGCGGGTGCGTCGCGCCCTGTCAATGCCTCACGGAAACCGTTCATCGTCCCGTCGGTCGGTGGCGCATCGTTGAGGATCCCGATCGTGTATGTCCGCGGAGTACGCGGGCCGCACGCTCCCAGGACGGCGATCAGCGCGCAACAAACGATTGACACCCCGAAATCTGCCCGTCGATGCTTCTTCATGACCCACCATCCCCGAGGCAGAAATAGAACGTGGCCCCCTTCTCGACTTCCGCTTCGGCCCACATGCGGCCCCCGTGGCGCGTGACGATTCGCCGCGCCGTTGCGAGCCCGATCCCATTCCCCTCGAACGCCTCGGTACTGTGCAGCCTCTGGAATACCCCGAAGAGCTTGTCCGCATAGCGCATGTCGAAACCCACGCCATTGTCCCGCACGAAATAGACCCGCCCGGCGCCCTCACCTGCGAGGCAGCCTATCTCGATCCAGGTGCCTTCGCGGCCTCGGGTGAACTTTACCGCATTGGAAATGAGGTTGACCCAAACCTGCTTCAGGAGGATGGGATCGCATTCGCAGGGGGGCAGGTCTCCGATGATGAACTCGATTCTGCGCTGTCCCTGCTCAGCGGCCACGACATCCAGCGCTTCCCTGACCAGCGCCGCGGTGTCGGCTTTTCTCCTTGCCAATGCGTGCCGCCCCAGCCGGGAGAAATCCAGCAGCGCATCGATGAGCTCGCTCATACGGCGGCTGTTGTCCTGTATGAGGTTCAGCCTCCGCACGGACTCGGGGGGAAGGAGGGCGGCGTCCTCCTCCAGAACGATGCGGGAAAAGCCGTTCATTGCCCGCAATGGGGCCCGCAGATCATGGCTGACGGAATAGGAGAAAGCCTCGAGCTCGGCAGTGCGCTCGGCGACCCTTTTCTCGAGACTGTCGATGTCGCCCTGCAATTGCGCTGCCATCGCGTTGAGCGCCTCCGCAAGGACGCCGAGCTCGTCCTTGCGGGAGACGGCGACACGTTTCGAAAGCTCACCCGCGGCCACCGCACGTGCCGTTTCCGCCATAGCGGTCAGGGGATAGAGAAGGGATCGCATGACGAGCATCGCAAAAACGAACGCCGCGGCAAGAGCAGCAAGCGTGACGATGACGGTGATCTGTACCGCCTTGAACCCCAGTGCAAAGGCTTCGCCGACGGCCTGCTCCGCAACGACGCTGAACCGCCGGTTCCCCGCCTCTACGGTGTCCACAGCAACGACGGCCTGGGTCCCATAGAGACCGCGTGCGATCCCCTCCGTCAGGGGGACGCCGAAGTGCGTCCCCCGCAGGACGACTGACGGGTCCTGATGCGCGACGACCGCTCCGGCCGAGTCGACGACGTACAGACTCTCTCCCCGACCGACCGGGAGACCTGCGATGAGATCCCAGATCCTCTTGAGACCGACCCTGGCGACAAGCACTGCCCATGGGCGCCCTGAGTGCAGGTCGAGCATGGGCAGGGACATGAGGAGTGTCGGCTCGCCCGTGCCGGAATCGATCTCCATGGGACCGTAGTAAGGAAGAAGGGAGATGGTCGGAGCTCGGAATTCCTCGGAGGACTGCCAGGCAACGCCCTCATGGGAGACGAGCCTCTGCCGCGAGGCATGTGCCGCGACATGGCCTCGATCGTCGAGGAGGACAAGCTCTTCGAAAGCGTGCTCGTGAGCGGCCAGAAGGGCGAGGCGTGAGCTCTGTTTCATCTGTCCGAGCGATCGCAGGTCCTGGAGATTCCCGGTGAGGCTGAGCTCGGTTTCGAGCTCGGAGAGGTAGGAGTGGAGGAGCGCGGCACCGTGATTGGCGAGCCGACGTTCCGCGTCGAGCGCCTGCTTTTCCAGCATGACGAAGCTGAGGCGGGCAAAGAGCGCTCCCATCGCTACGAGGGGAATCACGGAGAGCACGACGAACGCGGATGTCAGGCGCCGACGGACTCCGCCCTTCATGCGGTCCTCGTGATCATGCTGTGTACTTGCAACTGCCGTGCCAAGAGCAGGTGCTTGACACGGCGGCGCAATCGCCTCGATTGTGGCCAAAGAGTCTGCAAAACATCGTCAAACCAATTGCTTTGGCCGACCTGCGTCGACCTCGCTATCTCACTGTTCTGGCAGATGTTCCATTCGTGTATCGAACTGGAACACCTCTACGTTCGCTCCCGCTCGGCTATAGCGCGCAGCTCGTCGAACGACGCCCCCTCCAGGGGGATCTGGCGCGAGTTTACATCACTTGATGGGAGGCAGCGGACGCGCTCTAGCAGGGTGTTGAAAAGTTG
>PLNO01000108.1 GCA_003141795.1 Spirochaetaceae bacterium | reverse complement strand
GTGCAGTGCATCTACTTCGACCAAGAGGCCACCGAGGGAGATCTCCTCCTCAGGGACGACGGCGGCTGGCAGCGCGCGACCGTGCTCAACCGCGGGGAGAAGCGCCGCCTGCGGAACCGTCTCATGGGCATGGTCTACCAGAACCCGCTGAGAGGCTTGCGACTGGACATCACGAGCGGGGCGAACGTGGCGGAGAAGCTGCTTGAGGCCGGGGTTTTCAACTTTGCGCGGATACGTGCGCGGGCCCTGGAGCTGTTGGAAAAGACGGAAATCCCCGCCGCCTACATCGATTCATTCCCGAGGACGCTTTCCGGCGGGATGCAGCAGCGGATCCAGATCGCCAAGGCGCTGGCGAACAACCCTCCCCTGGTGCTGCTGGACGAGGTGACATCGGGTCTGGACGTCAGCGTGCAGGCCCGCGTGCTCGATCTGATCCGGGAGCTCCAGCACGAGCTGGCGATATCGATGATCGTCGTGTCGCACGACATGGGGGTGATACGTCTCCTCGCTGACCGGACCTTGGTGATGAAGAACGGATGCGTCGTCGAGCAGGGGCTCACGGACCAGGTCCTCGAGGACCCGCAGCACCCGTACACCCAGCTTCTCGTGCATTCGACTCTGTGAGGACGGGAGGGGGCCGACGGTGATCCGCTGCGAAATGCTCTCCAAGACCTTCCTGATGCACATGCGCGGAGGCAAGCGCATCGAGGCGTTCAGCGGCGTCAGCTTCAAACTGCAGGAGGGGGAGTTCCTCGGCGTGAGCGGCCCCAGCGGCGCAGGGAAGTCCTCGATGTTGAAGTGTCTCTACCGCACCTACCTTCCCTCGACGGGTCATGTGTGGTATACGGATGCGCAGGGAACGACGCGGGACCTCGTGGCTGCTCCCGACCGTGACATGATCCAGCTGCGCAGACACGAGATAGGCTACATCGCACAGTTTTTTCCCGTGATCCCCCGCGTCTCCGCCCTGGAGACGATCACCAACGGTATGGTCGCGCGCGGGTTCGATCGGGAGGAGAGCATCGCTCGGGCGCGCGACCTCCTCACGCGTTTGAAGATCCCCGCGACGCTCTGGGAGATGTTTCCCTCCACTTTTTCGGGAGGGGAGAAGCAGCGGATCAATATCATCCACGCGGTGATTGCCAGGCCGCGTCTGCTCCTTCTGGACGAGCCCACCGCCTCGCTTGACCGCGGCTCCGCGCAGGAGGTGATCTCCCTCATCAAGGAGCTGAAGTCCCAGGGCACGGCGATGATCGGCGTCTTCCACGACCCCGAGCTCCTGGCCCGGCTCTCCGACACGATGCTCCCGATGAGCGACGCACGAGAGGACGGTGAATCGGCATGAACCAGCTCGCACCCCAGATGAGGAAAGCGGCGATCGATGCCGCCGCGGCCGCCGGCGTGCTGATCCGTGAAGGCTTCGGACGCCACCAGGAGGTGGACGGGCGGCCCGCGCACGACCTGAAGCTCTCCCTGGATCGGCAGTGCGAGGAAAAAATCATCGGCGTGATTCGACGCAGCTTCCCCGATCACGCCGTCCTGTCGGAGGAGAAGGGGTACGAGCCGGGGCGGGAGCCGTACGTCTGGATCGTCGATCCCCTGGACGGCACCGTCAACTTCTTTCACGGGCTGCCGCATTTCTGCACGAGCATTGCCTGCCACGAGCTGGACCCGCAGGGCAACGGATCGACGTCGTCCCTCCCCGACGGGCGACGCATCGGGGAGGCGTGCGTGGGAGTCGTGCTCGACCCGATGCACGACGAGCTGTTCGTCGGCACGGGAGACGGTCAGGCAACGGTGAACGGTCGGCCGCTCACCATCGCACCCGTGGCGGATCTCGCCGAGGCCATTGTCGTCGTTTCCTTCGGGGTACGGGACGACAGCATCCCCTATATGACCAAGCTTCTCCCCCGCCTTACCGAAGAGGCGCGCAAGGTGAGGAGCCTGGGGAGCACGGCTTTGGACGTGGCCCAGGTGGCGGCGGGCCGCATCGGCGCGTTCATCCAGCGGGGAACGAACCTCTGGGACTTTGCCGGCGCCGCGGCCGTCGTGAGGGCGGCCGGCGGGATCGTCGACGCACAGGAGTTCGCCCCCGGCAGATGGAGGATCATCGCCTGCAACCCCGGGCTGTACCCCCGCATCAAGGAGCTGGCCGCACTATGACGGAGGGCGTGCGCTTCATCATCATCACGACGCCCCCAGACCCCGTGAGCCGCAGCGTCGAGATTGCGCGCGCACGGGCGTGCGAGATCGGCGGATCACGCGCGGCGCTCGCGTACCCTCCGCATGTCACCCTGCGCACCGGGGCTTTCGTCCCCGTTGCCATGGTGGGCACGTTCATCAATGCCTTCGGCGCAGCTCTCGGGTCCTGGGAGCCTTTCACCATTCGAACCGAGGGTCTGCTCCTCTCTCCCTACCAGGACGGTGACAGGGAGAAGCACCTCGTCGCCTACCGCATCGCACTCGATGAGCCGCTTGCCGAGCTGAACAGGCGCCTGCTCTCCTATACGCCCTGGCGCGCGAGCAATCGGCTGCACTTTCTCCCGCACCTCACCCTCGCGTTCGACGACCTCGACCGTGACGGGTTCAATCGGCTGAAGGAATGGCTCGAGCGCGACGCTGCCGCGGTCCCCGCCGGCTTCGAGTGGACGTGCGACAATGTCGGACTGTACCGCCGTGAAAGCGATTCATGGACGGCGTACCAGGTCTGGCGCAGATAGCCTGCGGGAATTCACGGTCTTATAACAGAATGCTCATTCTCGCGTAACGCTCTCCGCCTACCCTGCCTGTGCGTAAGGGAGGTGAAACATGAAGAAGCTTCTGATCATCGTCGCTGTGGGGCTGATAGCGGTCAGCGCAGCCGTCGCGGCGGACAAGCCGCTCGTCGTGGTCTGGTACCCGAACAACTCGGGTGAGGACTGGAAGGCGTCCCGTCTGGCCTTCGACGACATGATCTCCAAAGCCACCGGCCGCCCGGTGATCGACAAGCTCACGACGGACTACGTGATCGCAATCGAGGCGATAGCCACGGGCAACGCCGCGCTCTGCTATCCCGGCGCCGTCGGCTACGTCCAGGCATCCCAGAAGAACCCCAAGGTCGTTCCCCTGGTCACGGTCTCCAGCCCCAAGGGGACTTTGGACGACTCCGTGTACTACAGCCGGATCGCGGTTCGGACGGCGGACGCCTCGAAATACATGAAAAACGGCATGTACGCGCTCGACGCGATCAAGGGCAAGACGATGTCCTTCGTCTCCTCGAGCTCCACCTCGGGATTCGTCATTCCCGCCAACCTGATCAAGTCCTACTTCGCAAAGCAGATGGCGTGGAAAGATCAGAAGGTGGAGGATCTGTTTCTCGAAGGTGGGGCCGGTCAGTTCTTCGGCCAGGTCGTTTTCGGACAGTCCCACCAGGGCTCGATCTTCAACGTCCTCAGCGGAAAGGCCGACGTTTGCGCGGTGGACGACGTCGACGTCGACAGCTACTTCGATCTGGCTTCTGGTAAGGCGAACGCACCGGGCGCGGTCTACAAGGTCAAGCAGGGCGCCGAGGCTCCCTTCGACACGGTCCCCGGGACCTCCTTCACCGTGATTGCCGTTTCGAGCGTCCGTCAGGCCCCCATCATCGTCAACACCGACATCATCACCCCTGCGATGTTCACGGCTCTTCGGGCCGCGTTCACCTCGGATGAGACGTCGAACAATCCCAAGGTGTTCGTGCCCAAGGATTACAAGGACGAGAACGGAAGTCCGTACAAGGGCTTCTGGCAGAAGACCGACAAGGAGCATTTCGTCGCTGTGGACGCCGGGTGGTACAACGACATCCGCGCTCTGATGAGATAGCTCGGGAATACGCGATTGCGCGCGAGGCCCCGGGAGAGACCCGGAGCCTCTCTTCAAGGAGAACGAGAAATGGCTCTGCTGGAAATCGAGCATCTCACAAAGCGCTACAGGGACGTCACCGCGCTGTCGGACGTCAGCCTGAAGATACGGGCGGGAGAGTTCGTGACCGTGATCGGCAGATCGGGCGCGGGCAAGTCGACCCTGCTGCGCTGCGTGAACAGGATGGTCGAAGCCAGCTCGGGGCACATAGAGTTCGAAGGGAAGGACGTGCTCGCGCTGCGGCACAGGGAATTGCGAAAGCTGCGCACGCGCATCGGCATGATCTTCCAGCACTTCAACCTCGTACCGCGGCAGACGGTGATCGAAAACGTCCTCCACGGCCGCCTGGGCTACAAATCCACCCTGGCGGGCGTTCTGGGCGTCTACACTGCCGCGGAGAAGGACATGGCCTGCGAAATCCTCGACCGCCTCGGACTGGCTGACCAGCTGCACAAGCGCTGCGATGAGCTCTCCGGAGGACAGAAACAGCGGGTGGGGATTGCGCGGGCCCTCGTGCAGGAGCCGCGCGTGATACTCTGCGACGAGCCTATTGCTTCACTCGATCCGAGCTCCGCGAAGAAGATCATGGACCGGCTCCACCACATCTGTCGCGACATGAACATCACGATACTGATGAATCTCCACCAGGTCGACGTCGCCATCCGGTATTCGGACCGCATCATCGGCATCCGAGAAGGAAGCATCGTCTACGACGACGAGGCCCGCAAGCTCAAGAAAAAGATGGTTGCTGAGATCTACGGGTCGGAAGCCGACGACATCCTCTTCGAGGAGCAGGTTGGATGACGTCCACCCTCGCGGTGCGCAGGGTGCTGCTCCGCCGCAACCTCGCGTTCCTGGCGGGATTGCTGCTCATCGGCGCTCTTACCGCGGGATCGTCGATCATCACGGAGTTCAGCTTCCGCGACAGCGTCGCATCTTTCCCGAAGGCGCTGCATTGGCTTGCCGCGAATTTCGTCCCGGACCAGCGCGCCTTGAAGGCCCTGCCGAAGATCGCCGTCAAGCTCATGGAGACGGTCCTCGTCTCCGTCATGGCCACCGTGATAGGCGCGGCGGCGGCTATGGGCCTGGCGATTCTTGCCTCCCGAACGACGCGGCCGCATCCCGCCGTGACTCTCGTCGTTCGGCTGATCGCCTCCGTGTGCAGGAACGTCCCCGTGGTCGCATGGGCGATGATCTTCCTGCTCTCCTTCGGTCAGAACGTCCTCACCGGGCTTCTGGCCCTTCTCATCGGAACGGTCGGCTACCTCACGCGGGCGTACGTGGAAGCGATCGAGGAAACCGCGGAGAGCTCGGTGGAGGCCCTGCACGCTTCGGGTGCATCGTGGATGCACACCGTGACGCAGGCAGTCCTGCCTTCCGTCATGCCGCAGATCGCCAGCTGGATGCTCTACATGGTTGAGACGAACATCCGTGACGCGACCCTCGTCGGCATCCTGACGGGGACGGGGATCGGGTTCCTCTTCGATGTCTACTATAAAAGCATGAACTATCCCTCCGCCGCGCTCGTGGTGATCGGCGTCGTCATCGTCGTCATCGCCATCGAAACGGGATCCAATGCGCTGCGGAGGGTCATCCTGTGAAGGCGCGGCCGGGAAAGATTTCCCTGCGCCGCGCGACTCCCGCCTCTGTCGCTCTGAACGCGACACTCATCGTGCTTGCCGGTGTCACCGTGGCGGGATTCTTTCTCCTGGACACGAAGAACCTCGATGTCGGCCAGGCATCGGTCAAGCTGCTCGGGGACCTCGGAAAGATGATGACCCGGCCCGTGGCGAAGCATTTCACGCTGCTCGAGGCATTGAAGGCGATCCTCGTCACGCTCAGCCTCGGCTTCCTCACGACGCTCATGGGCGCGGTCCTCGCGCTCATGGTCGCGCCGTTCGCCGCGAAGAACCTCGGCAATAGGACCGTGGTCGCCGTCATAAAGGCTTTTGTCGCGTTCATCCGCGCGGTTCCGACCGTGCTCTGGGTGCTGATCTTCGCCATCGGCGCAGGCCTCGGAAGCGTCGCCGCCGTCGTGGGGATGACGTTCCACTCCTTCGCGTATCTGGTGAAGGCCTACTCGGAGGCGTTCGAAGAGATCGACGCGGGCGTCATCGAGGCGCTCCAGGCCTGCGGTGCAGGCCGTGTCCAGGACGTACTGCGGGCCGTCGTGCCCTCGTCCATGGGCGCCGTCATCTCCTGGACCTTCATGCGTTTCGAGATCAACTTCACCAATGCCGTCGCCATGGGCGCTGCGGCGGGCGCTGGGGGGATCGGGTACGATCTGTTCATGGCTGCCGGGTTCTACTTCAACATCGGAGAGGTCGGCACCATCACCTGGCTGATCCTGCTCGTGGCGATAGCGCTGGAAATCGGGGCGACGCGGTTGAAGCAGGGCCGGCACGTGCACACCTGACGGTGTGAAGCGGCGTCCGGGACCGCGGGCTCATATCGATCTCATAGAGCATCTGCCTTCTCCTTCGATCGAGGGCTCGCCTCCGCCGCCCACTGATCCCCCATGACGTCCAGCGCCCCGTCGTGCTTCTCGTGGACACGGTGGCCACCCACCCATGCACCCACCACCGACGGCGTGCCGGAGTCGCTGACGAGGATCATGTCGGCGCGCTTTCCGACCGAAAGCGAGCCCAGCTCCCCATCGAGGCCCGTGGCCCGTGCGGGGTTGAGGCTCGCCATGCGCACCGCATCGGGGAGGCTCATGAAGCCATCCCTCACGAGTCGGAATACCGCCTGCAACAGAGCGGGGGTGTAGTAGTCGGAGCAGAGGATGTCCGCCGCGCCCCCCGCGATGGCCTGCAGCGCGCTGAGGTTGCCGGTGGTGGACTGGCCGCGCAGGACATTGGGTGCTCCCACCGCGACATGGAGCGCCAGATGGGTGGCGGAGAGCGCCGCCGACATCTCCACGGGGAACTCGCTGATCCCCACACCCAGAGCGCGCATGCGGGCGACTTTTTCCGGGGTGTCGTCATCGTGAGACGCCATGGGGAGGCCGGCCGCCCTCACGTGTGCAGCAAGGCTTTCGAGTGTCGCTGCGATCTCGGGGTTGCGCGCCTTCTTCTCCCTTTCGGCGATCAGCTCCTTGACCTCGCTTGCCGGCGCATTGTATTTCCGCGCATAGTAGCTCAGCAGGTACTCGACATTCCGGTACTGGCCCTGGCCCGGCGTGTGATCCATGAAGGACACGAGGTTGACGTGCCCGCCGTCGATCAGCCGAAGAAGCCTCTCGTAGTGCTGCACCTCCACCATCTCGTAACGGGCGTGGACGAGATGGCGGATGATTCCAGTGCGGCGCAGCTGCGTCAATTCACGGATCGCCGGCTCCAGGTGCTCGGGGTTGAGGCTTCCCTCCCGTCCGTCCATGAAGGAAAAGGAATGGAAGATCGTCGTGATGCCGTGGCTGACCAGCCGGGACTCCAGGGCCTGCAGAGCAACGGCCAGAGGGAAACGAGCCCGTGGACGCGGCTCCAGCTCCTGCTCGATCCCGTCGTTATGGAGGTCGATGAGGCCGGGGAGAAGCAGCCGGTTCCTCCCATCGACTTTCACGGCATCCGCATGGTCATCCGGCGCGCCGGTTTGGATCGAGGCAATGCGTCCATTGCTGACGATGAGAGTGCCGTGCTCCACGACCTCCGTCGGCGTCACGATGCGCGCCTCGCTGATCACTATGTCCTTCATGTATCCGTCCTCATTGAAGCTTTCCCCCGCGGCCGCTACAGGGATGCAGCGTCCCTCTGCGCGGCAGTGTCGCCGCTCTGCAGAATTTCGATCGCTTTCAGCCACATGTACGAAGAGACCCGCGGGTCTGAGAAGTCCAGCCGGTAGAGAAGGCCCTCGCAGTAGAGCTCGAGCTTCTCCCCGTTTTGCACGTTCGCGCCCCGGATGGACGACAACGGGAACCGCAGGGAGAGGCCCCCGCGCGCGTGGAGCTCCACGGCGTCCTGGAACAGCCTGACGCGGCCCCGTGCGAGCCTGCGCAGCCGATAGGCGCGGTAGCCGCGGAGAACGACGGCATCGTCCTGCTGCAGCTTGTGGAGGTGCGCGCCGTTTCCCGACTCGAGGTAGTCCCGAAAGGCTCCGAGCTGCCACGAGTTCCACTCCGCGGGGTCATCGAAGTAGAGGGGCCCTCCGTCGGGCACGAGAAAGCCGATGTCGTTCACGCGCACCGCGTATCCGCAATGCGTGCACGAGAAACGGCGCGCGCGCGATACGAGCGTGGCGACGGACCGGCAATGCGGGCACATGAACAGGAGCCGTTCGAGATACTCAGCGGGCCTCCGGGTGGGAAAAGAGACTTTCTTCTCCCGCTGCACCGCCATCTCGTCGAATCTGAGGGCTCCCGAGAGGGTGCGGTACACGTCCTCGTCGCTGCGCCCCGCGAGATCCTGCCCGGAAAAGAGCAGCCGATAGCGGAGGCGAACGCTTCCCAGCCTGACGCTGCGCGCCCAGCGCGGACGGGCGAGGTATCCGCCCTCGATGAGGGCCGATACGACGGGCAGCTTCATCTTTCGGATGAGCCGCGCGACCGCGAACTGGGCCGGCTCGCTGCGGCCGTCATAGCTTCGCGACCCTTCGGGGAAGATGCCCACGACCCCTCCAGCGCCGAGCACGCGGAAGATATGGCCGATGGTTTGGGAATCGTTCATGAGCTTCGTTTTCGGGATCGCGCCCAGAAGGCGCATGGCGAGGCCGAAGAGGGTCGTGCGGAAGAGATTGTCGGAGGCGACGAACTGTATCGGGGCCGCGAGGAACGTGTTGATCCAGAACGGGTCCCAGAAGTTCACGTGGTTGGAGACCACGATGAACGGCGGCTTCAAGCCCTGCACACGGCTTTCTTCGACGGCCGAAAGACGATAGCGCCGCTTGAGGAAGCGGAGCACGAAGGTCCTGATCAGGGGAACGACGAGCGGATGCGGCTTCAGGATCACACGCCTTCTCATGCTCCTGCCCCCACGGCGCCCAGGCAAAGGGCCTCGGCGTACATCGTTCGGATGAAACGGGGGACTCTCGGGTTCCGCGTGGCCTCGGGGAGGTACATGTACCCGACCCGCGATGCCATGCCGTTGAGGCTGCCGTCGATGAAGGGCTCGCCGACGGAGTAGTCGAAGCCCAGCCCCACCCGCCAGTTGATATCGGAAGGGACGTCGCGGGAGACCTGCCAGAGATGCCTTTTGTCCAGGAGCCGGGCCACCAGGGTGGATACGTAGAGGAGGGCCAGCACGAATCGTTTCCCGCGCACCGCTTGAGAGACGACGAGCTTCGTGATTTCAAGCACGTGGGGGCTGCGGAAGTAGGGGTGCGCCAGCCGCAGCTTTTTTTCCATCTCCATCGCCATGCCGGGGAAACGATCGGTGATCGTGTTCAGGGTGATCGTGGCAAGGATGGTCTCTCCGCGGAACATCCCGATGATCACGGAATCCGGGTCCCGGGCGAGCCGCATGACCGACTCGTCGGAGGCGGTCGGGTCGACGAAGCCGCTCTCGATGAACCCTTCGTAACGCAGGCGAACCACGCTCTCGTAGCGCGGGGTCCCGGGCCGCACCCTCACGAGCTTGAGCCGCTGCCCGCGCAGACGCTTTCGCAATGCGGGGTTCCAGTCTTTCTCGGAGATCGAGTCCCACGTGACGTCGTGCAGCATCGGTTCCCTCCCGCACCAATCCTCCCCGGAGAGTGTGAGGACAGATTGAACATCGCGTTAATTTTGGCTTAATTGCCGCGCACACAAATTATGATTCCGTTAATTCCGTCGGGCGGGGGAGCACGGACGCGGCGAACCGCACGACCACCGGCAGCGCGCTGCGAAGGTCGGAACTGGTGGCTTTGAGCGGATCGTGAAAAGGCGGAAGAATCAGACGATCCGGCAGAGGATGAGGGCATCCTCATCGAAGGTGTAGACCGCGCACAGTCGATGGTAGCCGTCGGCGATGATCACCCTGCCGGTAGCCCTGTCCCGGACGAGGAGAAGCGGGGAGAGTGGCTTGCCCGCCTCGATCTTCTTGCGGTCCTTGTCGACGTGCAGGTTGCTCACGCCCAGAAGCGAGAGCCGGGAAGCGCGAAAGATGTCCTTGGCTTTGAACCGGGCGGGTGCGGCAACGCGCAAGGCGGAGACAGTCGCGGCCGCATCGAGAGGATTCAGGAGAAGGGAAAGGTACGATTCGGCAGCAGGGTAGTTGTGATCCTCAGGATCGTTGAGCCACGCGATCTGTATCTTTTCTGCCATCCCTGCCTCCGCCGCCGGCGCTCCACTGTAGCGTCAAAGCAGTCGTGCTGTAAAGACACGGGGGTGACGGCCCGGCTCTTTGCCGGTGTTGTATACTCTGATACCAAGTGTGCAAGGAGAGGGGAAATGAAAGAGAAGAAAACCGGCGCGCTCATAGGATCGGCATTCGGCAACGTCGTCGCGATCGTCTTTATGAACACCGTCAGGCTCTGGCGGCAGTCTGCGCACGGGGTGATCCTGCCGACGTGGAGCGACATCCTGTGGGCGGCGAACATCTCTCTGGCCGTACAGATCGCCGGCAACCTGCTCCTTGCCTCCTACCGGCCTGCCTGGTTCTACGAGCTGATACAGACCGTCTTCGCCGCGGCGGGCCTGCTTTCCGTCATCGTCTTCTTCATCGTGTTCCCGCTGGACTTCTCCCTGATCGTGGGAAACTGGCTGAACACGCTTGTGAAGGTGCTTCTGATCGTGGGGATCGGCGGGACGGTTCTTGCCCTCGTCATCCATTTCGTACGATTCATTACGGCCAGCGTGCGCGCTGAGCCCAGCTCCGCAAGGTAGGACACCATGACCGACACATTGTCTTCATCGAGCCACCAGGTTTCGCTTTCCATCGACTTTCCCGACCGGCCGCTGAACAGGGCGAGCTCCTTCTTTCGCCCGGTGATGGTCGTCCCCATCGCCATCATCCTTGCGCTTATAAGCGGTCCGTTGTGGACGGCGCCGAATCACGTCTGGCCGGTGGTCTATGCCGCGGGCGGGATCCTTTTCGCGCCCACGCTGCTGATGCTGCTCTTCCGCTGGAAGTACCCGCGCTGGTGGTTCGACTGGAACCTGAATCTCACACGGTTCAGCCTGAGGGTCGGCTCCTACTTCCTTCTCCTCACGGACGTCTATCCGTCAACGGACGAGGAGCAGGGCGTTCATGTCGCGCTCCCCTATCCGGATCCCACGAAGGACCTCAAGGTCGGCCTCCCGCTCGTGAAGTGGTTTCTGGCGATCCCGCACTTCGTCGTGTTGGCCTGCCTCGGGCTTGCGGCGCTCGTTGTGACGATCATCTCCTGGTTTGCGATCCTCTTCACGGGCCGCTACCCGCGCGGGATGTTCACGTTTGTCGTCGGTGTGATGCGCTGGGGACTCCGGGTAAGCGCCTACGCCTTTCTGCTCGTGACGGACGTATACCCGCCCTTCTCACTGGAGTAGGGGCTGAAGGGGCGGCCACTCGGCCGCCCCCGGATGGCCAAGGCTACGCGTCCTAATTCATGTCCTTGGCGCCGACAGAGACCGGGACGGTCCGTGCCGCGTCGGGATCGACAGTGATAGTGACGTCATACTCGTCGTTGCTCTCGTCGATGGCCTTGAGCGTGTACTCCGCGGGTTCCCTCCGGACGAGGATGAGGATATCTTTCGTGTCCCCGCCCGCAAGCGTGGTCTGGTCCTTCAACAGATCCACCCCCCACGAGTCCGAATCAGAAGGCGGAATGAAAAGGTAGTCGATCTCGCGGCCGGTTGAGTTGGTGACCCGTACGGTGGAGAGCGTGTAATTGTACGTGGCATTGGACAGGTTTTTCTTCGTGATACGGATGGTCGCCTGCCTGCCGTCGTCCACTGTGATGCGATTGAGATCGTACTCGTTTCCCTTGTCATCGACCGCTTTGACGTCGAAATCGAAGCTCGTATCCGCGTATCCGAGTGAGTAGCTTGCCGTCGCGTCGTCCTTCAAGGGGGTGCCGTCGCCGAGGATCTCAGGGCCCCAGTAGTCGCTGTCTTCCGGGGAAAGCACGATCATCGTGAGAGTGGACCCGGTGGAGTTCTCAAAAGTGATGGTGTTCAGATTATCCGAATTGAAGGCGAATACGGGTGCTGCCGCAAGCCCGATGATCGCCAGTGACGCCAATAAAGTCTTTCTCATACCCCTCCCTTTCGCGGTGAGGGAGAATATACTTCCACCGAACATGAGAGCAAAGGAGTTCATGCACGGGCACCTCCGTATGGCAAGGCCGGGTCGATTCCACTATGCTGGCGGCATCCACAGGGGAGGGCCATGAGCAAGATCGCCGCGGGCGTAGGATGGTATCTGATCTTTCTGTTTTCCCTGGTGGCGCACGAAGCGGCGCACGCGCTGACGGCGTGGCGGCTCGGAGACCCCACCGCGCGCAAGAGGGGCCAGGTCACCCTCAATCCCCTTCCGCACATCAGGCGCGAGCCGGTCGGAACGGTCCTCGTCCCCATTGTGTCGTACATCATCGGAGGCTGGATGATAGGGTGGGCGAGCACCCCGTATGACCCTGAATGGGCCGCGCGGAATCCGCGGAAGGCGGCGCTCATGTCGTTCGCCGGGCCGGCCGCCAACCTGCTCCTCGTTCTCATCGCGGCGGTCGTCATCCGCATCGGGGTGAGCGCGGGCTTTTTCGATTCGCCGCGGACTCTCTACTTCGGCCACATCGTCGAATCCCTTCGGCCGGGGGCGTTGGACGCGGTGGCGTTTCTCGTCAGCGTCGCTTTTTCCCTGAACCTGTTGCTCTTCTTCTTCAACCTGATGCCGATCCCACCGCTGGACGGCGCCGGGGTCTACATGCTCTTCAGCGGAGAAACCGGGGAAAAGATCAATCGGTTCCTCCGAAACCCGATCTTTTCCTACGGCGGAATCATTGCCGCGTGGTGGCTGCTGGACCTGCTCTTCCCCCGGTTCCAGGACCTGGCGATCAAGCTTCTCTATCCCGGGGTGCTCTATCGATAAATGGGGGGCGCTCTCATCAGCCGAAGTTTCCCCAGAGCATGAGGAGCTTGGAAATCTGTCCTGCGTCGGGGACCGGCCTCGTCCATTTGCTGTTCTTGATGATGCCCAGCTCGCTTTCCTGCAGCCGTGAGGTTTGCGGGGGTCGTCCCCCCATATAGCGCGTGAAGGTGACCCAGGACACGCCGGCGGGGTCCACCTGCACCTTCTCGATATAGAAGAGCACGGCAGGTTCTCCATTCACTTCGTGCAGCCACCACTGGTTGCTCTGGAGCGTGACGGGCATACAAAGGACTATACCCTGGTTCGCCCCCTTTTGCACGTCATCGCGGCGGGGGGATCAGACGTGATCCATTTCAGGGCCGATTGATTTTGATCGTCGCATGATGCATGGTCACCTCAACCAATCCGTTCCCGCCCTTGTAGGAGGACACATGTTTCGCAAAATCGAGGCCATCATCAGGGAAGAGGCCCTGGACGCGGTGCGTGAAGCCCTGTCGAAGATCGGTATCGTCGGCATGAACGTATTCGAGATCAGAGGCCATGGCCGCCTGGGCAGCCAGGAGCATTCGTGGCGGTATACCTACCTCCACAAGGACATGCTGCCGAAGATCCAGCTCAACATCGTTCTCAGCGAGCACAACGTCGAACGGACGGTGGAGGCGATCATGCAGGCCGCGCGCACCGGCAAGGAAGGTGACGGCATCATCTTCATCCATCCGATCGAGGACGTGCTTCGTATCAGGACCGGCGAACGCGGACGCGAGGCCCTGTCCTACCCGGGCGATATCGACTCGCACAACGGGCGTGAGGAGAAATAGCAGCGCGGGTCCTGCAGGTCCGCGCCCGCGTGGCTGTGGTCGGTCGCTCTCATCCTCCTCCGCGTGCCGCAGAAGAAGCTCATCACGACCGGGCCTTTCGCCGTCGTGATGCACCCCCTCTACACGTCGGTGGCGCTCCTCGTGATCCCGGGCGCCGGCCTGTTGTTCGACTCGTGGGTCGGCTTCGGCATCGGCGCTGTTCTCTACGCATCCTCGAGGCTTTTCTCTCCCTCTGAGGAGGTCATCCTCGGGAAGGTGTTTCCCACGGAATATCCCCTGTATCGCAGGAAGGTCCTCCTCCCCTGGCTGTAGCTCTCTGCTCGGGGGTGGCTGTCAGTAGATGCCCGGAATGATCCTCCGCGGCACCTTCCGCATGTACTCCGTCCACAGGGCGCCGTACTTCTTCGCGCAGCGGCGTTCGTCGTCGCGTTCCCGGGGGAGGAGCAGCCCGATGTAGTACAGGGGGTAGAGCCATGCGGCCCAGAGAGCAGGCCAGCCAAGGGCGAGGGTCAGGCCCACGGCCATGAGGATCTCCCCGAGGTAGTTGATGTGCCGGGCGACTCCCCAGAATCCGCTGCAGAGAAGCGACTGGCTGCCGTTGCTGAGTGTCCGAGGCTTGATGATGCCGAGGAGGGCATGCCGGGGATCGACCTTGAAGAAGAACTTCTGCATGTTGGCGCCACGCGAAAGGGTCCACCCCGCAAAGAAGACAAGTGCGTACACGACGAGGAGCCACGCCGGCGTTCCGGGATTGGGCAACGCGGCCGCGAACCACAGTCCCACCGCGTAGAAGTAGGGGTAGAAGGTCAGGCAGCCCCAGCCGAGCTTGAAGCCGATCCGTTCGGCGAAGATGTCGTAGGTATAGAGGTGAACCCGTTCGAACAGGAGGTAGTCGACCACGAACCAGAGGAAGAGGCAGCCGTACAGGATCGCCCCTGGCGATGCATCCGCACCGAAGGCGATCAGGTGATGTGCCTCGAAGGAGAGGATGTTCAGCGCCAGCATGACCGCGCCCAGGAGGTAGAGCACCATCTTGCCATCCACCCGGCCGTTGAAGAACTGGCGATTCTCCGTGCGGCCAAGGTAGAAATCGGCGAACAACGAATGCCCCGTGCTCTTGGCGGGGAGCACCATTGCGGCGCTGTACACGAGTCCCAGGACGCAGGAGCCCGCAAGGCCCGACCAGCGGTGGATGTAGAGCCAGTCCCATGGAAGGAATCCCAGGGCTCCCACGAGCGCCCAGAGGGCGATCGTCAGCACGAGGACGATCGGACCGTTGAGCCGGTACTCCCAGGGCTTCCCCGTCTGCGGGTTGGGCACGTATCCGACGACACGGCGTGCCGGAACCGCCAGATGCAGGAGGAACATTGCGGCGTACGCGATCCAGGGGGCAAAGAATCCAGCGATGAAGTCCGTCATGATAATCTCCTTGTCGATCCCGACATGATGCCGATAGCCGCTCGCCGCGGGAGGAGGCGGCCCAGGAGCAGGGCAGCCACGCGATTGACGAAACCGGGGATCACCACCGGCCCATGACCCAGCGCTCGTAGTGCGCTTTCCGCAACTGCCTGGGGACCGAGCGTTCCCGGAGCGTCCGCGCCAGCCGCAGTGGAATAGCCGGGAGTCCTGACCGCTCCGGCACAGCAGGCGACCATGTCGACCCCCTGACTTCGGAGCTCCCGCCACAGCCCTTCGGCCAGCACTCTGTTGAAGGCTTTGCTTGCCGCGTAGGTAGCGAGGCGGGGCGAGCCCTGGTTGCCGGCGAGGGAGGACATCAGGACGACCGCGCCGCGCTGTCGCTCGATCATCGACGGCAAGAGGGATCGCAGCAGCCCCACCGGCCCCCGGACGTTGACGTCGACCACGCGCATGAGGTCCGCGCTGTCCATGGAAGCGAAGTCGCCAACCGGCGCATGGGCCGCGTTGTAGACGAGAACGCCGATCTCCAGATCCGCGACGGCGCTGCTGAGCCGCTCCGAGAAACCCTGATCTGCAAGATCGCCTTCCAGGCACCGCACTTCGACGCCGAAACTCCTGCGTACGTCATCCGCAAGGGCGTCGAGAAGCGAGCGTCTCCTGGCCACCAGCACAAGGTCCATCCCGCGCCCTGCAAGGGCGCGCGCATAGGCGGCTCCGAGCCCTTGCGAGGCGCCCGCAACGAGCGCCCAGGCGCCGTAGCGGGCGGGAAACCCGCCTGGACCGTGAAGTTTCTGGTGAGTGCCAGGATGTGCCACCATTCGCCTCGATTGGAGGGCAGGCTACTATCGGAGGTGGTCAATGTCAACAGAAAAATACATAGGATGTCGATGTGGAAAGACTGGCTACTGAGGCACTCTTTGCTTTTTATGGGCCCGAACGATGCGACTGACCAGGGATGCAATCCCCCACGCAACGAGCGCTCCGAGAACTGACCACATCCACCAGGGGAGGTCATGGCCGAAAGCAAGGAGGTAGAAGGTCGGGACGAAGTAGATGAAGGCGGCAAGCCCTGTGAAAGAGGCGGCCCTGCCGCGGGCGCGCTTGCGGACGGCTTTCAGCGCGAGGAACAGAACGGCGTAAAACGGCGGGGTGCACGCAAACATGAGACCGACGTAGATGCGCGGGTCGACCCCATAGAGAGCCTGGACATGGGTCGAGAGCCGGCTCAGCCACGCTCCGATCTGCGCAAACACGGAGCGCTATCGAGGTGCCGAGAGACTGCGCGTGTAAGGGATGCCCAGCCACACGACGGCGAAATAGGCCCCCACGTATTTCTTCAGCTCCTTCAGCGGGCCCTTGGAAAACCTCCGATTGCTCGTCGTGATGCGGATGTCCTCTCGGAGGACCACACGGCCGTAGCGCTGCATGATGAGGCCGAGATGGACGTCGAGCCCGATTGCATACCGTGTATCGATCGGCCCGCAGAGCTCCAAAGCGCGCCGTGTCACCGCAAAGCACGCGCCGCTCACGTGCGGGCGGCCGATGGCGAAGTGCAGTCTCAGGAAGAGGGTGTAGACATGATAGGTGACCGCATCGAGGATCGGCGATGCTCCCTTCATGAACAGCGAGCCGCTCACCATCGCGATGCAGGGGTCCTCGAATGCGTCCATGATGCGCGCAAGCCAGTCCTCCGCAACGACGACGTCGGCATCCGTCACTATGACGATATCCCCGTGCGCGCACTGCAATCCCCGGGCAACGGCGTAGACGTAGCCCTGCCGCCTTTCCTCGATCACCGTGGCACCGAACTCCCGGGCGATCCGTGAAGTGTCGTCGGTCGAATTGTTGTCGATGAGGAGGAGCTCCACCTGCCGGTTCATCGCCTTTACTTGCCGGTGCATCGACTCCAGGGCCGCAGGCAGGTATGCCTTTTCATTGTAGGCGGGAATGACTATAGAAACTGTCTTGGTGCTCATACAGCCTCCGTGAATCTTCACAGCGTATTCGCTCGAAAAGGTCGAGCGCCTTTCGAATTGCCTGATCCATGTTGAGATACTGGTACGTCGCGAGGCGTCCCACGAAACGCGTGTTCTTCTGCGAGCCGCACAGTGCCTCGTAGCGCGCGTACATCTCGTGGTTTCGCTTTGTGGGAACCGGATAGAAGGGCTCGCCTTCCCACGTCGGAAACTCCCGCGCGATGGTGGTTTTCACGTGCCGTTGCCCCGTCATGTGTTTGAACTCGATGATCCGTGTGAAAGGGACCTCGATGCTGGGGTAATTGACGACCGCCGCTTCCTGGAAGCACTCCCGTTCGAGGGTCTGCATCTCGAAGCGCAGCGATCTGTATTCGAGTCTTTCCTCCCGGCCCCTGTCGAAGAAGTCGTCGATGCGGCCGGTGTAGATCAGCATCTGCGGCGAGTCCATGGCTTCACGAACGGCGAAGTAGTCGACATTGCAGCAGACGGTGATGAGAGGATTGTCGAGCATGCGCTCGAAGAGGTGCGTGTATCCGTGCGCGGGCACGCCCTGGAAGGCGTCGGTGAAGTAGCGATCCTCGAAATCGTCCCTGACGGGGATGCGCCCGAGAACGGAGGGATCGAGCTCCGCAGGATCCCGGTCCCACTGCTTTGTCGAATAGCCGCGAAACAGGAGCTCGTACAGCTCCGGGCCCACGCGGGAAAGCGCAGAGTCTCGGCTGTTCAGCACGGGGTCCCGTCGCGAGATGTGCGCTTCACGCCAGGCCCTCTTCTGTTCCGCGGTCTGAATGCTCGTCTTGAACAGCGTATTGACGGTCGTGATGTTCACGGGCATCGGAACGAGCGCGTCCCCGACGCTGCTCAGCACTCTGTGCATGTAGGGGCGAAAGGGGGAAAAGCCCGACACGTAGCGCCAGACTTCGGCGTCCCTGGTATGAAAGATGTGCGCGCCGCAGGCAGAGGTCAGGATCCCGTCGGCGTCCACGTAGTCTCGGCACGCTCCGCCAACGCTTGAGTTCTTTTCGAGAACGAGCACCCTCTTTCCTTGAACTGTGGCGAAGCGTTCGGCCAGCGTGGCCCCGGAGAGACCTGCACCGACAATGACGACGTCGAATCCCATACCCTATGGCTTCCTCACGCCCTTGGCCAGGTCGGTTGCGACTGCGACGGCCCTGCGGGCGCTTCGACGGTTCATGTAGAGCTGCTGGAAAAAGGACAGGACGTTTTGCGCGGTCCAGTAGATGACGAGCCCCGAGGGCATGTCATAGAACATGAAAAGAAAGACGACGGGCATCACGTACATGATCATTTTTCCCTGTTCTCCTCCCGATTGCGCGCCCCCTGACGGCTGCGTGAACTTGCTGGAGAGCAGCTGGCTCGCGGTCATTATGAGGGGCAGCGCGCGCAGTGCGGTCCATCCAAGGACGGGGAGGGCGAACGGGAAGTTCCAGATCGCCTCCGGGCTCGAGAGATCGGGAATCCAGCCCGGAATAAAGGCTGCTCCCCGCAATTCGAAATAGCCGTCCAGAAGGTTGTAGAACGCGAGCAATACCGGGATCTGCAGAAGCAGCGGAAGGAACCCCGAAAACGGGTTGATCTTTTCCCTCTTATACAGCTCTGCAATCGCCTGGTTCATTTTTTCGGGCTTGTCCTTCCATCGCTCGCGAATCTCCGCCATCCGAGGATTCAGCGAAGCCATTTTGGCCATGGACTCGGAACCCTTCACGGTCAAAGGCAGGAAAACGATCTTGATGAGCAGCGCAACAAGGATGATCGCGATTCCATAGTTGGGAATGAGAAGGTAGAAAAAACTCAGGAGATGCTTCATCAGGGCGGCAAGCCAGCCTATGAGGGCGGAGGAGGGAATGATCCGATCGAGGTGCAGCTGTCGGGCAAGAAAATGGTTTTTCGAAGGATCGTCGTAGAGAGTCAATACCTCCTTTTTCATTGGTCCCATGTAGAAGAAGTAGGTATCCGTTGTCGTGGCAGTCTTCACGGCAGGCCGCTCGAACGTGATCGCTGAGCGATCGAAACCGGGGGCCAGCGTGCGCGAATCGAACACCAAGCGGTACCGGGCTGCGTCCACAGGCACTGCAATGGCAGCGAAGTATTTGCCCGCGACACCCGCCCACGATACCCTCTTTTCGAGCTCCGAAACCTTGCCTGCGGAAACCTTGGCATCCTGCCTCTTGCCGTTTTCGCAATAGACAAAGCTGCGCAGATTGTTTCTGCCGTCGCGCTTTGTGTAGGCAGGTCCGATCTGCGGCCCGAGCGTCAGGGAGTAGGCATATCCGCCAAAATCAAGGTCCGCCTCGCCCTCCAGAGCAATGCGCAGCTCGAAAAGGTACTCGTTCTTCTCGAATACGTAGGTCTTGTGCAGTGTGAAGGGAATCCCTGTCGGAGACAGAAATGTCCGGTAAAAGTCATAGACGGACTGCGTGCCGTTTCCATATTCAGTGAGGTTGAAAGCGGTGTTCACCGGAGCGGACTTGTAGTCACCGAAGGAAAGCGAAAAGGGAAGCTCACAGGTCGCATCCACCGTGGGAAGGAGCAGCATGTCCACCGTGGTGCCGTCGGCATTCCTGTACTTCCTGAGCTTTACCGAGGTCAGCGTGGCGCCATCGCGAGAGAAGGTGAGATCGTACAGATCAGTGTGGCGGGTGACAGATTCACCCTGTGAAGGTGGTGGGGCCGAGCCTTCGGTCGGAACAACGGCGCGAAGCGCTGCCGTCGAGCCGATTGCCGCTGGCAATGGTGACGATTGTGCCAAACCCGGGCTGTCGTTCGCAGCCTGGTCTGACTGCGCACCGTTGTCCGAGGCGCCTCCCGGCGGAGCCGATTGTGCGGATCGCGAGAGTGCGGATCGCGAGAGTGCGGATTCGATCGTCATGCCCCCCACAGCGATGACTGCGCAGAGGAGAACTGCCACAAAGGTTTTCCGATCCATGGCTTGCAAACGCCGGATCTTTTCTAACGGGGCTGCGCCCGGTGCTGAGCATCCGGCGAGGGCAGCGCGTTGTACCACCGCGGGTCGAAGGTGTAGAGCCCGGCAAACTCCTTCTCGTTCCATACGCGGTCCATGATGGGGCGCATCGCCTTCGCTCGCTCGTCGAGGCCGGTCGAGAGTTCTGTGACGAGTGACTCGGCCCCTGGATGCGTCGGATGCGGCAGGTGTCGGAGGTAATGGGAGCGAAAGACCTCGGGTCGGTCCACCATCATGCAGGGACGGAGAACATTTCCGTCGTACGGGATGCCCTTCTTGATGTCCATGAAGAACGGCGACCGTATGACCTCGTGGAGCGATTTGTCCTTGATGTTGTCCACGGCGAAGTGGCAGAACACGCAGGGTTCGACGTCACCTGTATTCGTTATGTGCAGGTAATGACGGGCTCCCGCCATGCAGCCGCCGACCACGGGGCCATCGTTCCAGAAATCGACGATGAAAAATGGTCTCGAGTTCCTCAGTTTGTAGATGAATTGTCCGAGCTCACGCCTTTTTTCGGGGGGAACCATGAGGTCGAGATTCGGAGCCCTCCCGACAGGCATGTATTGGAAGACCCACCCGATTTTTGCGCCCTTGGCAATGAGGAAATCATAAAACGCGGGGTCCATCAGGGTGTCCACGTTGCGAGAGGTGGCGGTCAACGAGACTCCGAAAAGAACCCCGCGATCTTTCAGGATGTTGAACGCCGACTCCACCGCGACGAAATTGCCGCGACCCCGTGTCGCGTCATTCGCTTCCTCGAACCCATTGAGGGAGATCAAGGGAGCGACGTTGGCGGCCTCTCGAATCCTGTCGGCGACATTTTCGGATATGAGGGTGCCATTCGTGAAGACCTGGAAATAGACGTCCGGATGCATTCTGAACAGATCGAATACATCCGCGCGGAGGAACGGTTCGCCTCCCGTCAGGGTCACGATGTTGGCTCTCATCTCCTTGAGCTCCCGGATCACCCGATCCATGAGAGCGATGGACAGATCCTCGCTTTTGTCGTACTCGGCGGCCCAACACCCGTCGCATTTCAGGTTGCAGCGTTCGGTGACGCTGAAGAGCAGGTTGGAGAGAGGCGGAGTGCCGTACTTCTTTTCATAATCCCCCTGACCGCGGTCGGCCATGAAACTGGAGAAGATGATATTGCCGATGAAGCGGCTGAAGACACGCGGGTGCAAATCCTGCTTCAATCCCATGGCCCATTGGAAAAACGGGTGATTCTGCTCGATCATCCCCATGACAAGCGTGACGTTTCCGTTCTTCGCCCATTGCGGCCTCAGCCGGGTCGCGACCCGCATCAGCCGCAGCGCCTGGCTCCTTCCCAATTTGCCGAATGCCCTCTGGATTCGCACCGCGAGAACCGCGTTCAGAAGCCTTCGTTTCAGATTCATTTCACCCTCCTTGAATGCCACTCTTCCCCAGGTAGGCATGATCGTTCGTGGCAAGAGTCTCTCTCAGAACTCCCAGCTTCGTTTGCATCGATTTCTCTCCCAGCGCCACGAGCTCGTCGATTTTTCGAAAATCGCGAGGAGAATAGCCATCGAGCTGCGGCGTGATGATGATGTCTGTGCTCTCAAAGCTGCGCCGCGCGTTGTTGTCGACGAGCGTGTCGAAGGAATAGAGCAGGACGTCGAGCATGTTACGGGGAGGATCCACATGCCGTCGGTCCGAGCTGAGGTCGACTCCGATGACAGTCTCAGCCCCCATGTGGCGCACGACATCCACGGGCATGTTGTTGAGGAGGCCGCCGTCCACCAGCCTCTGCGCCCCCTCGACAACCGGCTCGAAGATGCCGGGAATGCTGCAGCTTGCCCGTACCGCCCGTGCCACGGAGCCTCCGCACAACACGATCTGGTCCCCGGATACGATGTCGACGGTAACGATTGACAGAGGGATGGACAGGCTGTCGAAGGTTCTCTCCCCCAGTGTCCTTTCCAGGAGATTCTGAAGCCTGTCCATCTTCATGAGGCCCATGCGGGGGAAAACGGGAGACGCAATGTCCAGCCAGTCTATGCCGCGCGCCGTCTCGAGAATGTCCCGCCATGACAATCCCGCGGCGAAGGCGGCGCCCACGAGACTGCCGGCGCTCGTTCCTGCAATGAAATCGATGGGGATGCCTTCCTCCTGCAGGACTTTCAGCACGCCGATGTGGGCGAGCCCACGTGCCGCGCCGCCGCCCAGGGCGAGCCCGACGCTTCCGGAGGCGACTGTTCCGGGGACGGTCATTCGATCCAGCCCTGTGTCCTCCCCGCATCCTCCGCGAAATCTGCGGACGAATGGCTGGATATCACCGGGGACTGACGCTTTATGACGCATGGGGGCTTATCGCCGGTCCTGGATCACGCCTACTTCTGCTTGACGAGGAGCCCGCCGAGAAAAACATCGGTCAACGTACGGATTGCATCTTCCATGGTGAGAGACAGACCGCGCAGTGAATCGCTGTCCAGGGCATTCTCGAAGGTCACGACCAGAATGTCTGCGACTTTCCGAGCGTCAATGTCCGCACGGACGAGTTTGTTCTTCATCCCCTTCTGGAGAATTTTTTCCAGCACCGAATGGACCATGTCGTGCTGGAGCCCTCGAAGGGTCTGCCAGATGCCGGGCGCGCTGGCACGGATGTCCTGCCGTGCCCTTACATCAACCGGTTTCAACATGTCACCGATGAAGAGCATGACAGCCTTCAATTCTTCGATATACCCACCGCTGCCGTGCGCCATGATGTCGGAGATCCCATCCTGTATCCTGCGGTAGTACTCCCGCATCACTTCCGCCAGCAAATCCTCCTTCGACTTGAAGAAGCGGTAGAAGGTCGTCTTGGAGATGTGCAGCTGGGCCGCAATCTCGTCGATGGTGACGCGCGTGAAACCATAGCGGAAGAACAGGTCCCGGGCGAACTCCACGATCCTGCCCTGGGCCCCGGGGGCACTGCGCGCTGCTGCTGACAGGAAGGCACCTCCAGAGGTCATGATGGATACGATTAGTACGAAATAGACATAAATCGTACTACTCGTGTTTAAAGCTACATCTTCGGCAGGGTGCCGTCAAGGCCCTTGGCGAGAGGGGAAGTCTCGCCGCGCTTTCACCCCGCGGTGCCGCCGTACACGCCGTAGCGACGTCCGGTTTCATACATGGCCAGCGCATTCGCTGGCGGCACGGAATCGATGAGGGCATTGCAAGTGCTGAGGATGTATCCACCCCCGGGGGCCGCGGCGTCGATCGTGGTCTTCACGATCCTCTCGACCTCCGCTGGCGAGGCCAGGGTCATGACGTAGTCCAGATCGATATTGCCGATCAGGGCGAGTGAGTCCCCGTAGCGGCGCTTGATCTCGGCAATATCCATTCCCGCGGAGGGCTGCAGCGAATGCAGGCCCTCGAAGCCGCAGGCGACGATCTCGTCCATGATCGGCGTGAGCCTGCCGTCGGAGTGGAGGAGCACCCGTACGTCCCTGTGGCGCTTGATCTCGCCGATGAGCCACCTGTAGAGAGGGTATGCTACCTGCCGCATGACCCGGGGGGGGAGGAAGGGGCCCGCGTTGAATGCGATGTCGTCGCCGACGAGAATCGCATCAGCCCCGGCGTCGAGCAGCACCTTCGCCTTTTCCGCCTCGAACAGCATGACTTTTTCGCTGAGGCACTGGATCTCGTCCGTGCTTTCCAGCGCGGCGATCATGTACTCCTCCATGCCCAGCGACTCGTCGAGGATCGTGACGGGGCCCCCGATCTGGCCGAAGACGAACATGTCCCCGTCCGCCGCGAAAGCACGGACCAGCTCTCCCGTGACCTGGCCTGGATCCGGGATGCGGTAGCCACGAGCCTCATCCATCGATGGGATGAGAGGTTTGACGATATGGCGTGAGTGTCCGGCCATCGCGTACTCATCGCCGTACGCGGACCGGAAGATGCGATACCCCCGCTCGTCGAGGCCGAGATCGCTGACTGGCCAGTCGCCCATGTTCACGTAGTCCATTTGGAGTCGCTCACGGACCTTTCGGTCGCGCTCGTAATGCTGGTAATCACCCGGAAACGACGTGCCCAGGAGCCTGTTCGCGAAGCCGGCCTCGATGCTGATCTCTCCCATGGGAACACGATCCGGCTCCCGATGAGCCAGCGTCATACTGACCCTTTCCCTCTTCGTCATGGAGGCCTCCCCAACGCCTGTTGTACGGGTCTTGAAATCCTGCCCTGTCTGTGGCATTATAATTGACACACGATTGCATAGCAAGTGTTGGGAGGCATATGCCCGGCATCATCGAAATTTGTGTCCCTTATGACGAGGTTCTGGCCCGAAAGGCGCGCGTATTGGCTGCCAAGAGGTTCGAAACGCCTGATCGGGTCCCCGTTCTTCCCGCTATCGGCTACCGCTACCTCCTCCCTTGCATCGGCGTCCCGTTTGGCGCGTATTTTGCAGACCCCGAGACCATGTTGCGCGCGCAAATACTCGGGCAGAAGTGGCTCTTGGAGAACATCCGCACCGACGCGTACAGCATCACCGGCGCGTGGACGGGCGCGTGGACCGATTTCGAGAACGCATTCGAGGCGGGCAGCCTCGGCTGCGCCGTGCGCTTCCCCGATGACGATATCCCGTGGGTGGGTGAAGGCTGGGTGCGTACGGAGGAGGACCTGCGTCGGCTCGAGGGGATGGACTTCGTCCACGGCACGTTGAACGAGCGGCAGCTGGAGTATCGGCGGGCGATGATCGAGGTTGCGGAACTGTACCCTGTGCGATTCCTCGACGGTCCCGTCTTCTATCCCGGACGCACTCCCGCGCTCACCCATACCTCGGATGGTCCCTTCGGCGTGGCCGGCGATCTCATGGGGCAGACCGAGCTCTTCCTGGCCGTTCACGAGAAGCCGGATTTCGTGGCAGAGCTCCTGAGGATCGTTACGGACAAGCTGATCGAATACCTCGATTTCTGCTTTAAAGAAGAGGGTATTTCGGACCGGGACCTCTCCTGGACCGATGATCTGGCCGTCGGTCTCTCCGCGGAAAGCTACAGGGAGCTCGTCCTGCCGCAGGAGAAGAGGCTGAGGTTCCACTTCGACGGCCGCGCGTCGCTGCATATGTGCGGCAGGACGGATCACCTGCTTGAGATCTTCAGGGATGATCTCGCCATCGACGAGTTCCAGGGCTTCGGTTACCAGGTGGACCTCGGAAAAGTCGCCGACGTCATGGGGGGCAGGGTCGTGCTCCTGGGAAACGTGAATCCCATGCTCGTGTTGCAGGGCCCGCCGCAGAATATCAAGGAAGCTACCCGTGCCTGCATCGAAAAGCTCGCCCCGTTCAAGGGGTATATCGTCCAAGACGGTGCGAACATTCCCCCGGGAACCCCACCTGAGCACATCAACGCAATGATGGAGGCGGCTGAGCTCTACGGCCGTTATGAGTGAGCAGGTACCGTGGAATCGAAGATTTTTCTTGCGGATTGATCACTAATGTGTCACTATCTATTGACACACGATTGCATAAATAGAAATGAGGGATCGCGTGCAGGTATTTGTCGTCTCTCACACACACTGGGATCGCGAATGGTACATGACACGGGAGAAGAGCCGGTACTTGCTCGTCCAGCTCATGGAGGAGCTCTTCACCATTCTCGAGCAGCGTGACGATTACACGTTCATGCTCGACGGCCAGACCATCGCGATTCAAGACTACCTGGAAATGAGACCCGACAGGAGAGGGCTCCTCAGCTCGCTCATAGCGCAGGGTCGCATTTCGATCGGCCCGTGGAACGTCCTGCCCGACGAGATCCTCATCTCGGGGGAATCGCACATCCGCAACTACCTCGAGGGGCAGCGGCAGTGTGAAGAGCTCGGCGGATCGATGAGCATCGGCTACCTTCCGGACTCCTTCGGCCACCCCTCGCAGCTGCCGCAGATCCTCGCCGGTCTCGGCATGAAGGAGATCGTATTCTGGAGAGGCCTGGGGCCGGATATCACCCGCACCGAGCTCTCCTGGACGGGGAAGGACGGGACGGAGATCCTCGGCGTGAACCTGCCGTTCAGCTACGGAGTGGCGGCCTGCATGCCCGAGGAGCCCGAGGCGTTCGTCAAAAGGCTGGAGCTGAAGATCGGTCTGCTCGAGCCTCTCACCGACGGCAAGGTGCTCCTGCTGATGAACGGCGTGGATCACGTGGCTCCGCAGATCAGCTTTCCGTCCAACCTCCGCTACGCACAGGAGAAGCTGCCGCGCTATGAGATGCACCACGGCAGCCTGTCGGACTACCTTCGCGCGGTCCGGGCACAGGATCTCCCCCTGCAGAAGGTCCACGGTGAATTACGCTCCGGCTGTCGCGCGTACCTCCTCGGCGGGACGATCTCCACACGAATGTACCTGAAGCAGGCGAACTACCGGGCGGAGCTCCTGCTGGAGAAGTATGCCGAGCCGCTGTCGACCCTCGCGTGGGCGCTGTACGGGGGGTCCTACCCTCAGGCGGAGCTGCGTCATGCCTGGCGGCTTCTCCTCTCCAACCTCCCGCACGATTCGATATGCGGGTGCGGAATCGACGCCGTCCACGCCGAAATGATGCAGCGCTACGAGTACCTCGATGACCTCGGGGGCTCGATAGTGGCGAGCGCAGCCACGGCCGTGAGCTCAAGCCTGGACACGTCGGATGCACCGTGGGACGGGAGCTTCGCCGTCCTCAACCCCCTCCTCCATCCCCGCCAGGACGTGGTGCGGGGGAGCGTCGTCTGCGGGGAGCGGCTCCTTCGCAAGGTCAACTTCGAAACCGGTGTCCTGGAGGAGTTCTCACCCGCAACTGACCCCCGCATTCCGACGGGCATCGTCGTGCGTGACGCGGCGGGCAACGAGATACAAGGGACGATCAACGCGCTGCGCATCGCGGATACGATGCACCTGAGCCTCCAGACCCAGCCGGAGATGTACCGGGGAAGACGGGTGGAGTTCTCGTTCCCCGCGCGAGAGCTCCCCGCTGTCGGCATTGCTGTCCACGATTTCCGCCTCACCTATGAGGCGAAGCCCGCGGTGTCGAAGAGGAAGGTCGTTGAAAACGAGCTCTTCCTCGTGACCTGGGAGGAGGCTGCCGCTTCCCTGTGCGTCCTGGACAAGCGGAGCGGCTTCACCTACGAGGGCCTGCACGTTTTCGAGGATGGAGGCGACGCGGGTGACGAGTATACGTACTCAGCGCCAGCGCGCGATGGAAAGGTGCGGCTCGATCCGTCCAGCGCGACCGTCATGGTGGAGGACGGCGGGTCGCTGCAAACCATGGTCGTGCGCGGAACCCTCCGGGCACCGGCTCGCCTCATGCCGGACCGGTCGGGCAGGTCAGATCTGACCGTCGACATCCCGATCGAGTCCCGCATTTCCCTGTGCCGCGGGATCCCCCGGATCGACGTCAGGACGAGCTTGAGCAATACGGCTGAGGACCACAGGCTGCGCGTCCTCTTCCCCCTGGGAATGCCGGCGGGATTCGCGAGCGCCGAGGGCATCTTCTCCGTCGACGACCGGCCCGTCACCCCGAGGGATTCCTCCGCATTCGCCGATTGGGTCGAGCCTCCATCGACGAACCCGCAGAAGAGCTTCGTCAGCGTTTCCGCGGGAAAACGCGGGCTGGCCATCGCCAACCGCGGCCTGCCCGAGCAGGAGGTCGTCCTCGACGATGAGGGAAACGCTGTGATCGCGCTGACGCTCCTGCGCTGCGTCGGGTGGCTGTCGCGCCCCGACCTCCGCGCCCGCAAGGGCAACGGCGGGTGGACGCTGCCGACCCCCGGCGCACAGTGCGCGGGTGCGCACGTGTTCGAGTACTCGCTCATCCCCCATTCCGGGTCGTGGCAGGACGCAGGCGTCATGGAGCTGGCTCACCAATTCGCGTTCCCGCCCCTCCTCCTCGACCTGGGAACGGGGCGCTCGGCGAAGGGCGGAGATCGCGGGTTCGTGAGCGTCGACCGCAGGGAAATCGTGTTGAGCGCGCTCAAGAAGGCGGAAAAGGGCGACGGCTGCATCCTGAGGCTCTGGAACGCATCGGAGAAGACGGTGGCCGCGTCCCTTGCGTTCGCTGTTCCGGTCATCGCGGTCCGCCGGACGGATCTCGCGGAGAGGCGCATTGACACCGCAGCGGGGCGGAACGGCGTCTTCACCGTGGAGTTCCCGCCCTGGAAGATCGTCACGCTGGAGGTGGATCTCTCCGGGAACCATCGCAAGGGACGCGTTGCGTCGCCTGACGGTCCCGGTAGCCCATAGCTCGGAAAGGAGAGAACTGGTATGAGAAAAATCGTCAGTATCGCCCTGGTGATGCTGTGCGCGGCATCGTTCATGGCCTTTGCGGCAGGCCAGAAGGACACCGCGCCCGTGACGCTCGAGTACTGGACCGTCTACGAGAAGGACAGTGCGCTGAACAAGGTCTTCGAGGCGGCCGCGGCCAACTTGAAGGCTTCGAACAACATCAACGTGACCATCGTGAACAAGGGTGACGCCGGGTTCCGCGAGCTCCTCACCGCGTCGGCCATGTCACAGTCCGGCCCGGACATCGTCTTCAACTGGACGGGAATGGCGGACATCGTCACCGGCGGGCGCCAGGGACTGCATTACCCGCTGAACAAGGACAACCTCTTCACCAAGGAAGAGCTCTCCAACCTCCTCCTTCTGGACAGCTGCACCGATCCCGCATCGGGCGACGTCTACGGCACCGCCTACGGCAATAACTACATCGCGATCGCCTACAACAAGAAGATGATGGAGCAGGCAGGAATCGACTGGAAGAAGTTCCCGCCCAAGTGGACCTACGACGAGTTTCTCTCCGTCTGCAAGCAGCTGAAGGCCGCCGGCATCACGCCGTTCGGGTACGCCAACAAGGAGGGTATCTTCGCCGACTGGTGGCACAGCTTCTCCTTCCCCTCGTACGTCGACAAGATCTCCGACGTCATCCCGTACTACACCAAGAAGCCGATCTATAACGACGTGTTCGCGGATTTTGCCAAGAACTGGAAGGGCTTCTACGACGCCGGCTACTACCTCGAAGGCGGGAATACGATCTCCATCAACGATCTCTGGGGTCAGTTCACGGCGAAGAAGTGCGCCATCATCCCGTTGTTCCCGGCATTGTACTCCATCTACGTGAAGGCCCTCGGCGAGGACACCGTGGGAATCATGGAGTGGCCGAGCATGGGCGGGCACGGCAAGCTCGCCATGGCCAACCCCATATTCGGCGACGCCATCGGCATCACGAAGTGGACGAAGCACCCCAAGGAGGCCGCTGCGTACCTGAAGCAGCTCGTGTTCAACAAGGACATAGTGACGCAGTTCGTCGCGGCGGGGCTCTTCCCCGTTGACAAGAGGATGAAGCTCTCCGACTTCGACATCCCGGGCGCCGAGCTGAAGAGGTTCGCGGCCGTCCACCAGACGCTGCCGACCTACCCCGAAGGCCACGCGTTCTGGACCCGCGAGTACAGCTCCGTGGTGGAGAAGTTCTGTAATTCCATGATCCTCGGGCAGATCACGCCCGAGCAGTTCGCCGCTGAAATCGAAGCGGTGCTGAAATAGCAGTCAAGGGAAACGGCGGGGGCTACGGTCCCTGCCGTTTCCGAAAAAAGGAGACTGGCCACGCGCTCCAAGCTCGGTTTTTCGCCACGCGGATACCTGTTCGTTCTCCCCGCCCTCGTGCTCATCGGGTTCATCTTCCTCAACCCGATCGTCCGCATGTTCCTCTTCAGCCTCGAGGGCTGGAGCTATCTCAGGCCCCAGGGGCTCAATCAGCTCAAGAACTACCTGGACCTGCTGCATGACCCCCACTTCTACTCCACGATGCTCAACAACGTCATCATCATCGTCGGCGTCGTCCCCGTGGTGGCCGTCATCTCACTCGCTTTCGCCCAGGCGATCTTCTCCCATATCCCGGGGTACAAGCTCTACACGTTCCTGTTCTTCATCCCCGTGATCCTGCCCGACGTCGTCGTTGCCCGGGTGCTCACCGAGGTACTGAACAAGGTCGGCCCGTTGAACGCCTTCTTCAGCGCCGTCGGGCTCGACTTCCTGGCGAAGGACTG
>PLNO01000295.1 GCA_003141795.1 Spirochaetaceae bacterium | reverse complement strand
ACATTTCTGCTTTGCGTTGACATGGTCCCCTGATGTCCCTTGACGGGCCGACGATAACGATGCTATCGTGCCCAGATAACAGTCCGCAGTCGATCCTGACGTGTCAATGAAAATGGTTTTCGTAGCGACGGGCTATCAATATGCCCGCGGTTTCCCTCATTGACGCTCATGCGAGCCCGGTCGGCTGCCTCGATCGTCTCTCCAGAGAGTGCAAAGGAGGGTGCCATGCGAACATTCCTTCGTATCGCCGCTGCAACCGCCATGGTCTGCGTTCTGGCAGTGCTCAGCGGATGCCCGTCGGCTCCCAAGCCGGCGCCCATCGAGGCGATCAACAACTCCGACGTCTTCAAGCTGGGCCAGGACGCGCTGCAGCCGATCGTCGAACAGTGGATCGACCGCGGAGATCGCATCCTGCTGGCGAACGCGCCGGCATACGATGGCACCGAGGCATGGCGTTTCGTGCCGACCCCTCTCGAAGTGAAGCAGTCGGACTACGACGAGACCATCCTCCCCAACGCACGAAAGCTTTTCACCGTGACGGACGACAAAACCGGCGGTATACCCGAGCTCCAGCTCCTGGGAGATCTGTTCGAGCTCGACAGCACGAACAACGTCTACAAGCTGAAGACGGGCAGCGACAAGTACAACGAGCTCCTGCTCGGCCGCACCCTCGGGGGGGCCGGCTACTCCGGTCTGGGCCGCTTCTCGGTCACGGAGTTCGCGCGAGCCAATCCCTATTTCATCGATTCCTTCGAGAGCGGGCTCCTGGCCGCCGTGCTCAAGAAGCAGGGCAAGGGCTTCGAGCGGCTGTGGCCGACAGCCATGGACACCTCCGACACACCCGCCTTCGCGCAGAAGCGCCTGGCGGATCATCAGAGCGGCAAGCTCGTATTCAACACGAACATGGTGAACTTCAACACGTGGAGCGACATCCAGGACACGTACAAGCCCAACGTTATTGCAAAGGTCCTCATCTACTCGATCAATAATGTCGTCTCCTCGGGAATGGACTACATCGGGATGCAGGTGAGCTTCCGGCTCATCGACGCCTCCCGCGGAGGGAAGCTCCTGTGGAGCGGCACGAAATCCCTCACATCCTCCAAGTTCCCGCGGGAAAAGGTGCCCTTCCTGGGGACCGCCCGGCTCACCATTCCGCAGCAAGTCGCGACCCAGCAGCGCGACGCTTTTGCACGGACGCTGCGCGACCAGGGCGTACGGACGATGAGCGCCGTTCTCGTGAAGATCGACGACATTCCGGTCTTCGGGTCCTACCCGGTGACGCGGGAGGACTTCGCCGTGGAGAACGCACTCGAGTCGTTCTTCGCCTCCCTGCAGGTCGGCGCCGGGCAACCCGTCCAGGTCATGGAGAAGCTGTATCCGCGGCAGTACAAGGAGCCGTGGCAGCTCGCGCATGCGGTGCACTACGTCAACCCGCTCCTCAGCGGTGACTACTCCCAGTTCCGCAGCTACTACGGCGCGCAGTACATGATCGGCTACCGGGTGATGTGGAAGACGCTCCAGGGCGTACAGCTCCTCCAGGGCGACAAAGACCTCGAGCTCAGCGGCAAGATCCTGGGCATCTACGTGAAGATCATGGACATGGCGGACAGCGGACGGGTCGTGCTGAGCGACTACCTCTCGTTCGGAACCGACGCTGAGCTCGACGCGAACGTCCTCTACCGCTGTTATGCGCGCACGAAGGGCTTCACGGGACTTGCCGCCGCGTTGCGCTCGAGCGGCGTCGTCACGGACGCCACGCATACCTCCCTCGTCAACCGCCGCATGGAGATAGCCAACAACTATATCGGGGAAAAGACCGAGTCGGAGGACTTCATCCTCAACAGGCTCCCCAAGGGAAAGGACCAGATCGCGCTGATGATGGCGTACTACAACGCCTACGAGGTGCTGCGGACCTTCGGACAGAAACCGGCAAAAACCGCGGAGGCGAAGGAGGACGAGCAGAAGTGGACCCCGGCGCAGGAGCTGAACATGACCATGGCGGTCAACCTCATGCAGTCGTGGTTCGAGGACGGGTTGTGCAGCGCGCTCGTCGCTGGAGACGCGGCGCCGAACGAAAAAATGGAGTCGCTGTACTCCCGCTACCTGCTGCAGAAATCGGTGCGGCTGGCGGACACCGCGGCGGACGTTCCCGAGGAGATGCTGTATCTCTCCCCGCTGCTCCTGTCCAAGTGGGGCTCCACAGCGCCCCTGAAGTCGTACTACGGGATCGACAAGATCATCTATTTCTCCCTCCTGGAGACGGGCACCCCGGCGTCGCCGTACATCAAGCCCCCGTCCAGCTCGCCCATCGCGCGGTTCTTCCCGCTGGTGGCCTACGATCCGGATTCGCTCCAGGTGTCGGTCGTGAACGTGGTCTCGGGAGACTACGAGCTCAAGCAGGATTTCCCCCTCAAGTAGGCGGACGGAGGTACCAGTCATGAAGCGTGCACTTCTCATCGCCGCAGCACTCGTCGCATTCGCCGTGGCGGCGAACGCGCAGGACTTCACGTATCTCGTCCCCCCGACCGTCGCGGTCGCGGACTTCGAGGTATCCATGAGCGCGCCGGAAAGACAGGCGAGCAAGCAGTTCTACGGGCAGCTCATCAGCCAGGCGCTCATGACCGTGCTCGTGCAGCAGAACGCCGCGAACGCGGTCTACGCGCCGAAGGACGGCCGCGTGATCACCGGCGCACCCGTGTACGATCCCGGCATGACGACGGTCAACGCGCGGCTTTTCGTGATGGACAACGCCTCGGAACGGGCCTCGGCAGACGCCATCGACAGGGCCGCCGAGGCGTACGCCCGCGCGTCGGACGACAGCTCGCGCAACCGGGCGATGGACGACGCCGTCAAGGCCGCCGCGGCAGCGGCGGCGCACTCGACCGCGCTGGAGGAGATCGCGAGGATCGGAGACCGTCAGGTCGCCCGCCTGTATTTCCCCTCCATCTTCAAGATCTACGACAAGAAGTACGTGGAGAGCGCCCTTCAAAACGGGAGCTTCACCGTCCGCGACCTGTACACGAAAAGCGTCGGCGCCTTCAATTTCACGGACCTGAACTTCCTCGTCCTGGGCAACGTATACGAGACGAAGTTCCGGGAAAACGACGCCATCGGGATCAATGTCCGGGTCCTCAACACGCGACGAGCGGAGGAGGTCTACTCCTACGCAGCCGTCGTCGAACGGGACCTGCACGACCTCCCCATCGCGTGTGCCCAGATCTGCCAGCGGATCATGACGGATCTTCTCAACAGCAGTTGCGCCCAGTTCACCATCTCGGAGAGCGCGGAGGTCTCGGGAACGGCCCCGACGGACACGCAGATCGGCGGCACGCAGGCCGCGCCGAACGGTCCTGCGTACGACTACCGCCTGTTCTGGCAGCCGCGCCAGGTGAAGCAGAACGACGCGACCGTCGCGGATTCCGACGATTCGGACAAGCGTGAGGTGAGGAAGAACGTCTTCTACTGGGTGCTCCCCGGGCAGTACGTCATCTCCGTGTACAACCGCAAAACCCAGCAGATCAAGACCGTCCCCTTCACGATCGGCGCGGGGGATATCAGGAACGTCGTGATCGAAAAGCAGCACCTTGACACCCCCAAGGGGACCATCACCATCGGAGGCATCGCCCCCACCACCTCGTACGTGATCGTGGCCACGCCGAAGAAGCAGCGCGAGCAGTACTGGTGGGAGATCTTCGACCCGGCGATGCCGCAGGACCCGTTCACCGTCACGTTCGCCGACGGGGAGATCTCCAAGGACAAGCAGGACAACGCGACACGCAAGGCTGACGCCGGGAAATCCGACAAGGTCCTCGCGGAGTACCGGCCTGCCACGCAGGACATCCTCATCAGCAATGTGCCGCTTGCCGCGTACGACGTCGTGGTGTCGCGCAATCCGCCCGAGGGCTTGAGCGGGATCACCGGGGTATGGTACACGTCCACGAAGCTCACGCTCACCAGCAAGCCGCTGTCCGTGACCGTGCGCGAGCCCAAGGACGTGAAGCTGCAGATCGCGGACTTCGGGCTGCAGGAGAAGCAGGCAATCGAATCCCCGCGCATGACGAAGGTGACCTTCATCCTTCAGCCGGGATTCGGCTACTGGGGCTGGATCCACGTGAACGATCAGTCCCTTGCGGTGGACAAGCTGTACTGGGGCGACAAGGAAAAGATCACCATCGCGAGCGAATATGCACAGGCGGACTGGGACGCGTATCCCGAAGTCACCTACACCATCTGGACCCGCGGCGTCTCCAAGGACGGCTCCTCCACGTGGTGGCAGGGCATCGATGAAACGTTCAAAAAGAGCCAGATCCTCCCTGAAAAAGACCTCGTCGTCTTCGTCGACCTCGCCGCACTTAGGGCCACGGCCGAGCAGAACGCCAACAGGAGGGCCGAAAGCGTCGGCAAGTCCGCGGGCCAGACGCCGGTGATCGCCACCCAGGCCGACGCCGCGGGAGCGGCCGCAACCGCGTCGAAGCCGGCCTCACGCGGCGACATCGAGCCGTCGAGCTTCTTCCTCAACATGGCGGCGGGCATCGGGTACGGAAGCTACGAGAGCTCCTCGTACTACTCGGGCTCGTATCACTACACCACGAAGAGTGGTCTGGCCATCACCCTTGCCGCACAGCTGTACTGGTACATGCTGCCCGGCCTCGGTCTGGGGATCGGCGGGTTGTTCGATGACGTCGTCGGATCGAATCCGGGGGGGGCGTTCACCATCGACATGATGATCGGTGACATCGAAACGTCGGACCTGGCCTTCGTGCTCGACGTGGGTTTCGGCGGAGGGTTCACGGCCGGCGGCGGGCTCGCCTTCCTCAATGAGAAGAGAAACGGCGGTTTCACCCTCGGCATGGACGTGTACTCCTCCAACGCCACCTCGTCGGACTTCAGCGTCAGCCTGAACGCAGGGTACATGTTCGGGTTCTGATCATGAGGAAAAGGCTGTTACCGCGGGGAGGGCGACGCATCGCGCTGCTCCTCCCCCTGGCCATGCTTCTCCTGCTCGGCACCCAGGAGGGGAGTCGCGGGCTCGTCACGGTGAAGGGCGCCGGCAGCATCGCCGGCATCCAGGGCAACGCGGGGAAGCGCTATGCGCTGTGCGTCGGCATCAACGATTTTATGGACAAGGGTATCCCCCGGCTCAAGGGCGCGCGCAATGACGCGGCGGAGCTCGCCGAGACGCTGAAGAAGTACGCGCAGTTCGACACCGTCGTGAAGATGACCGACGACATCGACCCCGCCTACGACGCCGGTCATGCCTACCCCAGCCTCGTGAATATCCGCGCCCGCATGGCAGCGCTGTCCTCCCAGATCCGCCCGGAGGACCTCGTGGTCTTCTTTTTCGCGGGTCACGGGATCGCCACCGAGGAGGGGGACGGGTACCTTCTGGTCGCGGACACGCGCGTAGCGCAGAAGTGGACCACGAGCCTCCCGGTCAAGGAAATCGTCGACTGGGTCGGAAAGCTCTCCGTCAGCAAATCTCTCCTCCTGCTCGACGCGTGCAGAGTGACGATGGCGAAAAGCGGCGGCAGGGGCCTGGCGGAGACGAGCCTCAGGGCGGCACGCTACGAGCAATCGAGGATTTCGGCGGTCTTTTACGCCACGAAAACGGGCTGGTCGAGCTACGATGACCCGAACTCCGACCACGGGATCTTCACCCGCTTCCTCCTGGAGGGGGTCAAGGGCAAGGCGGACTACCAGTCCGGAAACAGTGACGGCATCGTCACCTTCAGTGAGCTGTCGAGGTTCGTGGAGCAGCAGGTCACGAGCTACGCGCACGAGCAGCAGCTCGACCAGTCCCCGTCCATCAGCTACAACGGGGAATCATTCGGGGATCTGGCGCTTTCCACGTACAGCGCGAGCATCGACGCGACCACCCGCATCGACGCCGGCGTCGAACAGGCGGCGGTCGCCCCCGGGGCGGGCTCGATGGAAGTCTACTCCAACGTGGAGGGCACGGTAGAGATCGACGGCGCGGCGGAGGGCGACATCGCGAAGGGACAGACACGGCTGTTCGACGACATCGCAGCCGGCATCCATCGCATCGTCATCACGCATCCCTACGGCGTTTTCGAGAAGGAGTTCACCGTCAAGGACGGCGCGCGGACCCGCGTGGCGAACATGCTGATCGTGAAGCCCGAGCGGGACAACCGTCAGGTCGGCGACATGCCCTTCGTGTTCGTGAAGGGAAAGAGCGGCATGCCCGGCTTCTGGATGGGCATGACCGAGGTGCGCTTCGGGCAGTTCGCAAACTTCGTGAAGCAGTCGGGATACAGGGCGCAGGGGACCTGGGAGACGTACTACAAGCCCGCCTACGATTTCTATCCCGTCATCCATGTCACCTGGGACGACTGTGTCGCCTACGTGAAGTGGTTTTCGAAGAAGTTCAAGGAGAGCGCGGCGCTGCCGAGCCTCGCCCAGTGGCGGTATGCGGCGGGCGGACGTTATGACTCCACGTATCCCTGGGGAAACGACTGGGATCCCGCCTACTGCCAGTGCGCTGATTCGGAGGCGCCCGACGTCCTCCCCCTGCAGGGAGAGTCAGGGCCGCTGCAGGAGCTCTTCTTCCTCAATGACGTGACGCTGGACGGCGTGAAGATGCTTGCGGGAAACGTCAGCGAATGGTGCTCGGATCACGGGAAGGCGGCCGACGGGTCCACGGACCTCGCCGCATCCGCGGGCGGGAGCTGGCGGGTGTCACGCCCGAAGTACTTCACCGCAGGCTACTCGCAGATGAAGCCGGTCACCTCCGAGGAGGAAGACCAGGGGTTCCGCGTCGTGATGCAGGCCGAATGACGGAGGCCGTAAGGCCTCCCGTCACTTCGAGGCCGCATCACCGATGATGCGGGTCCCCGTCTCCCCCTTGAGCGCCCTGCCGATCCCCTGCGGCGTGCAGATCAGCGCCTCCGGGCCCCCTGCCTCGAGGTACCAGAGGATGGCCTGGATCTTCGGCGCCATGGACCCCTTCTTGAAGTGGCGGCCCTCCTGAAGGTAGGCTGCCGCCTCGGCCCGGCTCATCCGCTCGATCCATTTCGCTTGAGGAGTCCCGAAATCGATCGCGACCCTGTCAACGGCCGTGGCGATCAGGAAGAGATCCGCCTTCAGCTCCCGCGCGAGCAGACTGCACGCGAAATCCTTGTCGATGACCGCGGCGACGCCCCTGTATTCCCCGTCACCGACATCCACGACGGGGATGCCTCCGCCGCCGACGGCGATGGCGATGATCCCTTTGTCGATGACAGCTTTGATCGAATCCAGCTCGACGATCTCCTTCGGCTGGGGAGACGGCACGACGCGGCGCCACCCCCGGCCCGCATCCTCGACGACGGTCCATCCCATGTCGCGGCGGCGGCGCTCGGCTTCCGCGGCGTCCATGAACCCACCGATGGGCTTGCTCGGCGCCGAGAAGGCAGGATCCGTTCGGTCGACGAGCACCTGTGTGATGATCGTGGCGACGTTCTTGTGGATGCCACGATGGTAGAGCTCGTTCTGCAGTGCCTGTTGCAGCTCGTAGCCGATAGCGCCCTGGGTGTCCGCGCCGCAGACGTCCAGCGGCACCTCGTGCATCCCCTCCACCTTGTGCGCGATCTCCGATCGCCGCAGGATGAACCCCACCTGGGGCCCATTGCCGTGCCCGATGACGAGGTCCCACCCTTCGGCGATCATGTCAGCAAGGTGGTGCGCCGTGTCGCGAAGCGCCTCCTCCTGGTCCTCGACAGTGGTATGCCCGGAGTCACGGATCAGGGAATTGCCGCCAATGGCGATCACCGCCACCTTCTTTGCGCTGTTCATGCCGGTAGTATACCCCCACCGCGGCGTTCGAAAGAATAACCAAGGGGGGATGCGCGTCATCCGCGCATCCCCCCTTGACACGGAGTCCTCGTTCTGATGGATTGAACCGATGCCTGAGCCCTCACCCAGCAAGACCACGAACCATCTTCTCTTAGCAATCGTGATCTTCCTCTCCGGCGTCGTGCTCAAGCTCGCGGCACCCGTCATCATCGTCCTCCTCCTCACGATGCTTCTCGTATACCTGATCGACCCCCTCGTCGTCGTTCTCAACACGCGCATGCGCCTGCCGCTGTGGCTCTCCGCGGGCATCGCCGTCATCGTTTTTGCGGCGGTCTTCGCCGGCCTCGGCGTCGTGATCTACCTCGACCTCCCCCATTTCGCCCGCAGCTTCCCGCGGTTTCAGGAGGAGATCCTCGCCCGCGCGCAGGGTCTGGTGGAGGGTGTGGGCAGGAGCACGGGGATGCAGATCGCCATCGATCCCTTCGAGGAGCTGCGCAATCTGCCCGTGCGTCCCGTGCTGATGAGCCTCGCACGCTCGAGCCTCAGGTTCTTCTCGGAGTTCGTGCTCATTTTCTTTTTCGCGATCATCCTCCTCCTCGGGAAGCACAGCATGATCCGCATGATGCTCACCGTTTTCCCGCGCCGTCAGAGCATGGTGGTCGTGATGCTCAAGCACATCGACCGCCACATGCGGGCCTTCCTCGGCATCAAGGCGCTGGCGAGCCTCGTCGTCGGGATCGGCACGGCGCTCATCCTGCTGGCCTTCCGCGTTGAGTTCGCGGTGACGTGGGGATTCCTCACCATCCTCCTGAACTTCGTCCCCACCCTCGGGCCCATCACGGCGATCGCGCTGCCCACACTGATCGCCCTCATCCAGTTCTCGGGTGCGGGGCTCCCGATAGCGGTCGCTGCGAGCCTCATCGTCATGCACCTCACGATTTCCAACTTCATCGAGCCGCGCTTCCTCGGGGAGAGGCTCGATCTGTCCTTCTTCGTCATCTTCCTGTCCCTCTTCTTCTGGGGCTGGATGTGGGGAGCTGCCGGCGTGCTCCTGGCGGTTCCCGTCACCGCGTCGATCAAGATCATCCTCGAGCGCGTTCCCGCGACCGCCCGCATCGCCATGCTCCTGGGCAAGACGACGCGGCGCCGTACCCCGCGACGTCCCCCTCCCCCGCCGCCCGAGCAGGCCTGAGCGCCGCCGGGGCGCGTTGACCAAAGCGGAAAAGCCCTCTACTATTTTACGGAAGGAGAACGCCATGCTCGTGAAGGAGAGGATGACCCGCAATCCGGTCTTTATCCGTCCCGACATGCCCGTCACGGAGGCGCAGGCCCTCATGAAGAGGGAGAAGATCCATCACCTGCCCGTCCTGGACAAGGACGAAAAGCTCGTCGGCATCGTCACGGAGAAGGATCTGCTGTACGCCTCCCCCTCGATGGCCACGACCCTCAGCGTATACGAGATGACGTCTCTTCTGGCCAAGCTCAAGGTGGAGAAGGTCATGTCGCGGGAGGTCGTGACGGTGACGGAGGACGTTCCCCTGGAGGAAGCCGCGCGGATCATGGCGGATCGCGGGATCGGCGGTCTGCCCATCATGCGGGGCAAGTCACTCGTGGGGGTCATCACGGAGAGCGATCTCTTCCGCATCTTCATCGAGCTTTTCGGCGCGCGCCAGAAGGGCGTTCGCGTCTCGGTGACGATGCCCAACCAGGCAGGCGAGCTGGCACGGATCGCGGCGGCTGTCGCGCAGGCCGGCGGCAACATCATCGCTCTGGGCACCTTCCTCGGGGAGGACCCGCAGAACGGCCGCTGCACGATCAAGGTGGACGGCGTCCCTCTGGAGAAGCTGCGCTCCATTCTCACCCCTGTGGTCCGGTCGATCGATGACATCAGGGAAGCATAGAACAGGAAGACCCACTACTATGGAACAGAGACTACTTTCACTCTCCCGACGGGGAGGAGAGGTCCCCTTCTCCCCCATCCGCAAGCTGACCCCTCTGGCCGACGAGGCGAAGAGGCGGGGCATCCGGGTCAACCACCTCAACATCGGCCAGCCCGACATCCGCACGCCGCAGCCGGTGATCGACGCCTACCGGAACTTCAATGCAGAGGTGCTCGCCTACAGCCCGTCCCTCGGCATTCCCTCCCTGCGGGAATCCATCGCCGACTACTTCCGGCGCTACGGCCACCCGGTGACCCCTACCGAGGTCGCGGTCACGGTGGGGGGCAGCGAAGCGATCTTCTTCGCCCTCTCCGCCATCTGCGACCCGGGTGACGAGATCCTCGTGCGCGAGCCGTTCTACGCCAACTACATCGCCTTTGCCGCGATGATCTCGGCGAAGGTCGTCCCCATCCCCTCCTCCATCGACAACGGGTACGCGCTCCCGTCCCGGGAGGAGATTGCGCAGTACATCACGCCACGGACCAAGGCGATCCTCTACATCTCCCCCGAGAATCCGACCGGCATCGTGTACGACAGGCGTGAGATGGACACCCTGCGGGAGCTCTGCGACCGCTTCGGGCTGTACCTCATCTCCGACGAGGTCTACCGGGAGTTCATCTACGACGAGCACGTGCGCTTCCGCTCGGTGCTCGACCTTGAGGGTTTCGAGCAGCACGCGATCCTCGTCGACTCGGTGTCAAAACGCTTCTCCTCCTGCGGAGCGCGCATCGGCTGCATCGTCTCCTTCAACCGTGGGGTCATGGAGCTCGTCGACAAGTTCGCGCAGGCGCGTTTGTGCCCCCCCACCGTGGGCCAGCTCGCCGCTGACGCTGCCTACCGCATGGACCCCTCGTACTTCACTCCCATCAGGGACGAATACCGCAGGCGGCGGGACACACTGGTGAAGGGGCTGCGCGGCATCCCCGGGGTGAGCTTCCACGTGCCCGAGGGGGCCTTCTACCTCATGGCGCGGCTGCCCGTCCCCGACGCGGAAGACTTCTGCCGGTTCCTCCTCGCCGACTACTCGTTGAACGGCAGCACGGTGATGCTCACACCGGGCGCGGGTTTCTACTCCACGCCGGAAAAGGGCAGGGACGAGGTGCGCATCGCCTACGTTCTTGAATCCGCGACGATCAGCGAATCCGTCGACATCCTCGCCGGCGCGCTCTCCGACTACCGGGGGAAAACAAGCGCCAAGCGTTGACGGCGGTATCCTGCGCGCGGTATTCTAGGGAGAAAGAGAATGCCGCGCAAACAGAAGCCCCTCATCGTCATAGGCCACAAGAACCCCGACACCGACTCGATCTGCGCCGCCATCACCTACGCACGGTTCAAGACCGAGGTCATGGGGGAGGAAGCGCATCCCCGAAGGGCCGGCAACGTCAACCCCCAGACGCAGTTCGTGCTCGCGCGGTTCCAGAAGGAGAGCCCCCCGCTGGCCACCGACGTGCGCTCCCGCATCGAGGACATCATGATCCCCGGGGAGGACCTCATCACCCTGAGGGAATCCGACACGCTGGAAAAAGCGTGCGACCAGCTCACGGCCAACCACTTCTCCTTCCTCCCCGTGGTCAACGGGGAGGGCGTGTGCATCGGCAAGGTCACGGCGCTCCGACTGGTGGGAGTGCTTCGGCGCGTCGCCGCCGGATGTCATGACGACGAGCCCATCGGGCAGGCGGACAAGGACATGCTGTCGGGAACCGTGAGCCCGCTCGTGGACCGCGACCAAACCACGTTCCACCCCGAGGACATCGTCCGCGACGTCCAGCGGGAGATCAGCCGCAGCAATGAGGGCGGGTTCCTCGTCAACGACGAAAAGGGGCACCTCCAGGGGGTGATCACCCGGATCAACTTCATCTCCGAGAACAGGCTGCGCGTGGTCATGGTGGATCACAACGAGGTCGGACAGGCCGTCGACGGGATCGAAGAGGCGGACGTCGTGGAGATCATCGACCATCACCGTCTGGCCGCGCGTACGACCACGCTGCCCATCACGTTCATCAACAGGGTCGTCGGATCGACCTGCTCCATCATCGCCGACCTCTACCGCACGGAGGGGGCAACGCCCCCCGCCACGGACGCAGGGCTCATGCTCTCAGCAATGCTGTCCGACACGCTCGTGCTCCGTTCCCCGACAACCACGCAACTGGACAGGGATCTGGCGGGGTGGCTTGCCGGGCTCAGCGGGGTGGACATCGAGAAGTACGGCGGGGAGATGTTTGCAGCCGGCGCGTCCCTAGAGGGCATGGATCCGCGCAAGATCATCGAGCGGGACCAGAAGGTCTATACGGAAGGGGACAGGCGCTTCAGCCTGAGCCAGGTGGAAACGGTCGGGTTCGGTCCGCTCCTGGCGATGAAGGAGGGCCTTGCGGCGGAGCTGGAACGCATCCTGGAGGTCGAGAAGTGCGCCTTCGCCTGCCTCATGATCACCGACGTGACGCGGGAGACGAGCCTCCTGCTCTGCCGGGGCGAAGCTCGGGTCATCGCGGCCATCGCCTACCCGCACCGGGAGGACAACCTGTTCGAGATGAAGGACGTGCTGTCCCGCAAGAAGCAGGTCCTGCCGTATTTCGTCGATCTCCTGAAGACGCTGTGATCGACCGTTGCGCCCGGGCAGGCATTGCCATATACTGAAAGATACCTTGGAAGCTGAAAAGGAAAACGGGGAACAGAGCATGATGCGCATCCGGGAAATCTCCTCCGACGAGGTCGAAGTGATTCCGGAAGGGAACCTGTCCCGGGAAGACATGAGCGAGTTCCAGACATGGCTGGACCGCGCGCTCCAGGGCGGACAGCGGACCATCGTGCTCAATTTCCAGGGCGTGAACAGCTTGAGCTCGTCCGCCATCGGCAAGATCCTGCACTTCAAGAAGTCCTGCGACGAGCTGGGCAGGCATCTGGTGATGCGCAACTGCAGCCAGCAGATGCTTCAGCTCCTGAAGATGATCAAGTTCGATTCTCTCATCCAGATCGACCCATAGCCCGCGCGGCGGCAATGAGGTCGAAGGAGGCGTCGCCGAGCTCCGCGGCGGAAAGCCCCCCGCCCAGACGCAGGATGCGCTCCACGGCAACCAGATCCCTCGCCATTCCGATGCTCGCCCCCGCCCTCAAGGTGCCCTTGTTGTAGAACCCGGCGAGGTACTTGCCCTCTTCCACGGATCCCCGATACACGATCTGGTCCCAGTCACGGGCGTGTCCGACGTACTTCAATGAGGCGCCGGCCTGCCTGCTCCAGAAGACCTCCACCTCCGCGGGACCCGGATCCCTGCCCATCATTCCGAGGGCGGCCCGTGCTCCCTGGCGTTCGGCGACGACCCAATGCTCCACACGCCGCCTCACACCGTCCGGACCGGCAACCGCGGCGACATCTCCGGCCGCGAAGATGTCGGGCACGCTGGTCCGCATCGCGCCGTCCACGGGCACCGCCCCCGCCGCGATGAGCGCGGTGCCGTCAAGGTACTCGATCGCGGGCTGCACGCCCACCCCGACGACGACGAAGTCGGATTCAAGGCGCGTGCCGTCATCCAGCGTCGTGACCTTCACCCCCGCGGCGCCTTCGATCCGCACCGGCTTTCGTCCCATCAGGAGGCTCACGCCCGTTGCCTGGTGCAACGCCATGAGCCCCGCGCCGATTCTGTCGCCGAGCACCGAGGCGAGCGGAATGGCTTCGGGGGCCACGACGCTCACCGCGAGGCCGCGCTCGCGGAGGCTCCCGGCAAGCTCCAGGCCGATGAAACCCGCGCCGATGAGAACGGCGCTGCGGGCCTGCGCGGCCGCAGCCAGGAGCGCGCGCGCGTCGGCGGCGGTGCGTAGAACGAGGCAGCCGTCGCCGCCCGGTACGGAGAGCTTTCGCGGCGTCCCGCCCGTTGCGATGAGCGCCTTGTCGAAGCCCAGGGATTCACCGTCGGCGAATCGCACGGTCTTGCCGACGGGGTCGAGGGAGGCGACCCTGCGGCCCGTCAGGAGCTCGATGCCCTGGGCGGGATAGAACTTGGGGCCACGCAGGGGAAGCCATTCCTCCCCGGCTTTCCCCGTGATGAAGTCCTTGGAGAGATTGGGTCTGTCGTACGGCCGCTCCTGCTCGTCGGTGACCATGCAGATCCTGCCGGCAAAGCCCTGGCGGCGCAGCGTCTCCGCGGCGGCGTTTCCCGCGGCTCCCGCACCGATGATGAGAAAGAGCCTCGGGTCCGAACCGATCGGGGCCGGGGGCTTGGGGAACTTCGGCTTCTCGGCGGGCCCGACCCAGATCTCGCCTTCCTGGACCTTTACGGGGTAGACGGGGAGATCGTTCATGGCAGGGGCGGAGACGACCCTGCCCGTGGTCACGTCCATGCGGGCGAAATGGCTCTTGCAGACGATTTCAGCGCCGAACAGGACGCCGTTTTCCAGCTTTTCCTGGTAATGGGGGCACTCGTGGCCGACCGCATACACCGTACCCTTGACCCGGGCAAGGAGGATCTTCTCCTCCCCCAGCTGGACGACGACCGGTACGCCTTCGACGAGCGCGCTGTCAGATGACGCTTTCCGCCATTCGATGTCTGCCATGGCCACCCCCTCAGGTGATGATACGACCACGGAGCTTGGCAGGCAAGAGTTCCCGGAATCTGCCGATATACTAAGGGGGGAGCAGGGCACGTCTCTGGTGGTCCCGCGCCCCCCGGACAGGTAGACTGACGGTCGTGCAATCAGAAGGAGTCACGGATGGCCAGGAAGGGTTCTGACACTTCGACAGCGATTGGATTGCTCATCGCTCTCGGCGGAATGCTCGGAGGCTTCATTCTCGACGGCGGAAACATCGTAGCCCTCGTGGGGATCCCCGCGCTCATCATCATCGTCTCGGGAACCGCAGGAGCCCTCACCATCTCCTCCAGCCTGAAGGACGTTCTGCGCATCCCCTCGCTCGTCATGCAGTCCATGAGGCGCGAGCCGGGGCCGTCGCCACAGCTCGCGCAGCAGCTCCTGGAGTTCGCCGAGAAAGCGCGGCGGGACGGCATCCTCAGCCTCGAGGACACGGTGGAGGACCTGGAGGACGAGACGCTCCGCAAGGGCCTGCGCCTCGTCGTGGACGGCACGGAGTCTGAGATCCTGGTGGAAGTGCTGGAGAGCGATCTCGCGATCCTCGAGGCGCGCAAGGTGGAGGACGCGGCCCTGTTCGATACGGCCGGCGGCTTCTCCCCCACCATGGGCATCATCGGGACGGTCATGGGCCTCGTCCTCGTTCTCGGACGCCTCGGAGGCGACATGAACGAGCTGGGCCGCGCAGTGGCCACTGCGTTCATCGCGACCCTGTACGGGATCGGTCTTGCCAACCTTTTCTGGCTGCCCATTGGCAACAAGCTCAAGGGGCAGATCAAGAAGTTCCGGCTGGAGAAACAGCTCATCATCGTCGGCGTGCGCTCCATCCAGCAGGGGGAGAGCCCGGCGCTGGTCAAGGAAAAGATCGAAGGGTTCCTCGAGGAGCAGGAAAAGAAAGAGCTCGACGCGAACAAGGCGGAGTAGGCGGAGCGGAAAATGGCGCGAAAAAAGCGGAAGGTAGAGGAACCCAAAGAGAACCTCGAGCGGTGGATGCTCACGTATCTGGACATGATCACGCTGCTGATGGTTTTCTTCATCATCCTCTACGCGCAGAGCAGCCCGAGCCAGACCAAGTTCCAGCAGATGGCGGAGGCTTTCAACAGCGTGTTCAACGGTGCGAACTTCACGATATTCGCGACGCACGGCGGCGGCAGCGGCGTTCTGGAAGGGGTGAGCCCCGGACAGAAGGTGCAGAGCAGCCGTGGCGGTGCCCGGCAGGGGACAGGCGGGACCTCCATATTACGGACGCAGGCCACCTCGTCGCTGCAGAATCTGGTCAAAGCGGGAAAGGTGCGCGTGATACCCACGGAGAACGGATTCGCCATCTCTCTGGTGTCTGACCTGTACTTCCCCTCCTCTTCGGCTGCGCTCAGTCCCGACGCAATGCCCGTGCTCCAGGAGGTCTCCGACTTCCTGGGACAGATCTCCAACTCCATCGTCGTCGAAGGCTATACGGACAACATTCCCCCCGATGCATCGCGATGGACGGGCGGCAACTGGCAGCTCTCCGCGGAACGCTCCGTGGCCGTGCTGCAGACGCTGGAAGATTACGGCATCCCGACCGAGAGGCTGTCGGAGTCCGGCTACGGGGAGACGCGGCCCGTACAATCCAACGACACGGCCGAAGGCAGAGCGTACAATCGCAGGGTCGACATCGTCGTCGTGGAGAGACAGTAGGTCACCTGCAACGTTTTGCCTTTTCCGCAATAGACTGCCAGTTTTACCCCAAACATTCCGGTAGCCAAACCCGTCATCTCGGGATATAATTCGTCGGCTTTTGCAGTCGCCTCGAGAAAGAATGAGAAACCAATGATTGAACTCATGGAGACGGGTATGGGAAGAGCAGCCATAATGCTCATCTGCGTCCTTGTGCCCCTGGCCGGAGCGTTCCTCCTCCCCCTGCTCGGCCGCATCTCGGCGCGGCTGCGCAATGTCGTGTCGCTGGTCCTGGTGCTCGTGTCGCTCGTGTGCTCTCTCCTGCTGGTTCCCGGAGCGCTCAGGGGAGACATAGCGACATTCGCTACCGGTAACGCTCTGGGCATCTCCTTCTCCCTCCGGGCTGACGCCCTGGCGGTCTTCATGGCCGCAGTCTCCTCCCTGGTGGGCGCCGTGATCATGCTGTTCTCCTGGGACTACATCAGCCACTACCCCCATCAGAACGAGTACTACCTGATGGCTGTGCTCTTCCTCGGCTCGATGATGGGGCTCGTTTTCTCCTCCAACCTCGTTTTCCTCTACGTGTTCTGGGAGATCACCGGAATAGCGAGCTGGCGTCTCATCGGGTTCTATAGAGGGAAAACGGACGTTCTGCGCGCGGATAAGGCCTTCCTGATGACGGCCTTCGGGGCGCTCGCGATGCTCATCGCAATCATCGCTGTGTACGGCCAAACCGGAACCTTCGACCTCGACGCCATGAAGGGTACGACCCTCCCCTGGATCGTCTCCGCCCTTCTGCTCCTCGGGATGCTCTCCAAGTCCGCAACACTTCCGTTCCACACGTGGTTGCCGGACGCGGGCGTCGCTCCCTCCCCCGTCACCGCGTTGCTCCATGCCGCCGTCCTCGTGAAGATCGGCGTGTACGTGTACGCGCGCCTGTTCCTCGCGACGTTCACCGTGGGCGCGCAGGTGCAGATGGCCGTCATCGTCATTGCTGCCGCAAGCGCGCTGGTGAGCGCGGGAGCGGCGCTCGTGGAGAAGGACATCAAGCGCATCGTGGCATACTCCACCATCAGCCAGATCGCGTTCATCTTCCTCGGTCTGGCAACCGGCAGCCCCATCGGGGCGGTCGGAGCGCTTCTCTATATCCTCATGCACGGCCTGGCAAAAGCGGGGCTCTTCCTCTCCGCGGGCATCGTCGAGCAGAACGCACACACCAAGGACATCACGAAGCTCGGCGGCCTCCTGAAGACGATGCCGGTGACGGCCGTCGCTTTCCTCGGCTGCGCCTTCTCGGTCATGGGGATACCGCCTTTCGGCGGGTTTTTCAGCAAATACATGGTCATCTCCTCCGCAGTCGACGCCGGGCAGACCGCATTGGCCGCCGTCTATCTCGGAGGCGCCGTTCTCACGATCCTGTACCTGTTCCGACTTTTCACCCGGGTCTTCCTGGGAGAACCTCGCGGAGGTACGGCCGCAATGGAGGGCTCACGGCTGATGGTCGCCTGTGTCGTGCTTCTCGCTGTGCTCTCACTCGCCGGCGGGCTTCTCGTCCACTGGCCCGCCGCTCTGGCGCACACCGCGCTGCTGCAGATGCCGGGGGTGACCCGATGAACGCGACCCTGCTCGTCCTCACCGTCGCCATCCCCCTCTGCCTCGGCCTGCTCACGTTCCTCCTTCCGCGCAGGTCCCCATGGCTCGTTTCCGTCGTTGCCATCGCAGCCTCGGCCGCCGCACTCGCCCTGGCCATCGTGATCTTCCCGAACGATTTCAGCGTCTCGATCCCCTGGCTGGGGTTCGGCATTGACCTGAGCCTCCGCCTTTCGCGGATGAGCGCCTTCATCCTCCTTGCGATCGACGGGTTCTCCTTCCTCGTCTCCCTGTACTCCGCCGCGTTCATGGCGAAAGTCCCGAGTTCCCGACAGTTCCACGCGTGGATGCTGCTCACCGTTGCCATGGCAAGTGGCGCCGTGCTCGCTGACAACCTCGTGCTTCTCCTCGTCTTCTGGGAGGGGCTGCTCGTCACCCTGTTCGGCATGATCGGAACGGGCAGCAGCCGGCCCTGCGGGACGGCCATCAAGGCGGTGGTGATCGTCGGAATCACGGACCTCTGCATGATGCTCGGCGTCATCCTCACCGGTCACATGGCGGGGACCCTCACGATGTCCGCCATCAAGCTGCCCGTCGACGGCGTCGGAGGCGCAGCGTTCATCCTCCTCATGGTGGGCGCCATGGGCAAGGCCGGGGCCATGCCGTTTCACAGCTGGATCCCCGATGCGGCGCTGGACGCTCCTCTCCCCTTCATGGCGATCCTCCCGGCGAGCATCGAAAAGCTGCTGGGGATCTATTTCCTGGCGCGCATCTCCCTCGACATGTTCACCCTCGCCCCGGGCACCTGGGTAAGCACGGTGCTCATGGTGGTCGGGGCCGCCACCATAATCCTCGCGGTCATGATGGCCCTCGTGCAGAAGGACTACAAACGCCTCCTCTCCTACCACGCCATCAGCCAGGTCGGCTACATGATGCTCGGCATCGGAACGGCGCTCCCCATCGGTATCGTGGGCGGCCTGTTCCACATGATCAACCATGCAATGTACAAGTCATGCCTCTTCCTCACCGGCGGTGCGGTGGAAAAACAGGCCGGCACCACGG
>PLNO01000363.1 GCA_003141795.1 Spirochaetaceae bacterium | reverse complement strand
GCTGGGAGCGTCGGAGAAGCGAGTTCCCGTAGTCATCGACGGGGTGATCTCCACGGCGGGCGCGCTGCTCGCGTGGATGGTGGAGCCGCGCATTTCCGACTATCTTTTCGCCGCCCACCGGTCCGTGGAAAAGGCGCAGTCGGCTATGCTCGAGCTTATGGGACTGGAGCCCATCCTCGACCTGGGGATGCGACTCGGCGAGGGAACCGGTTGCGCCCTTGCCATGCCCATCATCGAGGCCGGGGTCAAGGTCATCCGGGAAATGGCCACCTTCGAAGAGGCGGGGGTGAGCACGGAATGATCTTCAGCAGATTCTTCTCCGCCATCGCATTCCTGACCATCATCCCGGTTCGCGAGTCGTGGAAGAGCCGGCGGGAGAATGGCATGTTCCTGGCCTATCCGGTGGCCGGTCTTTTCATCGGTGCGCTGCTCTCCGCCCTGTACCTGGGGGCATCGTACGTGCTCCCGGGGCCGCTTGCCGTTCTCCTCGTGATCGCGGGGTCGGTCTTTCTCACCGGCGCAATGCACGTGGACGGGCTTGCGGATTGCTCGGATGCGTTCTACGGCACGCGTGACAGGGAGACGACGCTGCGCATCCTGAAGGACCCGCGCATCGGAACCATGGGAGGGTGCGCCATCGGGCTTTCCCTCCTGGCCCGTTACGCCGCGCTTTCATCGCTTTCTTTTCGCATGATCCTCGTCGGGCTCCCCCTTGCGGCAATGCTTTCCCGCACGGCGGTCATCGCGGCCATGCGCATGCTCCCCTATGTCCGGCACGAAAACGCGATCCTCGGGACCAGGCCGCCGCCCGCGCCGGGGCTCACCATTGTGGCGATCGCCGTATTCGTCGTCCTCACCGCGCTTCTTCCTATTCCTACCGTGGCTGCCGCGCTGGCCGCACTGGCATTTTGGAGGGTCTCCTGGAAACGCATCGGCGGGTTCACGGGCGACGTGTTGGGGGCCACCATCGAGATAACGGAGATCGTGTTCCTCATTGCTCTTGCTGCAACCGTGAAGCATCCGCTCGTTGCGGGCATCCTGCCCCACGTGCTGGGGAATGGAGGCTCACCATGAGCAAGGGGTATCTGCACGTATATACCGGCAACGGCAAGGGGAAGACAACGGCCGCCATTGGGCTGGCCATCCGGGCGGCCGGAGCCGGGAGACGTGTGTTTTTCGGCCAATTCGTAAAGGGCATGGAATACAGCGAGATCAAGGCACTGCGTAGATTCGAGGACCTCATTGTCGTGCGCCAATACGGGCTGGGCTGCTTCCTGCACGAGGAACCGCGGCAATGCGACAGGGACGCCGGCAATGAAGGCCTCGTGGACGCTGGTGTCATGTTGACGTCGGGGGCCTACGATGTCGTCATCCTCGACGAGGCCTGCATCGCCCTGTACTACAAGCTCTTCACTCTTGCCCAGCTTCTGGACGCGCTGCGCAACAGGCATCCCGCGTGCGAAGCGGTCGTGACCGGCCGCTATGCGCCGCAGAAGCTGATCGAGGTGGCTGATCTTGTCACGGAAATGGTCGAAGTCAAGCATTACTACACCGAGGGCGTCATGGCCCGCGATGGTATCGAGCGGTAGAGGAGAAAATCATGACTTGAATTTCGGTGCGCAACAATCAGCACCTGAAGCGGTCTCGAGAGTTGCGACGTCCTTCCCGGGTTAGCTCATCGGCGGCCTCGCTCAGAACTTGTCGTCGCTGCGGCAGAAGTAGGCCTGGCTGCGCACCGAGATCGCGTCCTCGGGTTTCTTCACGTATTTCTTCTCAATGGCGGTCCACTCGCCGTTGGCAAGACCGAACAACGACATGGGCGTGAAAAAATTCCAGCCCGTGTCCTTGTAGTGCTCCTCCACGTAGCAGTTGTTCCTGTTTTCCATGACGTGGCGCCCGGTGTCCAGCATGGCGAGCATGGCGGCGTGCGCGGAGTAGTGCACACCCACCATCTTGTACCCCAGGCTCGTGAGGTCATTGATGTTCAGCTCGGGGACGCCCTTGTAGGAAGTCAGGTCCGGATACCATTTCAGGTCGTGATCCAGCTCCGCAATCTTCCTGCACAGCGCGAGCTTGTCGCCTTTCACCTGGTGCATCGCGAGGATGCAGATCATGTCCGCGCCTGCCTCCCGATACCTGCGGCTGCGCTCAATGGTCTCCTCGAATTCCGTCTCTGGGTTGGTGTCGACGCGGGCGATGAGGAATCCGTCCGCGTCCAGCCCGTCACGCGCCGCCTTGAATCTCAGCACGGCCTCGTCGACGGGAAGCACCCCCTTCCTGCCAAGCTCCGCGGAGTCCGTGATCAGCACCCCCGCGGCGCCGGCCTTCGTCAGGCGCTTGCATGCGTAGAAGGCGTTCAAAGGCCTGCCGAAACCGTCGTCGGCGTCGATGATGAGGGGCAGGGGCGACATGTTGCAGATGCGCTCCGTCACTGCGACGAACTCGTCCACGCTGAGCAACTGCAGGTCCGGGATCCCCGTCAGGCTGCACGCGAGATCCCCGCTGCTCACCATGATGACCTTGAAACCGTTCATCTCGGCCGCTTTTGCCGACGCGCAGTCGTACAACTCGGGAACGATGAATATCTCGTCCTCCTTCATCAGCTCCCTCAGTATCAGAGACGTCTTCTTTGCCACCATCCCACCCTCCTCAAGTATGGTCAAGAAGTATACAACATGTATTGAAGACGTCAAGGGCTGACGCACAAGGAGCCGCCGGCACCCGGGCGACGCAAAGGTATGCGGTACTNNAGTACCGCATACCTTTGCGTCGTGGATGTGGAGAGACCTACCATGAGATTGTACCTGTTCGAATGCGCCCGATTGGTCGTGCCCGATGAGAACTGCCTGGGAAAGAAGAACACGGCCGACTACAAGCTCGTCATACCGGTTCCCGTCTCCCTGCTGGTGCATCCCACCGAGGGCCTCGTGCTGTTCGATACCGGGGTCGAGCGCGACCACTGGCCCGACGAGGTAAAGCTCGGCGTCTGCACGTCTCCCCTTCTTCGCATCGACGCTCATCTCCGTCGACTCGGATACGAGACGAGCCGGGTGAGGCATATCGTGATGTCACACCTGCACGCCGACCACGCCGGGCAGATGGCGCTGTTTCCCGATGCTCTGTTCCACATGCGAAAGAGCGAGTGGGAGGAAGCGACACAGCAGCCCCGAGGAGACTATTTTTCAGCCGATTTTGCCCCTGCGCGGGGCTTTCGCTTCACCTGGATTCCTGAAGACATCGACTATGATCTCTTCGGGGACGGGTCGGTCGTGTGCGTCGACACCAAGGGACACACACCCGGCCACCAGTCCTTCCTCATCAATCTGCCCGCTACCGGGAAGCTACTCTTCGCGGTGGACGCGGCGCATCTGCCGGACTACCTTTCACGCACCGACTATTTCGACGGATCGTGGAACAAGGCCCTGTGCATGCGCGCGGTGGAACGCCTCAAGGAGCTCCGCGCTCAGGGGGCGCAACTGATCTTCGGCCACGATCCATCCCAGTGGGCAGTCTTGCGAAAGGCACCCAATTTCTACGACTAGTCGTCCCTCCAGCATCTCGAACACCTGATCGCTCTCGATCCGACGATTCCTGCCCGTCCTCTTCATCACGGCGCATGGTCTTCCCTCGCCCGGGCGTGGTGCCCGCAGATCGACTTCCTCGCCGCACCCGCGGCGCGCGATGGCCCGGCAGACCCGCTGGTCAACCGGGGAGCTCCGTCGATTTTTCGTTGTTGACAGCAACGAATACATGATGTATACAAGAGGTATTCATGACGTGATCCTTCCGTTTGGCAAGCGCCCGATGCCGGTGCGGCACTTCACCCGCAAGCAGCACGGCGCATCCTGGTTACCGTGGAAGTCCATTGGCGGTTGTACCGATGGCCAATTCGATTCTTGTTCAAAGGGGGATGAAGATGAGAAAGACAGTCACTCTGGCTCTTGTGCTTCTCCTGTTCGCGGGGGCCGTTTTCGGCCAGGGCAAGATCAAGATCGGCGGCTTGTTCGTCATGAGCGGAGGCTTTGCCGCGGTCCTGAACTACCAGTTGCCGGCAGTCCAGATGGTCATCGATGACGTGAACAAGGCGGGAGGCATCGGCGGACGCCAGATCGAGCTCGTTCTCCGCGATGACCAGGGCGACCCGAGCATCGTCCCGCAGAAGATGAACGAGTTGAAGGCGGAGGGCGTCAGTATGATACTGGGGCCTTTCCTGGATACCTGTGGTCCAGCGGCAGCTCAATGGGCGGGCGCAAACAAGATCCCCGTCATCATGACCTGCTCGATGTCGACGAAGGTGAGCATTGACAACTTCACGAAGTACTCCTTCACTTCGGGCCCGTCCGCATGGGCCATGGCGCGAGTCATCGCGCGGGCGGCAGTTCAGCAGGGAGTCAACTCCGCCTACTACATCGGCCCTGAAGGTGGAGTCCCCACGGACATGTACAACTTCTTCTGGGCAGAGATGAAGAAGCTGAAACCGAGCGCCGTGAACCTAGGGGCCTCCAGGACGACCCAGGCGGAGACTGACTTCTCCAACATCATTTCCGCGGCTCTGTCGAAGAAGCCTGATCTGATCGTTGAGACGCACGCGGGACCCACGTGGGTCGCTTTCGCGCAGCAGGCTCAGCGCTTTAATCTGTTCCAGAAGACGAAGATCGGCGGTCTGTACCTTCTGGGGCCCGACAACACGGAACCCTTTGGCAAGGACTACCCGATGGGCGTTCAGGCGGTGACGTGGTGCCCGTTCTACAGCGCCGATCCGAAGATCAAGTCCTTCACTGCCTCCTACCTCGCGAAGACAAAGCTGTATCCGGCGGACATCACTATGACGTGGGACCTCGCTGCACTGGCGGCGATCGCCGCGCTGAAGCAGGCCAGTAATCCGACNNCCGGATGCGATCGTCAAGGCGCTCGAGGCCGTGAACTTCGATTCGCCCATTGGCTCCGTCCATTTCCGCACCTTCGACCACCAAGCGGTTTTCCCACTGTACTATGGAACCTCGATGAACTCGAACGACTGGCCGTTCGCCATCGGGACAAACCTCGTGAAATACGGCGAAGAGGTGTTCCCGACCCAGGCCGAAATGAATTCCTTCAAGGCTGGGCAGCAGTAGGCCGAGGCAATATTTCCAAGGGTCTATCCGCAGGCGTCCACTGCGGATAGACATCATGTGACGGGGGATCCGTTGACGTCAGGAAGTGGGATGATCAGATGCAGATGACAGATCTCGTGCGCCAGCTCCTGATCGGCATCAGCAGCGGCATGGTGACGTTCCTCATGGCCGCGGGGGTGTCGCTGGTCATCAGCGGGATGAATATCATCAATTTTGGCCAGGGGGCTTTTTTCATCCTCGGTGCCTTTCTCTGCTACACCATCGTCCATATCATAGGTTTCTGGTGGGCGCTTCTCCTAGGCCCTCTTGCGGTTGCGATACTGGGAGGTCTGACCGAGCTGCTCCTTCGTCCTCTCTATGGCAAGTCGATGCTCTATCAGCTCTTGCTCACCATGGGCGTGGCTTTCGTGATAACGGACGGGATGTCACTCATCTGGGGTTTCGGCCTGCGCGTCGTTATCGTGCCGCACCTCCTGAGCTCCAGCATCACGATCGTCGGAATCGATTTTCCCGTCTACTATCTGTTCATCATCGTCATCAGCGGCCTCGTTGCACTCGGGTTGCGCCTCATGTTCAGCCGGACAAAGCTGGGCATGTTGTTCCGCGCCATCATTTCCGACAGGGAGATGGTGGGGAATCTCGGAACAAACGTGCAGCTCCTCTACACGGTCATGTTCATGTTCGGCGTAGGACTCAGCGGGTTGGCCGGCGTCCTCATGGCCCCGATCGTCGGGATTTCGGTTCAGCAGTCGATGACGATTCTCTTCTCGGTCATGACGGTCCTCATCATCGGCGGGATAGCGAGCATGTCGGGCGCATTTTTAGCCGCCTTGGTCGTCGGTTTGGTGAACGCTTTCGGGTCCATGTTTCTCCCATGGTTCTACAGCCTTCTGCCGGCCGTGTTGATGATTGTCGTGCTCCTGGTGAGACCACAGGGTCTGTTCGCGAGGGAGAGCTGAAAGGTGCAGTGGACATACCGAAATCGAGCTTTCGTCGGCACTGCTCTGGTCGTCATTGCCCTGGTCTGCCTCCCCTTCCTGTTGCCGGGGACCTGGACAGACCTTCTGACCAAGATCTTGATCATGGCCCTGTTCGCGACCGCCATCAACATCGAGGTGGGGTACGCGGGCATGCTGCCCCTGGGGCAGTCCATGTTCCTGGGCTTCAGCGCATACGCCTATACCCTTCTGTTCGTGAGGTTCGCCTTCCCCTTGGGGCTGGCCGTTGTCGCCGCCCTGGCCCTTTCCATTGTCATCAACATCGTCATCGGGTTTCTCTGCTTGCGGGGTGAATCCATGACTTTCGGGTTGCTCCACATGGGCTTCAACATTCTCCTCTACACCGTGGTGAACAAATGGCTTGCCATCGGTGGCGACGCCGGCATAGCGGGGCCGATTCGCCCCGCCTTTCTCACCCACAGTGTCGCCTTCAATCTCTTCGTTCTCGTCGTCGTGCTGATCTGTTACGCGCTCATGCGGAGGATCATGACGTCTCCCTTCGCTCAAATGGCCCAAGGGCTTCGGGAGAACGAGGAACGACTGAGATTCCTCGGCATCGACATCAAGAGATTCCAGCTCGTGATCTTCACCATCAGCGGCTTCTTCACTTCCATCGCCGGGATCCTGCTGGCGATGTTGAACGGAGGCGCGTTTCCCGCTTACACGAGCGTCCTGTTGTCGACCCAGGGATTGATGATGTGTCTGATCGGCGGAATGTACACGTTCGTGGGACCCACGATCGGTGCGGCTATTACCACGATCATCGTCACTGAGGTTTCCAATTACACGTACCTGTGGCAGGGCATCCTTGGCGTGATCATCATCGGATGCGTGCTCGCCTTCCGTGGCGGGATACTGGGGAAGAGGAAGGACGCCGCGCGTTCCGCGCGGGGCAACGGGAAGGCGCTGCCTCCGGGAGACTCCAGATGATCCTGAGAACGGACGGTTTGACCAGGGATTTCGGATCGCTGCGCGCGGTGAACAATGTCAGTCTCGATCTGCCCGACGGGCAGATCCGCGCGATCATCGGCCCCAACGGGGCGGGCAAGACGACCCTGCTGGACCTCATCACGAATCGCACGCCTGCCAGCGCCGGTCACGTGTACTTCAGGGACAAGGAGATCACCTGGGCCCCGTCCTACACGATCGTGCGCATGGGGATCGGCAAGTGCTTCCAGGTCAGTAAGCTCTTTCCAGCGCTGACGGCATTCGAGAACATCCAGATCGCGTGCATCAGCAAGGGGAAGAAGACCTTCAATATGGTCTCCTCGGGCAAGAAAGTCCTTGCCGACGAGGTCCAGGGGATACTGGAATCCATCGGTCTGGCGTCGATGACCGGTGAGACCGCGGGGTACCTCTCCTACGGCGATCAGCGCCGGTTGGAGATCGGGATCACCCTCGGGTTGCACCCGTCACTGCTCCTGCTCGATGAGCCGACGGCCGGAGTATCGCGCTCCGAGGGGAATGAGGTCATGCTTCTCATCAAGAGGCTGGCCGCCGAGCGCGGGTTGACGATCCTCTTCATCGAGCACGACATGGACATCGTGTTCAACTACGCGGATGAGATCACCGTCATGCATCAGGGCGCGGTCATCGCCTCGGACACCCCCGCGCGCATCAAGGACAACAAGCTGGTCCAGGACACCTACCTCGGTGAGAAGATAGTATGACACTCGAGACAGAGCGACTCACGGCAAGCTACGACATGAGTCAGGTCCTCTTCGGCATCGACCTCTCGGTGGACTCAGCCGAGACGGTGTGCGTGCTCGGCCGCAACGGCGTTGGAAAGACGACGACGCTGAAGACGATCATGGGAATGCTGAAGCCGCGCAGCGGCCACATCCGATTCAACGGCGCGGAGATCGGCGGACTGCATTCCTACGAGATCAATCGCCTTGGCATCGCCTACATCCCGCAGGGACGTCACATCTTCCCGAACCTCAGCGTCAGGGAGAACCTCGTCATCGGGGAGCGCCGCGCAAAGGACGAGAAGTCGGGCTGGAACCTGGGAAGGATCTACGAGCTGTTCCCGGTCCTCAAAAAAAGGCAGAGCTTCGCGGGAAAGAGCCTCAGCGGCGGAGAGCAGCAGATGCTCGCAGTCGCCCGTGGCCTGATGCAGAACCCCACGACGCTGCTGATGGACGAGATCTGCGAAGGACTCGCGCCCTTCATCGTCAAGGAGCTGGAGGAAGTGATCGGGGAGCTGCGCCGTACGGGCGTGTCGATCCTGCTGGCCGAGCAGAGCGTCAAGTTCGCCGTTGCGGTTGCCAGCCGCTGCTACATCCTCGAAAAGGGACACGTCGTGTACAGCGGCACAACGAAGGATATTCCGCAAGCGACCCTTCTCAAGTACCTGGGGGCGTGAGCGCTGCCGAAGATTCACAGGCGTGGTAACGACGGTCGGTTCGCTTTTTGAACGCAGAAGCGCTAGCATACGAGCTTTGCACAAGGAGATTGGTAGAATGGTTGAAACAAAGTACGGAAAATACTTCCCGCAGATGCTGCCGAAGGAAGTGCGGGACATGGTGGACTGGTCCGAGGGAGGGAAATAGCCATGGCGCGAACGAGCCTGCGAGCGCTCCTGAAATCGGCCACGAGCTGCATCGTGGCACCCTGCATCTATGACTGCGCCTCGGCGCGGGCCGTGGAGATGGTCGGCTTCAAGGCGGCAATGCTCAGCGGCGGCGAGCTGTCCCTCGCCATGAACGGGGTCGTCGACTACGGTTTCACGAATCTCACGGACATCGAATGGATCGTGAGCCGTCTCAGCGAGACATCGCCCCTGGCCCTCGCGGTGGACATCGAGGACGGGTACGGCGGTCCGCTTGCGGTCTACAGGACATGCAGGCGGCTGGCCAGGGCCGGAGCGCAGGCCGTGCAGCTGGAGGATTCGAGCGACATGGAGGAAACCACGGGCCTGCTCCCGCGCGAACAGTATTACGCCAAGGTGGAGGCGGCTGTCGCAGCGCTCCGCGGCACCGATTGCATACTCATTGCCCGCACCAACGCGAACCCGGCCAAAGAGCTGGCCGAAGGCTGCGCACGCTGCGCGAGGGCTGTCGAGCTGGGCGCCGACATGACGACCGTGGTGAGGCTGTCCAACCTCAAGGACGCAACCTACATCGCGAAGACGGTGCCGGGCTGGAAGATGTATCCCGACGTGGCGGGGAAGAACGGCGTACCCGAGGTGACGGTCGACCAGATCTATCCCCTTGGCTTCAAATTCATGACCATGCACTACCTCCTTAAGGCCGCAATGGACGGGATGCTCGAGCACGGGAAACGCAATTTCGCGCAGCTGGATTGCCTCTATACGTGCGACAAGAAAGACGCCACGGGGATTCCCGGGCCGAGCGCGACGCCCCTATTCGACCCGCAGTCATATATGAAGCTCGAGCAGAGGTTCACGCGGAAGAACAAGGACTACACGATCGTGGGAAACGACGTCGAGGACTACCCGGAGGGATTCGTCCGGACAGACATCGAAGACAGGCTGTAGAGGCATGGCTGTGGCGGCGGGAGGGATATCGGGGATGAAGAAGATCGTCTCTTTCTTCGGCGATCGGTCCGAGGCTTTCATCGAGCTGAACAGGAAGGCGGATGACTACGCGGCGTCGCTGGGGGTGCTCTATCGCTGGGCTCCTCAGGTGCCCTTTGATCGCAGGAGCGTGATTGCGCTTTTGCGGGAATCGGATGCGGGCATCATCGACGTGGAACCCTATGGAGAGGAGATCTTCAAGGAAGTCCGCGACTCTTGCGGCATCCTGGTCCGATTCGGCGTCGGCTACGACAAGGTGGACCTCGAGGCAGCCTCCCGTCACGGGATCGCAATCGCGCGAACGACGGGGGCCAATACACTGGGAGTCGCCGAGATGGCGTTGTCCCTCATCATGGCGTCGCGACGACAGTTGCGCCTGAACCAGCGGTGCGTCGAAACAGGCGAGTGGGGGAAAAAGGTCACCCACGAGACGATCCAGGGCACCCTCGGAATCGTGGGGTTCGGTGCAATTGGCCAGGCCCTTGCCGGGCTGTTCAAGGGCTTCGACTGTCGCGTCGTTGCCTACGATCCGTTCCCGCGCAAGGAGCTCATGCGCGAAATGGGGGTCGAGCTGCTCGACCTGGAGGGATTGTTTTCGGTTTCTGACGCCATCAGCCTCCATCTCCCCTATGGGAAAGAAACCCACAACCTCGTCGACGCCCGATTGCTCTCGCGCATGAAGCCGACGGCGGTGATCGTAAACACGGCTCGGGGCAAGATCATCGACGAGCAGGCGCTCTACGAGGCGCTGTCGGCCGGCAGGATCGCGGGAGCGGGGCTCGACGTCTATGCTCAGGAGCCGCTCCCCCTGGATTCCCCCCTGTTGAAGCTGGACAACATCGTCCTGACTCCTCATGTTTCCAGCCAGACCTTCGAGTCACTCTGGCGCGTGTATCAGATGGCGATCGACATCGCGGCGGATTTCTTCGGCGGGAAGGAATCGAAGCACATCCTCAATCCCGACTACAAGCGCAACGCGGGGAGGGGACGATAGGGAGATCTGCGCGGGAGGGCATCATGGAGAGGATCATCGACGCCCACGTCCACGTCGTGCCCGGACATCTCACCTTCAATCGGGGCGGGAACGGGGTCCGGTTCGAGAGATACGGCCGTGCACGCCTGCCGAACGGGAGCGTCTATCAGTTCATGCCCGACTATTGCGCTGACAGCGTCTTCGACGTGGAGACGCTGATACGCGTTATGGACAACATCTCCGTCGAGAAGAGCGTCCTCATGCAAGGACCGTTGTACGGCTTCCTGAATGAGGACATCGTGGCCGCGGTCAAGCGGCACCCGGACAGGCTCGCTGGAGCCATGCTGATCGACCCCGCAGACGAGGGGTGCCTCGCGGACATGCAACGGTACGCGGAGCAGGGCCTGTCGGTACTGAAGTTCGAGTTGTCCGAAGGTGTGGGCTTCTGCGGCATGTACCCGGATCTGCGATTGGACTCCCCGCTGTTCATGAAGATCTGGGCAAAGGCGGACGCGCTCGGGCTCACGGTGACAATCGATCCCAGCCGCATAGGAAGTCGGGGATACCAGGTGGAGGCGCTGGAAAAGATCGTGCCGGCATTCGGGCGCGTCAACTTCGTCATCTGTCACCTAGGGTTCCCGTACCCGGGGCTCGAAAAGAACGCGGCCGATCACGAGAGATGGAAACAGATGACCGCGCTCGCCGTCCATCGAAACCTGTGGTTCGACGTCTCCGCGCTTGCGGCCCTCTACCAGGACGAGGCGTATCCGTACGGTTGCGCAGTCGCGATCACGCAGGAGTTTCTCTCCCGGCACGGTGGGGAGAAGCTCATCTGGGGGTCGGACATTCCGGGAACGCTCTGTTTCGCGACGTATCGACAGCTGGTAGACATGTTTGCACGGTCCGACGTCTTCACAGAGGCACAGAAGGAAATGATGTTCTTTCAAAACGCCCTGGTTGCATATCGCCTGGAGGGAGGCGCGTGAAATGAGCGAAGGCAAATACGGCAAGTACATCGTCCATGAGCCGAGGGGGCTCGTGATGGTTCCCGAGCGGCAGACACTCCCGATCTTCGGCGTCCGTGGACTCCAGAACCTCGAAGGGATGGGCATGACGCTGGGGTGCTCGTGCATCACGGAGCCCTGGTTTATGGAGACAGAGATCATGAAGCACGATTTCGACCAGATCGTATGCTTCCTCGGCGCCAATCCTTTTGACTTCTTCGACTTCCACGCTGAGATCGAGTTCTCCTTCGGCGAGGAGATGGAGAAGCACGTCATCACGTCCGCCTCGACGATATTCATCCCCCGGGGGCTCGTGCACTGCCCGCTCAACTTCACGAGGGTCGATTCCCCGATCCTGTTCATGGATATTTCCCTGACCGCCGAGTACTCCCGCCGATTGAGGGAGGGAAAGGACTGGGGCGCGCCGCTGACCCTGGAGGACTTGAAGAAGAGGATGTGATCCCCGCCCTCGCTGCGGCGCGCCACGAGGCGTGGCATCCTCATCGGGCGACCCGCGTCTTGACAAATTCACGATACATGTTGTATTCTTCACGTACCTACAAACGGAGCAGGTATTTAGAGTGGCGAAAGCAAACCAGAACCTGAAAGACGTGGCGTATTTCACGCTGCGCGAAAAACTGATCAACTGCGAGTACAAGTCAGGAACGATGCTCAACGAGGCCCAGCTCTCCGCGACCCTGGGGTTCAGCCGCACGCCGATCCGACAAGCCCTGAATCGCATCGAGCAGGAAGGCTACATCCGCATTCTCCCCAAGAAGGGGATCTACGTGACCGACATCTCGCTGAACGACGTGCGCCAGATCTTCCAGGTGCGGCTTGAGGTCGAGCCCGTGGCGCTGCGCATGGCGGGGCCGTCTCTCCCCGAGGAGGACCTTCTGGACTTCCGCAGGAAGTTCCTCGGCGAAGTGAAGGGAGTGCGGGCGGATTTCCGCCTCGACACGACGATGCATCTGTTCATCATCGAGCACTGCGGTAACCGTTTCATCATCGACATGATGCGCAAGGTGTTCGACGAAAATACGCGGGTCATCATCTCCAGCGGCCAGAACGAATTGAAAATCCACGACGCATGCCAGGAGCATCTCGAGGTCGTCAACCTCCTGCTCGAACGGAGAATCGACGACGCGCAGGACGCTCTTCGCTCCCATATCGAGAACTGCAAGAAGGCCGCGCTCGATTTCTTCTACAACCTGCAGTCTCACGCCCCGCTGAGGTTGATCTCGGCACCGGCAATCCGCAAGGCCGTGGGGTTACGGTAAAGAAAAGCATTCCGGGCACGAAGCAAATCTTCGAAGGAGTCCTGCACGTGAAGAAGTACGCCATCGGTCTGGACAACGGCGGTACCGTGAGCAAGGCCGCCCTCTTCGACATGGAAGGGCACGAGATTGCCAGCGCGTCGCGACAGACCCCCCTTCTCACGCCGAAGCCGGGCTACACCGAGCGTGACATGGAAGGGCTGTGGCGGAGCAACTGCGAGTGCGTGCGGGACGTGCTTGGCTCATCGTCTGTCTCCCCCGGGGACATCATCGGGATCAGCGCGTGCGGGCACGGCAAAGGGTTATACGCGTGGGGAAAGGACGGTGCACCGGCCTTTCCCGGCATCGTCTCCACGGACAATCGCGCCTGGCAGTATCCCGAGAAGTGGAAGCGGGAGGGCACCTTCGATCGCCTCTATCCCCAGCTCTGCCAGCAGCTCATGGCGTGCCAGCCCGTGTCGATCCTCGCGTGGATGAAGGATCACGAGCGCGCCGTCTATGACAACATCCGGTGGGTCTTCTCGGTCAAGGACTACATCCGGTTCCGCCTGACGGGCAAGGCCTACTCCGAGGCCACCGACATCTCGGGTTCAGGACTCATGGACGTGAAGAACGCCCGGTTCGACCGCGCCATGCTGAAGGAGCTGGGGATTGCGGAAGTCTACGATGCGCTCGCTCCTCTGTGCTATTCTGCCGACCATTGCGGCAGCATCACCCCGGAGGCCTCGAGTCTCACGGGTCTCCTCGAAGGCACCCCCGTGGCGGCGGGTATGTTCGATATCGACGCCTGCGCCATTGCCATGGAGATTGTCTCCCCCCAGCAGTTGTGCACGATCACCGGCACGTGGAGTATCAACGAGTTCATCTCCAGGACGCCGATCACGGGCACTCAGATCGCGATGAACTCACTCTATGCGATCCCGGGCTACTACCTCCTCGAAGAGTCCAGCGCGACGAGCGCCGGCAACCTGGAATGGCTCATACAGAACTGCATGGAGAACGAGAAGGTCCCGCTGGGCATGACGATCTACGACCACATCGGTGACCTCGTATCGTCGGTCGATCCCGCGCGATGCGACGTCTACTACCTTCCTTTTCTCTACGGGTCAAACATGCATCCGCTGGCAAAAGCGAGCTTCGTGGGGCTCACCACGTACCACGGCAAGGCGCACATGCTGCGCGCGCTGTTCGAGGGCGTGGCATTCTCTCATAAGACCCATATCGATCGTCTCCTGTCCGTGCGCAGCGCCCCGAGCGCCATCCGCATGGCCGGTGGCGCCACCAACTCGCCGGTGTGGGTACAGGTGTTCGCCGACGTACTCGGTTTCCCCATCGAGACGGTGGCGGCGGTCAAGGAGCTCGGCGCCATGGGCGCTGCCATGGCTGCCTCGGTGGCGGCAGGCGTTTTTGCGGACTACGCCGAGGCTGCGCGCGCCATGGTGCGCGTCAATCCGCCTGTGCTCCCCGACATGGAGAGAAACCGCGTGTACCAGGGGAAGTTCGCCAAGTACACCGCGCTCTGCAAAGCCCTGGACACGGTATGGGACCAGTTCGCGGTATGATTGCCACGGTCCGAGAATGCCCACGGGCGGGGAGGGCGCGGTGAGATTCGAAAAGCGTCATCTCTGCGATCTGCCCTCGTGTTATTCGACCTCATCCGTTGATGTGGACGGATCAACCCACTTCCTCTTCGCTCCCGACGCGTACGGTCCCTGCTACAGCTTTGACAGGGAGACGCTCAAGCGCCGCACGGTCTGGGATGGGCCGAGCGGAACGATGTCCATGACGGCCATACCCGGCAGGAGCGGTGAGTTCCTCGCCGTACAGCGATTCAATCCCGGCTTCCGGGGAGAAGGCGCCGAGCTCGTGCATGCCCGCTGCGCCGACGGGGCCTGGGACGTAAGGACACTGCTGAAACTTCCCTATATCCATCGCTTCGACATCCTCGAGAGAGGAGGCATCAGGTATCTGCTCTGCTGCACGATCTGCACGGAGAAGAAAAACGAAGCGGACTGGACCTCGCCGGGAAAGCTGTACGCAGCGGTGCTGCCGGATGACCTGCACCAGCCGATCACTCTCACTGCCATTGCCGACGGGATGGTGCGAAACCACGGCTACTGCCGTACGGGGACACCGGGGAACTCATCGGCGCTGACCTCGTGCGACCAGGGAGTGTTCGAGGTGGTACCGCCGCCGCGTCGGGACGGGGAGTGGACCGTTCGCAGGATCATGGAACGTCCGGTGTCCGACATCGCGCTCTGCGATATCGACGGTGACGGCGTCGCCGAGCTGGCGACAATCGAACCCTTTCACGGCAACGAGTTCGTGGTCTACCGCCGGGGCGCGAACGGATTCAGTCCCCTCTATCGCTATCCGAACCCAGTGGCGTTCGGCCACGTCGTCTGGGGCGGCACGGTACGCGAGACGCCGGTCTTCCTCGGCGGATGCCGCGGAGAAAATCGGGAGCTCTTTCTTCTCCAGTGGGGGGACGGCGCGGCGACTGCCACGACGATCGAGACGGGGGCGGGACCGAGCAATGTCGCGGTCTTCCCCGGTTCGCGCGCCGACGTGATACTCGTGGCAAACCGGGAGAAGGGGGAAGGAGCGCTCTACTTTGTCGAAGACGACTGATTCGGCGGAAGGGAAGCGGGCGGCTCCGGCTGTCCTCGGGGTGTACGAAAAGGGGATGCCCGGCACCCTCAGCATAGAGGAGAAGCTTGTCGAGGCCGGGCGTGCCGGCTTCGACTACGTGGAGCTGTCCATCGACGAGACCGACGAGAAATTGGGCCGCCTCGACTGGCGTGCGGAGGACATCCAGGCCCTTCTCGAATCCCAGTGGAGGACAGGCGTTCCCGTACGATCGATGTGTCTCAGCGGGCACCGGCGATTTCCGCTCGGCCACCCCGACGTGTCGATCCAGAAGAGGAGCCTGGAGATCATGCGGGGGGCAATCCGGCTTTCCGCGCGGCTCGGGATACGCGTGATCCAGATCGCAGGGTACGACGTGTACTACGAACCTTCCACCGACCAGACCAGGCAGACATTCGCCAGGAACCTCTCCCTCTCTGTCGAGATGGCCGCCCGTGAGGGTGTGATCCTCGCCTTCGAGACCATGGAGACAGAGTTCCTCAATACGGTGCGGAAGGCTCTGTCCTGGGTGGAGAGGATCGACTCACCGTACCTGCAGATCTACCCCGACCTGGGCAACATCACCAATTCCGCTCTGAGCTACGGCACCGACGTCCTGGCTGATCTTGCGTCCGGCCGAGGACATCTGGCAGCTCTTCATCTGAAAGAATCGAAGCCGGGCGTCTTCAGGGAGGTCCCCTACGGCGAGGGGCACGTGAACTTCTCATCGGCAATTGCGATGGCTCTGAGGCTCGGCGTCCGCATGTTTGTCGGAGAGTTCTGGGACGACGGCCAGGAAGATTGGCGGGGCGTCATGAAACGGAACAACGAGTTCCTTCGCTCTTCTTTGGAGTGCGGGGCGGCTCTCGCTTCACGAGATGGAGGTACAAACGATGATCTATGACCTGAAACAGCACGCGAAAACCTACAAGGGCATCTCGAAGAACCTCGACGCAGCCCTCGATTACCTCACCCGCACGGACATGGCTGCGCTCGCCATCGGGAGACATTCGGTCGACGGGGAGAGAATCGTTGTCCATGCCTCTTCCAACGATACCTCTGACTCCGCCACCATCCGCTACGAGGCGCATAGAAAGTACATTGACATCCAGCTCGTCGTCAGAGGCGCCGAGCGCTGCTTCTATGCGCCCGTGGAGAGCCTCGAGCCCGACGGGCCTTTTGCAGATGAGAAAGACGTGGGGTACTATCACGACCCCTCGGGCGAAAACGTGTTCATTCGTCTGATCCCTGGAGCGTTTGCGCTGTTCTTTCCCCACGATGCTCACAAGCCGTCCTGCCATCTCGAGAGAAAGTCGACGGTTCACAAGGTTGTCGTCAAGGTCGCAGTCGATTAGGGCGAGGAGTCTCCCCTGGCTCACGGACGCCAGACGGGCAGAGGGAGGCCCAGTCGCATACCGTTCGTAGATGCACAGGAAATCCTTCCCTGAGTAGACGAGGCGCATCACGAATTGCCAGGCCTTCTGGCGCGTACCGTCGATCTCGATGGTCGCTTCGAAGAAGTCTACTTGGGCGAGTCTGCCCCTACGGTTCCGCCGTCACCGTACGACTGTCGCCGTCCAAGTATTCCCTTATCAAGTCGATGAGACGGAACCTGTCGTTCTCGCCGACCTTTGAATAGATGCTACTGACGTGATTTTTCACCGTCTGTTCAGCGATGAACAGACGGTCGGCGATTTCGCGATTGGTTAGTCCGTTTGCAATACAACACAGCACTTCTTTCTCCCTCTTGCTGAGCGGATCGAATCGGGAGACAATTGAACCGCCCCCTTGGGTATCTCCCTCTTGCTTTGATTGCGGTATGCGGGTTTGCCGCAACAGGCGATCCGCAATCGAAGGAGAAATCAGGAATGCTCCTTTCCCAATCGCCCGAAGTGCGGGAACGAGCTCCCGAGGCGGCAAATCTTTCAGTAAGTAACCCACTGCGCCGGCCTGCAACGCTTCCCTGATGTACTCGTCATCGTCGTAGGTCGTCAAAATGATGACCCGAGTATCTGGGAACTTTTGAAGAATCGCCCTGGTCGCCTGCACCCCATCCATTTGTGGCATTCGAACGTCCATCAGGATGATATCCGGCCGATACCTCGCCACCTTGGCTATCGCCTCCTCGCCGTTGTGGGCGACGTCGTCGACGACCATGTCCTTGGCGATATTCTCTACAACTCGCTTCAGGCTTTCGACGAATAGAACTTGGTCATCAACCAGCAGAAGGTGTATTTTCTTCATTTTCGCCTATCTCGCCAATGGGTGCGGAATGCGCGCGGTGAGCTGGAAACCGTCGCTCATGTTTCCTACGCGGAGGCTTCCACCGAGTTTCGCAAGCCGCTCGGACATTCCCGAGAGACCGATCCCATTCTCGATATGGTCGCTACCGATGCCGTTGTCGTGCAGATTGACGATCAGACCAAAATCGTCCTGCCAAAACAGCAGTCGAATAGCAGTTGCTTGGCCGTGACGCAACGCATTCGCCATCCCTTCCTTGACCATGTGAATAACGAATTCACCCACGTCCTCCTGCAAAATGAACGGTATATTGCCATACTCCACTTTTACACTGACCCCTGTCGCTTTTTGAAACGCCGTCACGAGCCTGGTAATCTCCTCGACGGTCCGAACCGTACCCCCTGCGGCCGACCGCAACAGACGCAGAGCCCTGCGAGTCTCATTCAAGCCGGACTGTGCTTGCGCCCGCGCCTGATTGTGCAACTGGTTCAGCGCCTTGTTGTCGCCCGCCAGCAGACTGGCCTCTTCCATCATCATCATGATGTTGATCAGCGTATACCCTACGGCGTCGTGTATTTCCCGGGTGATGCGGTCCCGTTCCTCTCGCGTCGACTTCTCTTGGATGATGTCCGCGTACTGTTGGAACCCAAGGTTCGCATTCATGAGGCGAATCACCGTATCGTCAAGCTGTCGTTTGCGAAGCTCCTGCTCCGCGCCCTTCTCCAAAGAAACACGGTGGCGATGGGCAATAAGACATAGGAGTGTCATAGAAAATGCGAAGCTCACGAATTCAGCAACTGTCGGTCGCGGGATATCGCCTCCCCACGCGCTGACTGGCTTCATAAGCAGAAGAGTATCGACACATAGACATAGGAATGCAATCCCGACGTTGTAGGGGCGGCGCAGCAAATAGACGGCTTCAAGAAGACACGAACAGGCAAGAGTCGCAGACAGGCCAATGTCTGCTCGCCCGGGAATGGTCGCGATACCAATCACGATCATTCGCGCGACCATCAGTCCCGCAGTCGTAGTGGGCGACTCCGCCAGAACAAAGAGCATTGCCGACAGCAGCGCGGAGATCCCCAGTAGTACGAAAAACTGCGCGGCCCACGCGTCAGAGTAACTGGATTGGTCCGGCTTGAGCCAGAACTGTACGCCGGCACTTGCGCAACAGATTGCGGAGATGAGTAGGACAAATGGTTGGGCCCGAAGTGTATTGGCCACCGGGGGGGCTGTTGCCTGGATTCTCTGCACGTTTTCAACGGTCCTGAACCGGCCTCTGTACGCGGTCGCCATTTTGGGAGTTCGTTGACAGTCTATCGCGGGGATGGATCGTCATTCAAGTGCACGCGGCCCTCCGTATAACGTTCGATCCGGTACTACAAAAACAGTACCAAGATCAGTACCACGGTACGTTCTCGGTGGGTGAATGCTGGTGTATACAGGTCCCGTTCCAACGAAGGAACCGTACAGAAATATGCACACGGAAAACAGAAAAGAGAGACCTTTAGGTCTGAAGTACCGAACGGCACGGATTGGCAAGGGCGTCCTTCGGTGGGTCGTACTGGCCGCATTTGTCTTTCCGGTTCTTTGGACCATTGCTGCTTCTTTCAAATCCGAGAAGGATCTCTTTGCATATCCGCCCAAGATCTTCTTTTCCCCAACGATCGACGGCTATAAACAGGTTCTGACACTGACTCCCATTCTCACATACATCCTTAACAGTGTAATCGTTTGCACTGTTGCCCTGGTCATAGGCATGGTGATCGGCACAGCTGCGGCGTATGTCTTGAGCAGAGTCCGGATGCGACGAAGTCGTGACATCTCTTTCTGGATTCTTTCAACCCGCATGGCGCCACCGATTGTCATGGCTGTCCCTTTCTTCCTTCTGAGTCGTCGTCTGCACATCTATGATACGCGGCTGTTGCTTGTCGTGATCTATCTCGCGATCAATCTGCCATTTATTGTCTGGAGCATGCGCAGCTACCTCGATCAAATCCCGGTCGAATTGGATGAGGCTGCAATGGTCGATGGTCTTTCGAGAAGTGCAATACTGTGGAAAATCATTGTACCCGTGTCTCTTCCCGGACTATGGGCGACTGCGATCCTGACCTTCATATTCGAATGGAATGAGTTCTTGTTTGCCTTTCTCCTTACAGGCAACCGGGCAAAGACGGTGCCTGTGGCAATGGCAGCCTTTGTCACCCAGGAGGGGATGAGGTGGAACCAGATGCTGGCTGCCGCGACTCTCGTACTGACACCGATCCTTATTTTTGTCGCATTTGCCCATCGATATCTCGTGCGTGGCCTCATTGAGGGTGCGGTCAAGGGATAGTCCTTTTCGGCAGAGGAGGAGAATCATGTGGACAGTCGGCAATAGGGGGCCCCCCACGACTGTGTGACACAAGTAGCGAGGTGTGCGCGTAGTCCGTGTGAGGTCGCGCTGGAAGACTTTGAAATGGGATGAAGGATGGAGGTCAAGAATGAAAACTCGAGAAGGAATTCTTGCACGTGCGTTTCTTTTGAGCTTGGTGCTCCTGATGGCTGTAGGTGTATCCACCGCCTTGGCCGCTGACAAACCCTATGCGGGCCAGAAGGTCAAGGTCCTTCTGGAGGATACCCCGTGGCATCGCAACATTGAAAAAACCGTCAGCACATTCACGCAACAGACCGGGATACAGGTCTCTTTGGAGTTTCTGCCGGAGGTCCAAGAGCGAGACAAGATAAACCTTGATCTCACGACGCAGGCCGGGACGTATGATGTGTTTCTCACCGACGAAATGTACATACAGAAGTTCGTAAAACTCGGTGTCCTCGAACCGCTTGACAGCTATGTCACGGCCGGTGGCATGCACTTTGAGGACTACGAGCCGACCATTTTGAACCTGGGTGTCTACGACGGCACGCGATACGCCTTGCCGTGGCGGGCTGGTGCAGCCGTGTTCATGTATCGCAAAGACCTTTTTCAGAAGTACAGTGTGAAAGTTCCTGACACGTTTGACGACATGATGGCAGCTGCCAAGAAACTCCAAGACGGTCTCAAGTCAAGCGGCACGAAAGATGTCTTTCCGGTGGTCCTGCGTGGCGTGCGCGGTGAGGGCTTGAATGTCTACATCTTTGCAGGTTGTTTCCTGCCAGCGTGGGGCGCACAGTGGTTTGACAAAAACGGCAAACCTACACTCGACAGCAAAGGAGCCATCGCGGCAGCCACATTCTACGGTGACATTCTTCGGAAATATGGTCCTCCCGGCGTCACCGCGATGAGCTGGGACGACTGTTGGAAATCCTTCCAAGACGGCAAGGCAGCGATGTGGATCGACTCGGCGGTGCTCGGGGCTTATGTGTCAGACCCCTCGCAGTCCAAAGTGGCGGACAAGGTCGGGTTCGCCTCTGTGCCAAAGGGGCCCAGCGGTACGCGGCATGGGGCGTTGTACGAACCGGCTTACGTGATGTCGAAGGCTGCCCAGAACAAGGGTGCCGCTTGGGAGTTTATGAAATTCGCGACTGCCCGCGAGCAGATGCTGTCTGATGCTGTCGACGCCGGCAACTTCGAAATCGCCTCTCGCTGGGTCATCGAGAACCCCAAGTTCGCCCAGGCCTACAAGTACCCCGAGCTCATCAAGGCCTACCTGGAAATGCGGAAAGTCGCTCGTGAGGAGCGACCCCTCATCGTCAAATGGCCCGAAGTTGGCGACACGGTCGGGGAGGTCCTTCAGCGAATCATCGCGGGGGAGATTCCAGCGAAAGAAGGAATGATCGAGGCAAACAAGCGCATCACAGAAGTGCTCAAGTAGAACACACACTGTCGTTGCGGGCTCGCAGCTGGTGGGGTCGTCTACCGCGTGGTACGCGGCTACTGACCCCACAGCTACGAGCCCACCCGGAGGGCGAGCCCGGGGTTTGGGCGGCTCGCCACTAGTTTTTAGCTGAGCAAGGAGACTGGTCCATTGTTGCCCTCCAAAGCATCAGATACCCTGTCCAGAGGCAGTTCGCGCTCGGCGCTGGGCCTTCTTTTCCCGGCGGTGATCGTTCTGTCGATCGTAACAATCTATCCAACGTTTTATGGCCTCTGGTTGAGCCTGGAAAAGCTGCCCATGGGCAATTTCTCTCATCCCAGTTTTGTCGCTCTGGACAATTACGCTACCCTCTTTGCGCGAGTTGAGTTCTGGGATTCGTTGCGGGTAACGCTCATTTTTGTGACGACATCGACACTGGGCGCCTTGCTCCTCGGGGGAGTCTTGGCACTGTTCTTGAATCAATCATTTTTCGGTCGAGGCCTCTACATGGCTCTCCTTCTGTTGCCGGTGGTATCGACACCTGTTGTATCGGGACTCATGTGGAAATACATGCTCAATCCCGACACTGGCGTCGTGAACTATCTGATACGACTCACGGGACTTCAGGGGCCATTGTGGCTTGCCAAGTCGTCAAGTGCGTTGGTCGCAATTTGCCTGGTGGAAATCTGGCAATGGGCGCCATTTATCGCATTACTGTTGCTTGCCGGTCTTCAGACCATTCCCTCAGAGCTCTATGACGCGGCACGGGTGGACGGGGCAAACCGCATCCGAGTACTGTGGCATGTCGTTCTGCCCCAGCTCGCCTCGGTCATTCTGTCGGCTGGTCTATTGCGCCTGATTGATTCCTTCAAGTCGTTCGACACGATCTACGTCATGACCGCAGGCGGTCCAGGAAGGGCGACACAGGTTTTTAACATACTGACCTACTACACCGGTTTTCGCTACTTCGAATTCGGGAGGGCAGCCGCCTTATCCATTGTGTGCCTGGTCGTTTTGACAGTCTTCGCTCAGCTCCTGCTGCGCGGTTCGATGTGGAGAAGCGAGAACCGCGGATCTCTCGCGAAAGGATGAGGACGTATGGAAGCACTGGTGTTGGAGAAGAAAGGCCAGCTTTCACTGCGGGACTTTCCCATCTCGGAACCGATGGGACCAAGGGACGTCAGGATTGCCGTGCGATCGGTAGGGATCTGCGGGAGTGACGTTCACTACTACACTCACGGTGAAATTGGTCCGTTCGTTGTCCGACAGCCCATGATTCTGGGACATGAGGCGAGTGGTGTTGTAGTAGAGACGGGCACGGAAGTCACAGGAGTCGGACTGGGGGATAGGGTCTGCATGGAGCCGGGGGTTCCGGATCCTGCAAGTCGTGTGTCGCGTTTGGGATTCTATAACCTGGATCCGGCCGTACGTTTCTGGGCAACACCGCCCGTCCACGGTGTCATGAGACCAACGGTTGTTCATCCTGCCGATTTCACTTTCAAGCTACCCGACAACGTGAGCTTCGCCGAGGGGGCAATGGTGGAACCGCTGGCAGTCGGGATGCATGCCGTGAACAACGCGGGGGTACGACCGGGCGATACTGCCGCGGTCATCGGCGCAGGAACCATCGGCCTGGTGACGATTCTGGCAGCGATTGCCGGGGGCTGCGGTCACGTGATTGTCACCGATGTGAAACAACCGAGGCTCGACCTCGCTGGGAGGTTTGGTCCCGTGATGACTGTGAACGTTGAAAGAGAAGACCCCCTCGCCCAAGTTCAAAAGCTCACGGATGGCTGGGGTGTGGACATCGTCTTCGAAGCGAGCGGGAACCCCGCGGCGGTGCAGCTTGGATTGGATATGCTGAGACCTCGTGGAACCCTGATCTGCATCGGGATGTCTTCGGGACCCGTTCCCTTTGACGTCGTCAAGGCTCAAGCAAAGGAGATCACCATCAGGACGATTTTCCGTTACGCGCACGTGTATCCCCGAGCACTGAATCTCATGGCGGCGGGCAAGATAGACCTGAAACCTCTTATCACAGAGACATATCCTTTCGACAAGAGCGTTCAGGCCTACGACTATGCCGTTAGTCCACGACCGACAAGTGTCAAGGTACAAGTTGAATTGCCAGAGTAGGAGACGAAGATGACGTCAAGAGAGCGTGTTCGCAGGGCCATTCACCACCAGACAACCGACCGTGTGCCCTTGGACTTGGGCAGCACGACTGTTACAGGAATCCAGGTAAGCGCTTACAGCCGCTTGAAGAAAGCACTGGGCATCAAAGGCGGAACCAACCGGGTCTATGACCCGTATCAGATGCTGGCCGAGGTCGAAGACACGGTGAAGAAGGCGTTCGGTGTGGACACATACGGCATCCAGCTACCTGTCACAATCTTTGGATACAAGAACGAGGATTGGAAGCGATTCAGGATGTTCGACGGTACGGACGTGGAGATTTCAGGCCATTTTGAATATGACACCCGCCCCAACGGCGACATCGTTCAATATCCCATGGGTAATCGTTCACTACCTCCGTCTGCCAGGATGCCAAAGGATGGATTCTATTTTGACACGATTGTTCGGCAGGAGCCGATCGACGAAGCCAATCTCGACCCCAAAAAATGGGTAGAGCAAACCTACTCGCTGTATAACGAAGAGCAACTGCGGTACCTCGAAGAAACGTCACAATGGTGGTACGAGAATTCCGATTATTCTCTCTTGGGCAATTTTTGGGGGGCAGGATTTGGCGACATTGCCTACGTTCCGGGCCCTGGTATCCCCTATCCTGTTGGCATTCGCGATCCCGAGGAGTGGTATGTTTCGATGCTCACACGCAAAGGCTATGTGCAGGACATTTTCCATTACCAATTCGAACTCCAGATGAAGAACCTTGTTCTCTACAAGCAGGCGGTAGGGGAGCGTATCGACGTGGTAGCCATGTGTGGCACGGATTTCGGTTCTCAGAACGGGCCTTTCATCTCCGTCGATATGTACCGGGAGATGTTCAAACCGCTGACAAAACATCTGAACGACTGGGTGCACGCCAACACCAACTGGAAAGTGTTTCACCACACGTGTGGCTCCATTGCAGCCTACTTGGACGACTTTGCCGAGGCGGGCATCGATATCCTCAATCCTGTTCAGATCTCAGCTGCTGACATGTCTCCGAGCTTTCTCAAGCAGCGATACGGAGACAAGTTTGTGTTCTGGGGAGGTGCGGTTGACGCGCAGCATACTCTTATGTTCGGTTCTCCGGAGCAGGTAAGCGCTGAAGCCAAGAGGAATAAGGATCTCTTCCAGGTTGGGGGAGGATTCGTATTCTGCAACGTCCACAATATTCAAGCCACGGTTCCGACAGAAAACATCGTAGCGTTGCTGGAGAGCGCAAGAGGTGGGAGGAGTTCGTGAACCACGGTCACGGGTGGCCGCGGCACGTTCGTTTAGCAGGAAGCAGCATGCATCCCTTCTCACGCCGGCATTCTGCTTGGCGCATATGTACTCGGCATATTTCACGACCGTGTGCTTACTGATGAAGAGTCTGTCGCCGATGTCCTTGCTGGTGAAGTGTTCGGCGACGTGCCGCGCGCGCCTGCTGAGCCCGACCGCGTCAGCAGGCAAGGTTATGGACAAGGTGCGTGGCCAAGAGCAGCGTCGCCTGCTGGCGGCAGGGGGTTCAAGCCCTTACCGCGGCCGCCCTTTGGGAATGCCACGTCGGAAGCGAAGAACTCTCCCTTTCAGTGGGTGAAGAAGATAGCCTGCGGGTTTCGCAACAGAAAGCGCGCCCGACCGGGTTCTGCCTTTCTCCAACGCCCACAATGGCTAAGCCCCAGTGGTGGCCCTGCGCAGCTTGATCAGTGCTTCGGAGCCCGACAGGGAAACTTGTTGGTGAGGGAGAAACGTCTATGAGGTTATTTGCAATAAGGCAATGTAATTGACAAATTGTAAAGACAGGGTATGCTGTGAATATGGTTCAACGAGAGGCCGAGACAACTCTTCACCGGCTCGCAAAAGGCTTTCCCGTCCTTTGCTTCACAGGCCCCCGACAATCGGGGAAGACGACCCTCGCACGGATGGCTTTCCCGGACAAGCCCTACCTATCTCTCGAGGATCCCGACATTGCCCGCCTTGCGCGGGAGGACCCACGTGGTCTCCTTGACGGTTACAAGGACGGTCTCATCCTCGACGAAGCGCAATATGTTCCAGAGATATTCGCGTACCTGAAAACCGCTGTGGATGCAGACCCCAGACTTGGGCGCTTCATCGTGACAGGCTCGCAGCAGTTCAGCCTGCTCGCGGGAGTCACTGAGTCTCTTGCAGGAAGGGCAGCGTTCATGCGCCTCCTGCCGTTCTCTGTCGCCGAACTCACAGGCGCAGGTCTGTCGAGCCCCGATCCCTTCGAGAGCATCGTTAAAGGCTTCTATCCGCCCCTGTATGATCGCGAGGTGACAAGCTACGACTGGTACACGAATTACATCGCCTCCTATGTGGAACGCGATGTGCGAGCCATCATCAACGTCAAGGACCTGGGGCAGTTCCAGACTTTTGTAAAGATGTGCGCTTCCAGGGTGGGGCAGTTGCTGAATATGAATGCACTGGCTCTCGATTGCGGTCTCTCCCACAATACGGCTAAGGCGTGGCTCTCCGTCCTCGAGGCGAGCGGCATCATCTACCTCCTCGAGCCCTATCACAAGAACTTTGGGAAGCGCCTCGTGAAGAGCCCCAAGCTCTACTTTGTAGACACGGGCCTCGCCGCTCGCCTCCTCGGAATCAAGGACACCGAGCAGCTTGTCGTTCACCCGAACCGTGGGAATCTATTCGAGTCCTTCGTCGTGGCCGAGATCCTCAAGGCGCGTTACAACCGTGGGGTTGACCCGGATATCTACTTCTGGCGGGACAATGTCGGCACTGAGATCGATGTTGTTTTCGAGGATGGACCCAGCGTAAAGGCACTCGAGATCAAGTCTGGAAAGACCATCTCGCCAGAGCTCACCACTAACCTCGACGCCTGGATGAGGTATTCTGGTGCGTCGGCGAGAGACTGCGCCCTTGTCTATGCTGGTGACAGCGAGATGCGGTGGAAGGATATATCCATCTCGAGTTGGCGAAAAATAGAGAATATTTTTGCAGAATGATCGTAGGTCAGCGGTCACGATGTCGGTGTCAGTGCCTCCTTCGTCGAGGAGCAGTTTCTGCAGCGAGACCGGCGGGCGGACGCCTCTGGCAGGTCTACGACCTGCTGTCGGCCCAAGGCGGAAGCTGATCGAAGCGGCTGACCTTGTCACCGAGATGCTCGAGGTCAAGTATTACTACACGGTGTACACGGTGGGCGTCACGGCGCGCGATGGTATCGAACGGTAAGGCGCGAAAAGGAGCCGGCATTCCGTTGACACTTCAGGTACGTCATTGTACAATGAGGTTGAGCTGCCCGTTTCGAGAAACACGGAATGCGGTGCAATTCCGCAGCGGTCCCGCCACTGTGACCGGGGATTCCTGCAGCATACCGCCATTGCCCAATCATGGGTGAGAAGGCGCTGCCAGGAAGTGGATCCGGAAGCCAGGAGACGATTCTCGAGGCCAGTACTCCTCGTGGAAAGGGACAGTCGGCGTGTATCGTTTCCTGCATCGACCACATTTCTCAATGCTCACCGGCTCCTTTTCCCCTCCCCGTGTGGAAGGCACACCGAGGAACTGAAAAGTCAGCCGGGAGATTCTCGTGCACAGAAGAGCTCTCTTTCTGATCGCGTTCTGCCTCAGTGCGCCCCTGTGGGCACAACAGACCCCCGAGCTCGGAGAGGTCGTCGTGACCTCCACCCGTGTGGAAACCGGTGTGAATGAGTCACCGAGTGCTGTCACCGTCATCACCCAGGAACAGATCGCCGCATCGGGTGCGGAAAACGTGTCCGCGCTCATCAACGGGACGGCGGGGGTCGTGATCAAGGACAATGGCCCCGACGGAGCGCTGAAGACGGTGAGCCTGCGCGGGTCCACATCCGAGCAGGTGCTCGTTCTGGTGGACGGCATCCGGCAGAACTCGAGCATCCTGGGAACGATCGATCTCTCCACGATCCCCATTGAAAGCATCGATCATGTCGAGATCGTTCGCGGCGCGGACAGCGCCCTCTGGGGAAGCGACGCCATCGGCGGGGTGATCAACATCATCACGAAGAAGGCGACGAAGACCGCCGTGACGTTGAGCGTTACCAACGGGAGCTACATCCCTCACGACGCGACAACCGTGTCCTCCCTCGGCACCCAGACCGCGGTGAGCGCCAATCCGCTCGACCTCTCCGACGGCCAGACCGTGGATCTCTCGATGGCAGGAAAGCTGGGGGAGCTCGGTCTCACGGGCGGAGGCTCGTTCACCCGCGCGGCGAACGGGTACACATGGTACGACACGGGGTGGAAGTACGCCCTCAATGCCTGGCGGCGCAGGACGAACGCCGACTCCCTCTCGGGCAACGGTTTCGCAGGAATCACCGCGCCCCTGTTCGGCGGCGATCTTACGGCCCGCGGCACCATCGTGCTCTCGGATACCGGAGCACCGGGTTCCCTCACGCTGATCAGCGACGCGGCGCGCCAGACGGAGACTGCGGCCGCCGGCTCCCTTGCGTGGAAGACCGACCGGTTCTTCACCGATGCCCTGAGCCTGGACCTGAAGGGTTTCTACCGTTACGACGAGCTCGGCTACAGTGATCCCGCCTATCCGCCGGCGAGCCTGCATAAGACGCAGACGGCGAGCCTCGATCTGACGCAGAAGTTCACGATTCAGGACTGGATTTCCGCGGTGTACGGAGGAAGCGTCTATTACGACGACGTGAACAGCACGAACTTCGCCAGCGTAAAGGACAGGCTCAATGTCGCCGGCTTCCTCTCCGTCCCCGTTTCACCGACGGATTCCCTGACGGTCACGCCTACCGCCCGCTACGACTATTTCAGCGATTATGCCGGCAACTTCTCCTACTCCTTGAGCGGCGTCTATCTGCTCTCCGACCGTTCGTCGCTGCGTGCATCCTTCGGCAGCGCGTACAGAGTGCCCACCCTCAATGACCTCTACTATTACGACCCGCTCGGCTACAGCGCGCCGAACCCGAATCTCAAGCCCGAGACCTCCTACAATGGCGAGCTCGGCGGAACATTCGCTCTTGCGATGCTGTCCGTGGACGCCTCGGTGTTCGGACGATTCGTCGACAACAACATCGTCTGGCTCGCCGCCGCGCCGACCTACGTCTACACGCCGGTCAACCTCTATCAGACCTTCTACCCCGGCGCCGAGGCTCACGCGAAGCTCGCGTTTACCGACGAGATCTCCCTGGAGGCGAGCTACACGTTCGTGTACAGCTTCCTGCTGAACGACGGCACGACGGCGCTGACACTCGCAGACAACAGGCGCGTGCCATACTCACCGATGCACACGGTCGGGGCCACGGCGCGCTACGCGGGCAAGGTGCATGCGGCGGATGTCACGCTTCGCTATGTGAGCGATCAATACACTGACAGCGCGAACACCGCCTCCACGATCCTCGCAGGGTACGTCGTTGTCGATGCCGATTATCGCTTCCAGGCAACGGATGCCGTGGCCCTCACCGTGGCCCTGAAGAACATTTTCAACACGCTGTACTACACGGCTTCGGGGTATCCCATGCCGCCGTTCTCCCTCGAGGCAGGACTCCGCCTGCACCTGTAATGAGGCCTCGGCGGGGACTTGTACTTTCACTTCTCGCAGCTTCCGGACTCCACGCGGTCATCCTTCTCGTCCCGCACCCCGCGGGACGAGAAGCGGTGACCATACCGACGGTCGAGATCAGCCTCGCGGTCGGGGGGGCCGGCGCGCCTGCCGGGAACGGCATACCGGCGTTGTCGCGGCCGGCAGCACCCGCGCCGGAGCGAATGCCAGCGCCTCCCGCAGTTGGCGAGGCTGCCCCTGCCCCGGCCTCCGTGGCGGCAGCGCCCGCGGTCACCCCCGACGATGCCGCGGTGATGACCCAGCCAGCAGCTCCCCCTGCATCCGGCTCCTTCGAGCCCGCGAACGCCGGCCCAGCCACGACAGGAGACTCAGGTGAGGCCGGCGGCCTTCCCGGCGGCACAGGCGCCGGAACGGACGCGGGGACGGGCATCGGAACAGGTGTCGGGGCGGGTAACGGCCCGGCACTTCCCGCGTTCACGGGTCTTATCACGCCCCAGCCGCGCTCGGACATCCAGCCGGTCTACCCGCGTAGCGCGCGCAGGGCGGGATGGGAAGGTGTCGTGCGGATCAGCGCGCTCGTCGATGCACTCGGCATGGTGGTGAGCGCCGATGTCTCCGTTTCCTCCGGTCACGACGTCCTGGACCAGGCCGCGCTGGAATCCGTTCGCAGGACCTTCTTCACGCCCGCCCGACAGAACGGCACGGCCATCGCGTGCCGTGTCATCATCCCCGTGAGGTTCCAGCTCAAGTAGCGCGCCACCGTGCGCAGAAGTCCACCCGAACGCCGCCGTCCGCCGCCGGGCGCCACCCCCTGCCTTCCCGCCGGACCCAATGCTATACTCGCGCCCGGGAGAGGCCACGGTGGACAGCGCGCTCGAAGAACGCCTTGCTCGGCTCGGTCAGCTCGCGGATGCGGACGGGGGTTTTTTCGTCCTGGCACTCCACGCTTTCGTGGAGTCGTACATCCGCGACGAGGCGCCGGGCCTCAGGTCGATCCCCGATTTCGCCGAGCTTCTATGGGCCTACAGGGAGCGGCTCGCCTCCAGCGGCCGCACGGCGGCCGACCTCGACGCCCTCACGCGGATCATCCGCGAGCATTCGATCGTCCAGCAGGTGACGCACGCCTTCCTCAAGCTCGACCACGAGGAGGTGCTCGCCGCGATCCACAACTTCCGCAGCTTCTGCGCGGCGTGCGGCATCGACCCTCGGAAGCTCGGCCAGCTCGAGTCAGCCCTCCAGTCATGGGAAGAGAAGCATGCCGTGCTGAAGGACGGCGATGAGCTCGCCGCGGTGCGCACCGAGCTGCTCTTCGCCCAGGAGGATGCCGCGAAGCTGCTCACGCAGTCCGTGCAGTGGGCGGCCGACAAGCAGCGCCTGGCGGAGCTGGACGGGGAGACGATGCGTCTGTCCGCCGAGCTCGAAAAAGAGAAGGCGCGGGGGGAGGCCCCGCTTTCGCGGATTGACGCGATCCAGGGAGAGATCGACAGGGTCCGCGAGCGGAAGCGCGCCCTGGCCGAGCAGCTGGCGACTTACGAGGACCTCGACCTGTACGTCCAGCGGGTGAGCAGGTTCTCCCTGTACACGCGTACGCGCCGCGACTACGAGCGCAGCGTCATGAAGCTCACCCCCGAGCAGCAGGAGTCAGTTGACGCGCTGAAGCCTGGCTTTGACTTCCTCGTCAGGGGTGGGGCGGGGACGGGAAAAACAATCGTTCTTCTGCACGCCCTGGAGAGGATCAAGGAGGCCCGCAGGGGAGAGCTCGCGCTGCGACCCGAGTCGCGCATCCTCTTTCTCACCTACACGAACACGCTCGTGAAGTTCGACCGCTACGTCGCGGAGATCCTCGAGGACCTGGAATCTGAGGATCTCATCGTCACGGCGGAGAGCTTCTTCCAGTCCCGGCTTTCGATCCTGGGCCAGCGCCAGAGGGTCGACTATGCGATCGTCCAGCGGCTCTGCGAAAAGCTCAACACGACGGGCTTCTTTTCGGTGCCCGAGCTGAGCCTCGAGATCGAGGAGCTCATCTTCGGCACCCTCATGAGCAGGGAGGAGTACATCGATCGGATGATCCCGCGCCGTGGCATGCGCCAGCCGCTCTCCGCGGGGCAGAGGGAGGAGGTCTGGAGGGTGCGGGACCGCATCGTCGAATCCATGGAGCACGACGGCATCCTCAGCAAGAACTACTCGCGCATCAAGCTCATCGAGCACCTCGAGGCGCACCCTGACGATGCGCGCGTGCGGGACCTCGATTTCGCGTTCGTCGATGAATCGCAGGACCTCACTGCGGCTGACCTCAGGGCGCTGAAGCTCATGACGCACCGCGGCCTCATCATGGCGGGAGACACCGGCCAGACCATCTACGGCGTCGGCTCCCCCTACCGGCGGGCCGGCATCGACGTGGCGGGGAGATCGCGTGTGCTGCACACGAGCTTTCGCAACACCGTGCCCATCCAGGACATGGCTGAGGAGTACCGCGCTCTCTCTGGGCTCGAGGACGACGAGACGGCGGGTACCGTGGCCTTCCGTGAGGGCCCCGCGCCCGAGCTGTACACGGCGGCGACCCGGGCGGAGCTGATCGGGCTTCTGCTCCGCAAGGCGTCGCTCTTCATCGAGAGGCTCGGCTACGACCCCGAGAACATCACCGTGCTCGCACCGACGAAGACGGACCTCGCGACCATAGGCGATGCACTGGGCCACGCCGGGTACTACTACGCGAACATCCGTGACGACGAGTTCTCCTTCAAGCAGGAGAAGACGATACGCCTCTCCACGTTGCACTCAAGCAAGGGCCTGGACTTCGCCGTGGTGTTGCTCTACCTGCCCGCCCTTCCCCCGCGCACCGACATCGACGAAGCATCGGCGGCGGCACAGGCCCGCAACCTCATCTACGTCGCAATGACCCGGGCAATGGACAACCTCAATGTGTTCACCCTGGAGGGCGACCACGAGGGCCAGCGGGAGGAGCCGCTGCAGGACCTGATCCGCGTGTTCAGGAGCTACCGACAGAGGGGAAGCGGGCCGAAGCGGAAGGCGCGCTGAGGCGCAGCGCATCACGCCGGGCTTGTACAGCCGCCCCGACACGTCTACCATTGAGGAATGAAGGATATCGTACCGGAGCTCGCCACACGGCGGGCGCGCTGCGCCATCGCGGAGGACACGCTTTCGGTCGACCTCGTCGAGCGGCTCCTCAGCGCGGCAACCCTCGCCCCCTCCTGCGCGAATGCGCAGCCCTGGCGGATGGTCGCGGTCATGGGGGAGCAGCTTGCCGCCGTTCGCGAGGCCCTCAGCGACGGGAACAGGTGGGCAACGCGTGCTCCCCTCATCGTGGTGATGACAACGAAGCTCTCTCTGGACAAACGCCTGGACAGCGGGCGGGACTACGCGTACTTCGATCTGGGCATGGCCGCCATGGCGCTCATGCTGCAGGCCACGCGGGAGGGCCTCTACGCACATCCCATTGCCGGGTACACCCCGTCGAAAGTGGCCGCGGCAATCGGGCTTCCCGAAGACTTCGTTCCCCTCAACCTCATCATCGTCGGCAAGCCGGGGGACGACGCGCTTCTCAACGAGGGCCAGAAGCTCCGTGAGGACGGGCCGCGGCAGCGCAAGGGAGTGGGGGAAATCGCCTGCTACGGCTCCTGGGATCGGCCGTGGGGGAAATGCTGAGAGCCCGCGGCGGCGTTATTCCGAGGGCGGGTCGTCGTCCTCGTCGAGGCTCGCGGCCCCGTCTTCTCCGCTCCGCCTGAGGACCTGGAGCAGGACCTGCACCCCGCTCGCGTACTGCGCTGGGGTCTCCACGAACCCCCAACCCTGCTGGAACTGCCACAGGCCGCCATACGCGGTGTCCTGATTGGAATGAATGATGTAGGGAACCCCGTCCTGCTCGAGGATTTCCGCAAGAAGCGATGCCTCGACAGGGTTCCTCAGGTGCAGTCTGATTTCGGGTGCGGCCATTCCAATGCTCTTGCCCAAAGGGTAGCACCGCACGCTCCGCCGGACAAGGCGGGCGGGGCGGCCTCGGCGCCCTGAAAACGCGGCCGTCCGATTCCCGCCCCGCGTGCCCCTGCTACCCCGCAAGCTCCGGGGCGGTCCACATCTCCGCCATCTTGTCGCCCTCCAGCCTGATGAGCCATATCACCCGTGAGACCGCATCGTCACCCTGACAGGGCCTCTGGATCGTGCTGTGCACGGCCACCCTGTCACCTTCGCTGAGCATCGTCTCAACGCCGATGTGGAAGTCGGGGCACTCCGAGCGCGTCTTCAGAAGCGCCGCAGACACGTCGTGCGCGCCGCGGATCTGCGCGTTGGAGTGATCGACCCAATGCGGATGGAGGATGTCGTGCACGGGGGAGACGTTCCCCGTGTTCCACATCTCGAAATAGCGGCGGACGATCGACTTGTTGGCCTCGGGATCAGCAACCTGAACGACAGGCAGCTTGACGGGCTTCGGCCTGATGAGGAACGCGGTGACGAGAAAACCCGCCACGGCGAATACCGAAGCGGTGCGAAGCGCCACGGTAATTCCGTTCATGAACGCTCCATCGAATCCGGCCGCACCTTTGCTTGCGGCGCCGAACACCGTGACGAGCACCGCCAGACCGAGGGACCCGCCCACGGACATCATGGTCTGCGCGAGCCCCGAGGCGGCACCCGACTCCTTGCGTTCGACTCCGGAGAGCGCCGTCACGTTGAGCGGCATGATGCAGAGACCCGCTGCCAGGCCCATGAGAACGAGAGGCCCGAGGAGGCCGCCGACGTACGTGCTCTCGGGTGAAAGCCGGCTCAACCAGAAGAGCGCAGCCGCCTGAATGAACGTCCCCGGCAGGATGAGGCGCCGCGCGTCCCACCTCTTCAAGAGGCGCGGGACGACGCGGACGGTGATCAAGATCATGGCGGCAAGGGGGAGGTACGCCGCGCCTGCCTGCAGCGGGCTGAATCGCAGCACGCCCTGCATGAACTGCGTGGAGAAGAAGAATGTCCCGAAGTTGCCCGCAACGATGAGAAGCAGCGCGAGATACGCCCCGACCCGTCTGCGGTCGGCGAAAAGCCCGAGCGGGAGCAGGGGCTCGCGCGTCCTTTGCTCGTGCCATACGAAGAAGCCCAGAAGGACGGCGGCCAGGGCGAACGCCGCGACCGTGAACGCGTTGCCCCACCCGTAGGAGGCGGCGCGGATCAGGCCGTAGACGAGCGAGGTCATGCCCACCGTGGAGGAGACGGCCCCCGCGAGATCGAATCGACCCTCACGTCTCTCCGTCTCCTTGAGCACCCCCGGCACGAGGAAGGCGAGGACGATGCCGACCGGCACGTTCACGAAGAACACCCACCGCCACGAGAGGAGGCCCGTGAGCACGCCCCCGAGTGCAAGGCCGATGATGCTCCCGAGGCTCGCCGCCGCGGAGTAGAAGCTCAGCGCACGGTTGCGCGGCTGACCCTCGGGAAAGCTCGTAACGAGGAGTGCCATCGTGCTGGGAGCGGCGAACGCGGCACCGATTCCCTGGAGGACGCGCGCGGCCAGGAGCCACCAGCCGCTCGTTGCGAATCCCCCCAGGGCAGACGCCGCGGTGAAAAGGATCACGCCGGTGATGAGGCTGCGCCTGCGTCCGACGATATCCCCCGACCTCCCGCCGAGGAACAGAAGCCCGCCGTAGGCGAGCATGTACGCGTTGATCACCCACGCAAGGCCCACCGTGGAAAACCCGAGTGCCCCGCGCATGGCGGGCAGCGCGATGTTGACGATGCTCATATCGATGCCGATCATGAGATAGCTCGCCACGATGATCCCGAGGATCACGCCCGGCCGGGCCTCCCTGACCGCAGATGTCCCTGTCATGTATCCCACCTCCGTGATGAGTGAGTTATTCGGAGTATAGCTCCGTTTAACTCACCGAATATACGGAGGGGTCCTCCGATAGTCAACACGCGGGGGGGAAAATGATATATTCTATGAGCGATGAGCCAGAAAACCGTGCACTCAAGCCGTCCGCTGCGCGCCGACGCTCAGAAGAACTACGCGCACATCATCGACGTGGCGCACAAGGTTTTCATGAGGAAGGGGCCCGACGCGTCATTGGAAGAAATCGCCCGCAAAGCGGAGGTGGGCATCGGCACGCTCTACCGTCATTTCCCGACGCGCATGGATCTCATCGAGTCGGTGTACGCGGAGCAGATCGAGGCCCTGATAGCGCGTGCGCACGAGCTGCGTGCCACCCTGCCTCCCCGTGAGGCGCTGGTCTTCTTCCTCAACGCCGCGGCGGACCACATGATGACCTACAAGCCTCTGAAGGCCTGCCTCGCTTCGGCCGGGGAAGGCGCCGTGAAGTCGCACCATGAATGGTCGATACGCCTGCAGGCGGCTGTCGGGGACCTGCTGGTCGATGCGGAGAAAGCCGGGGTGGTTCGTGCCGGACTCGCGCCCATGGATCTCGTGAAGCTCGTTCATGCGATAACGGTCGCCGCGGAAAAGTCCCCGGACAGCGCCGCTCATGTCGCGATGCTGCTCGGCATCATGACCGACGGTCTTGGCCCGAAATCATGACGGCTCCTCGTGCTCCACGACCTTGCGAACAGTGAATGCATAGACAAGGCCGGTTTTTCCATCCCGGACCTCCACGCGCACCTCACGGGGGAAAGCGGACGGCACGTCGAGGATGACGTCGTTCCACCAATTTCCGTCAGGCCCTTTGACATTGGGGATCCCTTCCTGCCCGATGAGAAGCACCAGCGGGGATCGGCCTTCCGTGACGGCGAAGGCGTACCAGATGGTGTTCGCGTGATCCAGACGGAGACGTCCCAGGTGGACGGTCAGCCGTCCCCCGGGGGGCAGGTCGGCCGCGCTGCCGGGCGGCTGGAAGTCGAGCCGCACGAATCCGAACTCGTCGACGTGCCCTTGCTTCGGGGAGATCTCCCAGGTGATCACCTCCCGTGCGGGGCGCTGCTCGGGCTCGTCGAGGGGAGCCTGAGCAACGGGCGCACTCGCGCAGGATGCGGCAATCACCGTTGCCGCAAAGAGGAGCAGAGCGGTGCGGGCTCGGGGGAAAGCAGGCGGTATCATGTGCGTCCACTCTATGCCGTGCTCGGGGGCGGTTCAAGCAGGGGGGCGCTCCCGATCCCTCTGCATCGACGAGTTATCGACACAGGCCGCTGAAGCGCGAGTTTCATCCCTTGTTTCCGCGCTTTCTTTTCCATAGATCGATGCACTGGTGATTCTGTGGTGATGCTATCCCGCCCCGCGATCGGAAAACGGCCCGACTTATGGTCCGTGCGCTCGACCATCTCGGCGCGATCGTCGGACATGCAAGCGGAGACTTCTTCGACATCGGCAGGCACTTCCTCGTTGGAGTGTTGCTTTCGTCGTTCGTCCAGGTCATCGTGCCCGGACTGGCACTGTACGCCATAGGGCGGCGGCCGCTGCTGTCGGTATTCGTCATGATAACCGCCGCCTTTCTCCTTTCTGTGACGACGCTGCGGCATATGGAGCAGCCCGACTTCGCTTTCGTGTACCCTGCGTTCTAACCACGCGTTTTCCGCTTCCCACTATTGAGACAGAGTCTCCTTGACAACACAGACGGGATTGACGATATTGTTAGAGAGATGGCGTCTCAATTGGAGGAGGTTTCCATGTTTCACAGTTCAGGTAGAGCGGCACGCCGCATGGCTGCCGTGGGCGGTTTTTTGTTGCTCGCCGCCGGCACTGTATTTGCCGCCGGGCCTTCGGGCGCGGTTCTGAACGTTGTTGCCGCCTAGAACTTCTACGGGAACATCGTCCAGCAGGTGGGCGGAACGCGGGTCAAAGTGACGAGCATCCTGTCGGATCCCAACGTGGACCCGCATGAGTACGAATCGAGCGTGAACGATGCGAAGGCCGTCGCCAATGCCGATCTCGTCATCGAAAACGGGGGCGGATACGACGATTGGATGGACAGGTTGCTCGCCGCGGCTCCGAACGCAACGAGGGTCCTTCTCAAGGGATTCGACACTGCCGTGACGAAGCTCCCCGACAACGAGCACGTGTGGTACAGCCTCGACAATGGCGAGGCCATCGCACGGGCGGTTGCGGACACTCTGACCCGGCTATCCCCCGGAGATGCAGTCACGTTCGCGAAGAACCTCAGGGCCTTCCGTCAGTCCCTCACCGTCGTGCGGCAGAAGATGGCCCAGATCAAGACGCGGTGGAACGGGGCTCCGGTGGGGCTGACCGAGACGATCTTTCTCTACCAGGCGCAGCCGCTCGGCCTTTCAGTTCTCACGCCGTTCGAGTTCCAGAAGGCGATCGCCGAAGGCAACGATCCTCCAGCCGACGCCGTGGTGAGCGCGGAGAGCCAGGTCAAGGGGAAAAAGATCAGGGCGCTGATCTACAATGAGCAGACCGTGTCTCCCATCACCACACGCCTGCTCGACGAGGCAAAGACTGCGGGCATACCGGTCGTTCCCGTCACCGAGACGATGCCCTCTGCGCTGAACTACCAGAACTGGATGCTGAGCCAGCTCGTCGCGCTCGACACGGCGCTGGGGAAGTAGGATTTCCGTGGGACAGGCGGCACGGCGCGCGAGCGCCCCTGTGGTGACTCTTCACGGGGTGAGCATCAAGCTCGGAACGCGGCAGATTCAGCGAGAGATGAGCTTTGAGGTAGAAGAGGGGGAGCTCGTCGCCGTGCTGGGTCCCAATGGCGCCGGCAAGA
>PLNO01000046.1 GCA_003141795.1 Spirochaetaceae bacterium | reverse complement strand
AATACAATTGCCGCGCAGCCCGCGGCGGAGGAGAGCGTGAAGGTGGTGAAGGCAACCCCGGATGATGCACCGGCCCAGAACAAGGAGAATCTCATCCGCTTCCGGCGCAATGTGCAGTCGCTCATCGCGCACTACGTTCCGGCGGGTCAGACGATCGATGCGACCCTCGCGGATCTCGCGGAAAAGTGGAACCCGCTGTACGCGGCGGAGCAGAAGAAGAACCTGGTGGAGGATGTCAACGCGCTGGTGCGCGATTTCCTTCGACCCATCCGCCGCAGCTTCCTCGTGCGGCCCCCCGATCTGAAACGCATCCACGCCCTTGCCGAGCAGCTCTCCGCCAGCAAGAGCCTCGCGCAGATCAAGAAGCGCGACGTGCTCATGCGCTACATCGAGCTGTACATGATCCGCTGCCTCCAGGTCAAATCGATCTGACCCCCCGGGCCGCGCAATCTGGGCTGTCGTGCTATGCCGGGCGGCCCCCCGGGCCGCGCAACTTGGGCTGTCGTGCTCTGCCGGGCGGCCCAGGGGCCGCGCAAGCGTAGCGCCGCCGCACGGGCCGTTCGTTTCTTGGTCTTTTCCAAGAGGAAGCCCGCGATTTGGAATGAACATTCCAAATCGCTGATGTGCGCGGAGCTACTGTGTGCACCGTGCGGTCACGGGGCCGCCCGGCGCTACGCCATGGGCCTGATTCTCACCTCGATGTCCTTCGCGGAAGCGAGCAAGCCGACGATTTTCGATGTGTCCGTGTCGCCCTGATGGTAGGGGTAGAGGATGTGCGGCCGGAAACCCTGCGCCGCATCGGCCACCATTTCGGGGGTCATCGTATAGGGGAGGTTCATGGGGAGAAATGCGATGTCGATCCCCTTCAATCCCTTCATCTCCGGCGTATTCTCCGTGTCTCCCGCGATGTACACCTTGCGCTCACCGAGGGTGAGGATGTAGCCGTTGCCGGCGCCCTTCGGGTGAAACGGTGCGCCGGGGGCGCGCATGTGCTTGATGTTGTAAGCGGGCACAGCCTCGATGCGGATGCCTTTTATCGCGCGCGAGTCTCCGTTATGGAGGATCACCGCGTCGGGGAGGGTTTCCGCACAGGTCCGTGCCGCAACGATCGTTGTCGAGGCGGTACGCACCGCGGCAATGGCGGCGGCATCGAGATGATCGGAATGCTCGTGCGTGACGAGGATGATGTCGGCCTTCGGCAGGTGCGCGAAGTCGCCGAACTGGCCCACGGGGTCGACATGGATCACCGTGTCGCCGTAGGTCAGGACGAGGGTCGAATGGCCGAGGAACGTGATCGAAAGGGCAAGCGGGGCGGGCGGGAACGTATCCACAACTGGCATTGCAGCCTCCTAGAGGTGAATATACTGCCGCCATGCGGCGGCGTGCCGCGGGACCGCAGGCGCCCGAGAGCGGCCCTCCTTGCACGGCTTCGGAGGAATCGCTACCCTCTGCCGAAAGCGGTGGAGGGTGCATGACGTACGATTTCGACACACTGGTGGAACGGCGGGGAACGAGCTCGCTGAAGTGGGACTTCGGCGGGAAGTTCGTCGGCGTCGAAGGTCTTCTCCCGCTCTGGGTTGCCGACATGGACTTCAAGGCGCCGCCGGAAATCGTGGAAGCCCTGCGGCGCAGGGTGGACCACGGAATCTACGGTTACACCCTGGAGCCGGAGTCGTACTTCGAAGCCGCGCAATCCTGGCTCCAGCGCCGGCACGGCTGGAAGGTGCAGCGCGAATGGATGCTCGCCTCACCAGGAGTGATCCCCTGCCTGTCGGCTACGATTCTCGCCCTCACCGCCCCCGGGGACGGCATTGTGATCCAGCCCCCGGTGTATCACCCGTTCGAGCTACGTGTCGTCGGCAATGGCCGCAGGGTCGTGGAGAACCCCCTCCGACTCACCGGCTCCCGCTGGGAGATGGATCTTGACGGGCTTTCACGAGTGATCGATCCGGGCACGAAGATGCTCATCCTCTGCAGCCCGCACAACCCCGTCGGCCGGGTATGGGAGCGCGACACGCTCCAGCGCCTCGTCGATATCTGCGTCGAGCGCGGCATCACCATCGTCAGCGACGAGATCCACTGCGATCTGGTGATGAGCGGCCACAGGCACGTGCCCGTGGCGACGCTCTCCGAGGCGGCCGCGGCGAACAGCGTCACCCTCGTCGCGGCAACCAAGACCTTCAGCCTCGCGGGTCTCGGAGGGTCGCTGGCGATCATTCCCGACCCCGGGTTGCGCAAACGGGTTGACGCGTCACAGCACAACGTATTCACGGGCCTCGGCACGGCACCCGGTGTCATTGCCTGCGAGACGGCGTGGCGGGAATGCGAGCGCTGGCACGTCGAATGCCTCGCCTACATCGAGGCGAACTACCGCTTCATGATGGATTTCCTGGCAGAGCATCTGCCTGCCGTGCGCGTTTTCCCCCTCGAGGGGACCTACCTCGCGCTCCTGGACGCGCGGGGGCTGGGCCTCAGCGACGCGCGTATCCGGGAGCTCCTCCTTCGCACGGCCGGAGTATGGCTCGACGAGGGGCGGGGGTTCGGCCGCGGAGGAGAGGGGATGCAGCGGATCAACCTCGCCTGCCCCCGGTCGATCCTTTCCGACGCGCTGGCGCGGATTTCATCGACGCTGGGCGGCGCATCGGCGTAGCGCCGCGCCGCGCACTTGATGCGGCGCCAGGTCTTGCAGCCGGTGCGACAGCCGGTACGAGGAACATCGGCGGCACGAGCGTCCACACGGCAAGGAGCACCGCCCCGTACCACGGCTCGTAGAACGGTGGCCTGATGAAGCGGAAAGGTCCGGTGCCCATCGCGTAGATCCATACCACCAGGGAGAGCGTGGAAACGACGAGCTGGGGCCGCGAGCGCACGCCCGAAGCGCGCGACAGGTACAGCGGCGTCAGCGCCACCAGTACGACGGTAACTGCCAGATGCGCCCAGAACAGCCGTGGCATCACGCCCTGAACGAAGATGAATACGGCGATAAGCTCACTGGGGATGAGCTTCAGGAGGACCTGCATGAACGAGTTCTCCTGCTCGATCGATCTGCCCATACTTTCTCCTTTCGTGATTCCTTATGCGCCCACTTTTGCACCTCGTCGTGCGGGGCACTTCTCCGCATGCCCGAAGTGCTGACACACCGTGCAGTGACGGCAGGGCACGATCTCCCCAACCCTGCCCTCGAGAGACTTGCGCGCCCACTGCGGGTCGGCGAGCGTGCCTCTGCCCACGGCAACGAGGTCCACGAGCCCCTCCGCGATCAGCCTCTCGGCGTCGGCCGGGTCAACGATCTCCCCGACTCCGATCACCGGGATGCCGACTGAGCGTTTCACGGCGATCCCCAGATCCATGAGGTCAGACCAGGAATCCACGGTCGCCGCTCTCTTTTCCCTCCCTATCCCGTGGGAGACGTTGAGGAGGGGAACGCCGTCCGCTTCAAGCCATTTCGCCACCTGGATGCCCTCATCGAGGGAAAGACCGTCAGGATTCGCGTCGGCCACGCCCAGACGGCAGTACACGACGAGCCGGTCCCCGTTCTCCTCCCGGATCCGCGCAAGGATCTGACGGAGGAAACGAGCCCGGTTTGAAAGGCTCCCTCCCCAGCGATCGGCGCGATGGTTCNNGCGGAGAGAGGAACTGGCTTATCAGGTAGCCGTGCGCCCCGTGCGCTTCCACAGCGTCGAAGCCCGCCTCCCGCGCGCGCCGCGCGGCATCGGCGAAACACCCGATGATGCGCTGGATTTCCGCTTCCTCCAGGGAGCGGGGAACCTCCCCCGCCTTGTTCGCGACGGCCGAAGGGGCGACGAGCGTCTGGCCGAAGGTGTTTGCCATGGTCGTGTTCGATCCGGCGTGGTGGATCTGCAGGGAGGCGAAAGCGCCCGAGGCATGGATGATGCCTGCCAATGTGGCGAGGCCCTCGACGTGCCTGTCCTCGAAAACGCCGAGCTGCTTCGGCGACAGGCGTCCCTCCGGAGAAACGACGGTGGCCTCCACCACGACCATGCCGGGTCCGGCGGACTCGCGGTAGTGCTCGAGGACCGCGGGCGTCATCGCACCGTCCGTGCCGGCGTTGAAGACGACCAGGGGCGGCATGACGATGCGGTTGGCCAGTCGATGGCCGCCGATGGCAAACGAGGCGCTCAGATGCGGGTAGGTGTTCATTGTTTTTGCTCCACGAGTGACCCTTCCTTCAGTACGAAGAACCTGCACGCGTCGGATGAGGATACCTCTTCAGGGTAGTGGGTGACGATCATGACAGGGACTGGATGCAGGGCCAGCAGCCGCAGGAACAGGTCCCAGAGCTGGACCCGGGCCTCCTCGTGGAGGCCCGAGAACGGCTCGTCGAGGAGGATGGCGTCGGGAAGCCGGGCAAAGCACCGGACGAGAGCCGCCCTTTTCTTCATGCCACCGGAAAGCTCTGCCGGCCTCTTCTCCTCCTCCCCGGAAAGCCCTGCCTCGGAGAGCAGGTACTGGGCGAAGCACAGGGCGTTCGTGCGTGGGTAGCCCTGGTAGAGAAGGGGGAGGGCCGTGTTTTCCGCGACGCTCCTCCAGGGGAGGAGCCGATCGTCCTGGAAGGCGAAACCGATGCGCGAGGGGCAGGAGATGCGCCCTTCCGTCGGCCGCACGAGGGATGCCACGAGCTTCAGGAGCGTCGTCTTGCCGATCCCCGAGTCCCCCGTGATCACCGCAATCTCACCCGATGCGACGCCGATGCTCACCCTGCGGAGGAGCGGGGGCCGGTGCCGCCAGGCGAAGCTCACCCCCTCCAGGTCGATGCGGGGAGAGCTTCTGCGCGAGGTGAAGATCCGCTTCAGCTCCTCGATCTCCTCCGCGCCGCAGGCCATCGGCCTCCTGTCGGCAAACATCCGTTTGACGGCAGGCCCTGCCAGGCGGATGCGGGGCACGAGCTGGTTGAATGCGATGATCACGAGGATCAGCACGAGGGCCCACGCGAAGAGGCTGTGGATGCGCATCGACATGTAGGCGGCCTGGATCTGGAACCCGATCCCGTCGTTCGCCCCGAAGTACTCCGCCGTCACCGACGCCTTCACGGCCAGGACGAGCCCGGCCTTGACCGATGCGCCGAGAAAGGGGGCGAGGTGCGGCAGGATCAGCTCCCGGATGCGAGGCCCGAACCCCGGGGCGAACAGGGAGAGCATCTCCCCGTACTCCCGCGGGAGAGTGGACATCCCCTCGCCGATTGTCACGGCAACGAGCGGGAAGGTGATGAGCGCGATGACGGCGACCGTGGGCAGGTGCCCGATACCCATGAGCGCGACGAGCGGGATGGCCCACAGGAGCGGCGGCATGCCCTGGAAGAACATCACGAGCGGCTTGAACAGGGCTTCCAGCTCCTTGCGGGCGCCCATGGCGATGCCCGTGACGAGCCCCGCGCAGAAGCCCACCGCGAAGCCCACCGCCACGCGGAGCATGGTGATGAGGATCTGCGTCCAGGTGAAGCCGCGCGAGAGGAGGATCGCGGTGTCCGCGATCGTGGTCCAGGGAGCCGGGACGAAAAACGAACCGGCGATCAGGCTGGCCGCGGCCCAGCCCAGGAGGATGATCACGACCCCTGCACCGCTGAGCAGGCGGAGCCGCGGCGTCATTGCGCGGGGGGGCGTGATCGGTTCCGGCATGGCTTACGGGATGAAGAAGTACGTTTCGTCGATCTGCTTCGAGCCGGCAGGCAGGTAGGGGAAGACCGTCTTGAAGTAGGATATGACGCGATCCCTGTTTTCCGCCGGAGCGGGCACGGAGAGGATCGTATTGCGCGTGGCCTCTTCGAGGATCCCCTGGTCGACGGCGAGGTCCACGGCAAAACGTGCTGCCGCCGTCTCGGGGGATGCCGTGACGCGCTGTGTGGCCGCACTCCAGGCTTTCACCACGGCTGCAATGAGGGCGCTGTGGGAGGATGCATACGTCGAGCCGGCGAAGAGGCTCACCTGGGGGGACTGCGGGTCGCCGCCGGTGAGGCGGGCCCATGCCTTGGAGTACTCCACCAGGCGGACCAGGCCGTTCTTCCTCACGACCGTTGTCGCAAGAGGCTCGGGGAGGGCCGCTGCATCCAGCTGCCCTGCAAGCAGCCTCTGCACGCTCTGCGGGAACGGGCCGAAGCTGATGGTGAGGTCCTTGTCCGGGTCGATGTTCTCGTGAGCAAGGAGCGCCCTGCTCTGGAAATCAAGCGGTGAGCCGGGGAACGGCATCGAGATCTTCTTTCCCCGCAGGTCGGCGAATCCCTTGATCGAAGGATCCTTGCCGATGAGGGAGGACATGCCCCAGATCCCGGTATCGATCATGACGATGGGGCTCCCATCCATGCGGTTCTGCCAGCCCTGGCTGGAACCTGTATAGAGGAGCTCGACGTCCCCGCGCAGGAGAGTGGCCAGGGCCTGCGCGTGATTGGCGAAAAACTGGATCTGGAGATCCACGCCGGGGACGGTCTGCTCCTTCGCCATGTAGAGGAAGGGAAGGGCGGCCGTGGTCTGCGAGGTCAGGAGACGGACTTTGACCTTCTGCTGCGCATCGGCGGCGCGCGCAGGCACGAGGAACGCGACGGAGAGGAGCGCAATCGCAATCGTCCCCGAGGCACGGGACAGGATGCGGCGGATGTGTTCTTTCATAGTGGGATCAGAGTACGACATTGTGCCCGTCGGGGACAAGACGAATCAGGCCTCGGCCATCTCCACGCGGACCGCGCCGTCTCTGTCGTCGCGGAACCAGACCTCCCCGTCCTGTATCGAGCACTGGAGGCTCATCGTGGGAGCGGCCATGCGGGCAAGCTCGTTGGCGGAGGCAGCACTGACGGTGACGACGGAGAGCTTCTTCTCTCCGTCGAACCTGCGTTTGATGGGATCCCACCAGCGGTCGGGGTTCGCGGAGTACGTGTAGACGATGACGCGCGCGGAGCGGCCCAGTGCCTTTGCCAGGAGCTTCTCGTCGGGGTGACCGAGCTCGATCCACAGCTCGATCTCTCCCGTGAGGTCCTTCAGCCAGAGATCAGGCTCCTCGGAATCGGAGATGCCCTTGCCGAACTCGAGCCTCTCGTCCGCGTTCAACGCGAATGCGAGCAGGCGCACCATGAGGCGCGGAGCGGTCTCCGAGGGATGGCACGCCAGGGTCAGGCGGTGCGTCGCGTAGTAGTTGCGGTCCATGTCGACGATCTCCAGCTCCGCCTTGTAGATCGTTGCCTTGAGCGCCATGACCTCCCCCTACGCCGTGCGGGCGAGGTACTCGCCGTAGCCGCCCTCGTACACGCGCAGGGATCCGTGGTCGATCTCGAAGACACGCGTGGAGAGGTGGCGCAGGAACCAGCGGTCGTGGCTCACGATCATCAGCGTGCCGTCGAACTCGCAGAGCGCGTCCAGGAGGACCTCGCGGCTTGCGATGTCGAGGTGATTTGTCGGCTCGTCGAGCACGAGAAAGTTCACCGGCTGGGCGAGGATGCAGGCGAGCATCACACGGCTCTTCTCACCACCGGAGAGGACCCCGACTTTCTTGAACACGTCGTCCCCGGAAAACTGGAAGGAGCCCAGCACGTTCTTGATCACCCCGTCGCCCGCCTTGGGAATACGCTCGGCGACCTCCTCGAAGACCGTTCGGCCGGGGATGAGGACGTCGCTGGAGTACTGGCTGAAATAGCCCGTGCGCACGCCAGCGCCGAGCGAGCACGATCCACTCGTTGCCTCCGCCTGACCGGTGATGATCTTGAGGAGCGTGGACTTTCCTGCGCCATTGATTCCGGTTACCGCGATCTTGTCGAGCCTTTTGACGACGCCGGTGAGGCCGTGGAACACGGGATGCGGAGTGCCGTCGGGCCGCGGCCATGTCTTTGCAAGGTCATCCATCCGTACGACGATGTCACCGCTTCGCTCCGCGTACGCGATGCGGACCTTCATCTCCTTGGGGTCGGGGGGGATGACGATGCGCTCGATCTTCTCGATCGTCTTCACGCGCGACTGCACCTGGGCGGCGTGGGAGGCACGCGCTCCGAATCGGGCGATGAACTCCTCTTCCTTGGCGAGCATCGCCGCCTGGCGCTTCTGGGAGGCGATGAGTTGCTCCCGGCGCAGTGCGCGCTCCCTCACGTAGAAATCGTAGTCACCCGGGTAGGTCGTGATTGCCCCCGAGTCCACCTCCACCGTACGGCCGCAGATCCGGGTCATGAACTCGCGGTCATGGCTCGTCATGACGAGGTCTCCCTTGAAGGTCGAAAGCCACTCCTCCAGCCATACGATCGATTCGAGGTCCAGGTGATTGGTCGGCTCGTCCATGAGGAGGACGTCGGGATCCAGAAGGAGGATGCGCGCCAGCGCGATCCTCATCTTCCAACCACCGGAGAAGCTCTCCACCGGCAGACTGAACCGGTCCGGACCAATGCCGAGGCCCGTGAGGATTGCCTCAGCGCGATTCTCCAGGTCGTAGCCGTTCTTGTGCTGGAACTCCATCTGCAGCTCGCCGTAGCGGTTCATCTCCGTATCAGTGAGTCCGGGACTGCTTTCCTCCGACATGCGGTGCTCGAGTGAGGCCATTTCTTTTCCCACCTCGTAGACGCGCCCGGCGCCGGCGAGGACTTCTTCCAGGGCGCTGCGCCCGGACATCTCGCCCACTTCCTGGGAGAAGTATCCGATCACCGTGCCGGGGTCCATGGAGACGGTGCCCTCGTCGGGCTTCTCGATCCCGCTTATCACCTTGAACAGCGTAGTCTTCCCAGCGCCATTGGGTCCCACGAGACCGACCTTGTCGCCGGGGCGCAGGAGGAAATCCCCTCTGTCGAATATGACGCGCTCACCGTATGTGACGCGGATGTTGGAAAGGTTCACCATTGCTATGTTCCGGAGGCGGCACTCTACTTTATTTCGGTGGGAGGGTCAAAGGGGAGTATGCGCCTGGAGGGCCCGCTATCGCGCGAGCATCAGCGACTGCATCTCGTAGAGCTGACGGTAGAGGCCGTCCCGCTTCACGAGCTCGTCGTGGCTCCCCTCCTGGATCACCTCGCCCGCCTGCAGCACGAGGATGCGGTCCACGGAACGGATCGTCGACAGACGGTGCGCAATGATGAGCGCCGTGCGATTGGCGAGCAGTCTCTGGATCCCTTCGCCGATGAGGTGCTCCGTCTCCGAGTCGATGTTCGACGTGGCCTCGTCGAGGATGACGATGGAGGGGTCCCGGGCGAATGCGCGCGAAAGACCCAGAAGCTGGCGCTGACCTTCGGACAGGCGCCTGCCTTCCTCTCCGACCTGCTCGCCGTACCCCTTGGGAAACATGGCGATGAAGCGGTTGGCGCGGACTTCCTGGGCAGCGTGCTCCACCATCCGCCAATCGACCGCAGGGTCGTAGAGGGAGATGTTCTCCGCCGCCGTACCGGTAAAGAGGAACACGTCCTGCGGCACCGTGGCAACGAGACGTCGGAGCTGCTCGAACGGGATGTCCTTGATATCAACGCCGTCGATGAGGATCCGTCCGGCCTGCACGTCGTACAGGCGCGTCACGAGGCTGATGAGCGTCGTCTNNACGGCCGGTGAAGCGAACGCTCGGGCAGGGGCTGCGGCGGGGGGAACGATGCTCACCTTCTCGTCCATGAGCTTGAAGATCCTTTCCGTGGCGGCGACCGCCGATTGGAAGAGGTTGAACTTCTCCGCAAGCTGCCGCAGGGGCTGGAACAGCATGGCGATGTAGGCGAAGAAGGCGAAGATCACTCCGATCTGCAGCGTCGCGCCCGCCCCGAAGTGCGCGAAGAGGAGCGTGAGGATCATGCTGATGTAGGTCACCACCTCGATCACCGGAAAGAACAGCGCGTACGCGTTGACCACCTTGAGGTAGGCGGCGAGGTAGCTCTGATTGTTCTTCCTGAAGGTTGACCTGCTCTCCCCTTCGTAGCCGAACTGGTGGATCTCCCGGATCCCCGAAATGGTCTCGCTGAGGCCGACGTTGATCTCCCCGTTCGCCTTGCGCACCTGGCGGAATCCCGTACGGATGCTCGAGCGGAAGAGGAGCGTGGCGGCAATGAACAGCGGGATCGTCACGAACGCCACCAGGGCGAGGGTGACGTTGATGAGGAGCATGGCGACGAGGATGAAGGCGACCTTCAGCATGTCGCCGGCGATGCTCACGATCCCGTCGGCGATGAACTCGCGCAGCGCCTCCAGATCGTTGGAGAGGTTCGTGAGGGTCTGCCCCACCGGTGTTCTGTCGAAGTAGTCGTTGGAGAGGCCGAGCACCTTGCGGAACAGGTCCATACGGATGTCGAAGATGAGCCGCTGCCCCAGGTACTGGATGCCGTACCCTGAGAGCACCTGGAAGGCATAGGAGGCGAAGAGGACGAGCGCCAGGAGGATGCCGGTACGCATGAGCGCGCCGTAGTTGCGGGCCGCGATGTCCGTGTCGATCGCGTGTTTTATCAGATAGGGTTGCAGCACGCTTGCCGCGTCCACTATGACGAGGCCGAGAAGGACGGCGATCCCGAGCCATGCGTAGCGGGTGATGTAGGGAAGCACGCGCCTGAGGAGCTTCCCGTTGACGGGTTTCTGCTGCGATTTCATTCCCCGCTCCTACAGCGCCGTTCCGCGCTGGGTGATGCTCTGCTCCATCTGCTGGAACCGAACGAGCCGCTCGTACAGCCCGCCCTTCTCCACGAGCTCCGCGTGCGAGCCCTGCTCGACCACGCGTCCCTCGTCCATGACGTAGACCCGGTCGGCTCCCTTGAGCGGGGAGATCCGGTGGGATACGACGATGAGCGTCTTCGATCCCTTGAGGCTTCTGAGGTTCTCGATGATGGCAGCCTCGGTGCGGGCATCGACGCTGGACAGGGAGTCGTCGAGGATCACGACGGGGCTGTCCTTCATGAGCGCGCGTGCAAGTGCAAGCCTCTGCTTCTGCCCCCCTGAGAGTGTGATCCCCCGCTCCCCGATCATCTGAGCGTACCCTTCGCCGAATCCGGCGATGTCCCCCGTGAGGCCGGCAAGGGCCGCGGCTTCCCGCACCCGTTCGTTGTCGGAACCCCGGTCCCGTCCCATCGCGATGTTCTCTGAAATCGTGCGGGAGAAGAGGAACGGGGATTGAGAAACGATCCCGATCTTCGTGAACATCGCCGCAGGCTCCACGTCGCGGATGTCCACGCCGTTGACGAAGACCATGCCGCGATCGGGCCGCTGGAGGCCGGTGAGCACATTGACCAGGGTCGATTTTCCGCTGCCGATCGTGCCGGTGATCCCGATGAAATCCCCCGGCGCCACGCTGAGGCTCACCCCGCGCAGCGACAACCGTTCCTGGCCGGGGTAGGCAAAGGTCAGATTCTTCGTCTCGAAGGAGACGGAGCCTTCCTGCGGTCGTACCCAGTCCGAGCGCCTCTCCACGGGACCGTCGAGGATGACGTTGATCCTTCCCATAGCGCTGATGCCCTGCTGGATGAGGGACATGATCCAGCCGAGGGAGATCACGGGGAAGGTGAGCGCCGTGATCATGACGTTGAACTGGAGGAGCTGACCGAGGCTCATCGTCCCACCGATGACCTGCCGTCCGCCGACGAAGATGATGACCAGTTGCGTGAGGGAGAAGACGAAGATGAACGTGGGCCAGAGGAACTCCTGGACTTTCGCCGTTGCCATGTTGCGCTTGAGGAACTCCCGGTTTAGATCCACGAAGCGCGCTTCCTCGCCCTTTTCCATGGTGTGCAGCTTCACCGTGGTGATGCCGGAAACGATCTGCCACACGCGGCTGTTGATCTTGCCCGTGGCCTCCTGGACGTGTCGGAACAGAGGCTGCAGGTGGGGGAGCACGAGGAAGATCAGCGTGACCACCGCCACGAGGACAGCCGACACGACGATCATGAGCATGGTGTTCAGGCGGAAAAGCACGGGAAAGAAGAAGGCGAACATGCTGATCGAGTTGGGGATGTACATGATGCCGGGGCCCAGGAGCGTGCGCACGGCGTCGAGGTCGTTCGTCGTTCGCGAGACGAGATCGCCCGTCTCGTGCGACTGATAGAAGGAAAACTCGAGCTCGAGCAGCCGGTCGTAGATCCGTTCCCGCAGATCGTACTCCACGAGGCGCGATGCGCCGATGATCAGTCGGCGCATCAGGAACATCGAGACCACCGTGATGGCGGCAAAGCCCGCCGCCCCGAGGAGGAGCGAGCCTATCACTCCTGCCCTGTTGGCCCCGCCGATCTCGTCCACGATCTTCTGGAAATACCCGGGGATCCGCATGGCCGTGTAGTTCTGTACGAGCATGATGGCAAATCCGAAGGACAAAGCTACGGTATGCCGTTTCACGAAGGGTAAAAGAGCGCGGAGAGTACTGATGCCCTTTCTGCTTTCCTTGGGAGATTTGGCCATGAGGATGAAGATAGGGACGTGGGCGGGCTGAGGCAAGGGCCGCCCCGCAACGGGGGGAGCGGCAGCGTGCGCATGGACGCGCCCGTGCTGTTTGCCGCATGCTGCGGTTGCTGTATAGTGGGGCGTGGAGGCTCCCCGTGAAGGCGGCGATCATCGGCACAAGCGGTCATATCGATCTCGCCCTCGGTGTCCGGGATCGGCTTCCCGGCGTGAGCTTCGTCGGGCTGGCGCCGGGTTCGGCGGACGAGGATACGCGGGAGTTCTTCGTCGATCAGCTCGAGCAGTCGCTCATTCCCTTCTACGATGACTACAGGCGCCTGCTGGACAGTGAAAAACCCGATCTCGCCATTGTCGCTCCGTTCTTCTTCCTGCAGTCGCGCATTGCAAGCGAGTGCCTGGAGCGGGGTATCAACGTGTTCGTGGAAAAGCCGATGGCCGTCTCCCCCGAGCAGCTGGAGCGCCTGCGCCGCGCGTACGCCCAGGGCAAGGCTGAGCTCTGCGCCATGCTCCCCTCGCGGTACAACCCGGCCTTCCACGCGGCGTGGCGCGCCATCCGTGAAGGGCTCATCGGCGACCCTCTGCTCATCACCGAGCAGAAATCCTACAAGCTCGGGGTCCGTCATCCCCTCTACACGCATCGCGCCATCTACGGCGGCTCCATCCCCTGGGTGGCGATCCACGGGATCGACCTGATCCATTGGTTCACCGGTGGGGGAGTCAGTGAGGTGAGCGCGTCGCACACGGCACTGGGAAATGGCGGGCTGGGGGAGATGGAGAGCTCGGGGGCGTGCTTCTTCCGTCTGGCCAATTCGGGGTGTGCCACTTTGTCCTTCGACTATTGCAGGCCGGGCTCGGCGCGCACGCACGGGGACGACAGGGTGCGCGTCGCAGGAGAGAAGGGGATCGTGGAGGTGTCCGGCGGCGAGGCGTATCTGCTCTCCCAGGACGCCGAGCCGAGAAAGCTGGAAAAGGAAGAGCCCCTCTCCCTCTTCCAGGAGTTCGTCCGGCATATCGAAGAGGGGACGGAGATGCGGTTGAGCGCGGCTGATGCCTTTGCCGTGAGCGAGATCGCGTTGCAGTGCCGGCAATCGGCGGATGACAAGGCGCCGCAGTCGTTGAAGAGGAAATCATGACACGGGTACGACATTCATTGCGCGCTGCGATAGGAAACGAGGTCGCCGAGCCGCTGCGGACCCAGCTCCTGGACTACCTGGCGAAATCGGTCTTCCCGTCGACAGGGCGATAGGCGCGGAGGCGCCAGGAAGGCGACGACCGTCTCGGGCGTGTCGGCGAGCACCGGCGTATCAGCGGCCTCTCGTGCGCGAGCCTGGGCCCGAGGCCCCGGGGGACCCAGTGATGACGATGCGTGCTGCTGCCACGCCTGCCCCCGACGGAGCTTCGCATGCACGGGATAGGCCGGCAAGTTGCGATCTATCGCACCGGTAGTGTATCCTCTATCCGTGCATGACGAGGGGACATCACGGTATGCGCCGTTCACCGCACGGGCCGTTGCTATCATCCGCTCCATCCCGAAGGGCAAAGTGGCCAGCTACGGGCAGGTGGCGGGAATCGCCGGAAGCCCGCTTGCGGCGCGGCAGGTCGTGCGCGTGCTGCACGCCCTCTCCCGCACCGAGCGCCTCCCGTGGCACCGGGTGATCCGCGGCAACGGCACCATCGCCCTCCCACGGGGCGGCGGGTTCGAACAGCAGAAGGCACTGCTCGAGGCGGAGGGAATAACGGTGAAGCCGAACGGACACGTGGATGTGAAGCGTCACCATTGGGTCCCGCGGCTGCGGGAGCTCCCCTGAATCCGGTGAAGATCCCACGAGGGAAAGCGTGATGCGACGAAAATCCATCCTCACTCGTCGACTCGCTGAGAGACTCCGGTACGAGGAGGGCATCGCCGCCTGTTCCCGCAGTCTCATAGCCGGCGGGTCCGAGGCCGTCAACGGGGCGCTGGAGCACCTGCGCTCCGCGGCAGGGGCGAGCAGGGTCTATCTCTTCGAGAACTTCAGCGATCCCGACGAAGGTCTCTGCCTCCGTCAGATCTGCGAGGCCTGCGCGCCGGGCGTGGAACCGCAAATCACCAATCCCACTCTCGGTCATCTCTCCTACCGTCGCTACGTCAGGGCGGGGAAGCTGCTCGCCGAGGGCAAGCCCTTCTGGGGTCTCGTGAAGGACCTCGATCCCGACATGAAGGATCTGCTCGCCCCGCAGAGGATCCTCTCCATCCTCAACATCCCCGTGAACGTCGCCGGCGCATGGTACGGCTTCATCGGGTTCGACGATACGGAGAAGCCCCGCACGTGGGGCGACGAAGACGTACGCCTGCTCCTCACGGCGGCTGAAATGATCGGCGCATATCTCACACGGGAGCGCACGACGGAGGAGCTGGCAAGGGGCAAGGCGAAGATGGACAATATCTTCCTCACCGTCCCCTGCGGCATCGGCATGGTGGTGGACAGGGTCTTCACGGAAGTCAATGAGAGGCTCTGCCGCATCACCGGCTACCAGGCGGAAGAGCTCATCGGCCAGAATGCACGCATGCTCTACGTGGAACAGGGTGAATACGACAGGGTGGGCGCCGAGGAGCTGGAGAGGATCGCGCGGGAGGGAACGGGGGCCATCGAGACGCAATGGCGGCGCAAGGACGGGACGACGGTCGACATCCTCCTTAGCTCCTCCCCGCTCGTTCCGAACGATCTCCAGGGGGACTTTCTCTTCGCGGTGCTGGACATCACCGAGCGCGCCGCCGCGGAGAGGCAACGCCGATTGATCGAATCCCAGGTCCAACACGTGCAGAAGCTGGAGAGTCTCGGGGTGCTCGCCGGCGGTTTCGCGCACGATTTCAACAACCTGCTCATGGTGGTGCTCGGCAACCTGGAGCTCGCCTCCAGCGAGCCGTCCCTTCCCGCGGCCGTCCGCCTGAGCCTGCGCGATATGGGCGTCGCTGCCCGCCACGGAGCGGACCTGACGAAACAGCTGCTGGCCTACGCGGGGCGCGGACGCCTGCTCGTGCAGCGGATCGATCTTTCCGTCGTGATCCGCGACATGTGCGATATCATTTCCGCCTCCGTGGCGAAGAACGCCGAGGTCCGCTACGAGCTGGCCTCTGATCTGCCCAAAGTGGACACCGACGCTTCGCAGATCCGACAGGTCGTGATGAACCTGCTCGTCAACGCATCGGAATCACTCGGGGAGATCGGAGGAACGATCACCGTACGCACCGGCGTCGAGGATCTCAACGCGGCAGACCTCGCGAGCCGTATCCTCGGTCAGGCCAGCGCGCCGGGCACGTTCGCCTTCCTGGACGTGCGTGACACGGGGGCCGGCATGGACAGGGAGACGCAGGAGCGCGTCTTCGATCCGTTTTTCACGACGAAGTTCATCGGCCGTGGCCTCGGCCTTCCCGCCGTCCACGGGATCGTCCGCTCCCATCGCGGCTGCATCCTGGTGGAGTCCGAGGTCGGTACGGGCAGCCTCTTCAGGGCCTCCTTCCCCGTTTCCCCGACTCAGAGCCTCACGTAGATCTTCTTCCGATCCAGGAGCCATGCCCCGAGCCAGCAAACCCCGAGCACCCCGATGCTCGAGCACCACGCAGCGGTGGCGCTCGCCTGTTCACCGATCAGAGAGACAATCAGCACGCCGAGAACGGCGTGTACCATGTAGAGGAGCAGGGGATTGCGTCCCATGCTGCCCACAAGGGGAAACGGCAGGTGGAGAGCCTCTCGCCAGAGGACGAGCAGCGCCAGGAGTCCGCAGGCTGCTCCTCCGGTGAAGAGGATGTAGCTCAGAGAGAGGAGGTGCTTGCTGAAGGGGATCCAGACGTGGGCAAGGAGCCCTCCACCGCACAGGAGGAAGGCGGAGANNGGAAGGCGGAGACGCCGGTGACGAGGAGGCGTCCGCGGGCACCGTCGTCCTTGACGAGCTCGCCCAGAGCGGATGCCACAATAACGAGAAAGCCGAGGCTGAACGTGCCCCACGGCCCGCCGATGCCGGATGCATACCACTGGTTCAACAGACCACCCAGGCCGAACGGGCGGAGCACCTCCACCGCCGCAAGGAGGAAGGCGGCGGCGCCGAGCCGTGGCCAGGGCGGAATGAAGAGGAAGAAAAAAGAGAACATGCCCGTGGCCCCCAGCATCTGGAGGACCTCCCACCGGGCCTCGTGGTCCACGAAGAGGATGCCAAGAGTGCCGAACGCAAAGAGAAGGCCGTAGCGGAAGAGCGCATGGAGGAACGTGCGGGCGCTACCCTTCTCCGTGATGCGCGCCTTGAAGGAGAAGGAGGCGGAGAGCCCGAGGGAGAAGAGGAAGACGGGAACGACGAAGTCCGCAATGGTGAGCCCCTGGGCGGGGGCGTGCTTGAACCACCCGGGGATGTTCGTGAAATCAGCGGCGACATTCACGGGCACCATCACGAGGATGGCCAAACCCCGCATATCGTCCAAGGCGTCCCAGCGCTGTCGCGCCATCCCGCCCCCTTTCAAGCGGCTATCGCAACGGCTCTTCGATGGTCGTCACGGTGAGCCCGCCGTTCTCTGGCAATCGCGAATAGACATACACCGTATCGGTTGCCCTGAACCAGTAGTCGGCTCCCCAGAACGGTGCAAGGGCTCCCGCCGGGGAGAAATGGACCTTGATCGTATCCACGGCGGTCCCCCGTATGTCGATGCGCTCCGTGCCTGCCCGCCGTGCCTGCATCTTATGCGCGCTCAGGTCGTCGGGATTGACCACCCAGAACTCCCGTTGTCCCTGAACGCCCGGGAGGAGCTGGTCAATGACGGGTCCGAAGATCTGGTACCACGGTGCCTGATCGACCCTGATCTCCCGTGCAATGTCCTTGCCGCCCTGCGCGCCCTTCACGATGATCGTGTCGCCCGACCTCGTCGCCACCAGGTCGAACTTCTTGATCGCGTCCTTCAGATGCCATGAGACGACACCCGACGCTGGCAGCCACTGGACGATCTCAGTGCTGTCAGCGCCGATTGCGCTGACGCGATACCCAGTGTCGGTTTTCTCCGTGCCGTAGTCGACGATTGCCGAGCTCTGGCCATGCACTTCCCGATAGTGGCGTGTTCCTTCGTCCGCCAGGCACGGGAGTGCGGCCGCAAACAGGAGACAGCATCCGATGAGCGCAACCCTTTTCCTCATATCGTCCCCCTGAGAGAGACTATACTGTGTCTGTCTATGCTCTTTCAAATGGGCAGGGCAGGCGGGAGCTAGAAGTACACCTCGGCAAAGATGTGTGAGCGGGGCACCTTGTACCCCTTCAGGATCATGTACGTCTCATAGATCATGTCGCTGTTGCCGCAGAGGTAGCAGTAGCTGTCGGGCTCCACGGGGTTGTCCCGCAGGTACGTGGTGAGCCGGCCGGGGTACGAGCCGCCTCGGCCTGAGTCTCCCGTGATGCACGGTGTGAACCTTCCCGTGGCATACGTCGAGCTCTCGTAGAGCTCGGAATCCGTGCGCACCCCGTGGAGCAGGCGATAGTCGAGGCCCGGGGTCCCGTGCACGAAACAGTGGAAGGGAGAAACACCCGTTCCCGTGGCGCAGAAGAGGAAGCGTGCGGGCTCGCGCGTGCCTTCCACGAGCGTGAACGCGCCGTGTGGGCCGTCCACTTCCACCGCATCCCCCGGCCTGCGCTTCCGCAGCAGGGGGGAAAGCGCCCCGTCGGGGATCTCCTTCACGAGGACCTCGAGGAAATCATCGGAGGGGGAGGAGTAGACGCTGTACTCCCGCTGCTCGCGGCTGCCGGGGACACCGAGGTTGATCCACTGCCCCGCGCGGAACTCCAGGCCTTCGCGGGAAAAACGGAGAACGAACGCCGTGGCGGAGAGGTCGCGCACGTGCAACACCGTGTGCACGCGTGCGGCGCGGGGCCCCGCCCCGCTCAGGCGGCGGGAGATCTCGATCATGCGCTCGCGCCGGGCCGGCGGGACTCCCGGAGCGCGGCGATGTGCCTGCGGACGCTGTCCAGCTGCTCCCCCGCGTGGTAGGAGGAACGAACGAGAGGGCCGGACTCGCAGTAGAGGAAGCCCCGGTTCAAAGCCTCCGTCTTCAGGTCGGCGAACTCCTCCGGGGTCCAGTAGCGCTGCACGGGGATGTTGTTCCGCGTGGGCTGGAGGTACTGCCCGACGTTCACCATGTCCACGTCGACGCCGCGAAGATCATCGAGGGTGGAAAGCACCTCGTCGCGCGTTTCGCCGAGTCCGAGCATGATGCTCGACTTCGTGATGGCGCGCGGATCGAGCTCCCGGGCGATGCGGAGGAAGGACAACGACCTGTCGTAGCTGGACCGCGAACGCACGCGAGGGGTGAGCCGGCGGACGGTCTCCACGTTGTGGCTGATGATCTCGGGCTCGCTTTCGACCACCGAGGCGATGGCCTCCCGGGAGCCCATGAAGTCCGAGGTGAGCACCTCCACCGAGCAATCCGCCACGCGCGCCCTGATCGCCCGCACGGTGGCCGCCATGAGAAAGGCGCCGCCGTCGGGAAGGTCGTCCCTGTTGACCATGGTCACGTGGGCGTGCTTGAGACCCATGCGCATCACCGAGGCCGCCACCTTCATCGGCTCCAGCCTGTCCACCGCTTCGGGGAGCCCCGTCCCCACGGCGCAGAACCGGCAGCGGCGGGTGCACGTACCCCCGAGGATCATGAAGCTCGCCGTGCCGTGCGTGGCCCAGCATTCATGGAGATTGGGGCAGCGCGCCTCTTCGCAGACCGTGTGCAACCCCTCGGTCTTCACGAGCTTCTTGATGGCGACGTAGCTGTCGGTCGTCGTGAGCTTGATGGTGAACCACGGCGGCAACCGTCCCGTGGTCGGCAGGTCAGCCACCGCTACGCGCCTTTCTGGGTTGCCGAGTGAACGGTCTCCCCGCGCCGCGTGCGCTCGTCGGTGACCCTCTTCTTCATGAGGTTGATGAGCTTCGTCACCTTGATCTCCCGAGGGCAGACCCGGGTGCACTCGAAGTGGTTTTCGCAGCCCCAGATGCCGTCGGGGGTGTCCAGCGCGTCCAGGCGCGGCGCGAGGCCCCAATCCCTGCTGTCCTCCACGAAGCGCGCGGCCTGCACGATGGCCGCGGGCCCGAGGAACCGCGGGTTCTTCTCCAGCACGGGGCAGGCGGAAAAGCAGGCCCCGCAGTTGATGCACTTCGTGGCATCCTCGAACTGCTGCTGCTGCTGGCTGGACTGCAGGCGCTCGCGGCCTCCGGGGTCGGGGGAGTCGGCGGCGGGGAGAAGGTAGGGGGCCACTGTGCGTGTGCGCTTGAAGAACTCCGTCTGATCCACGACGAGGTCCCGCTGAACGGGAAGGTGGCGCAGCGGCTCCACGCCGATCACGGGGTGCTCCTCCTGCCCGACGACGTCGCGCACGAGCGTCTTGCACGCAAGGCGCTCCTTCCCGTTGATGCGCATCGCATCCGAGCCGCACACCCCGTGGGCGCAGCTGTAGCGGAAGGAGAGCGTGGCGTCCTGCGTGTTCTTGATCCCCAGAAGGACGTCGAGGATCCTCTCCGTCGGCTCGGCATCCACCTCGTAGCGCTGCACGTGAGGCACGGTCTCGGGGGACCGCTGGTCGAACCGCGTGATGTCGACAGTGAGTTTCATTGTCCGCTCCCGTTGGTATGGAACTGGTGCACGCTGATGCCGGCGGCAACGGCCCGGCTGAGCCGGCGCAGGGCATCGACTGCTTCGTACTGTTCGTCGAGGGTGACCGGCGGCACGCCCCTGTCCCCTTGCTGCGATATGCGGGGGTCCAGGGGTATGCGGCCGAGGAAAGGAACGCCCATCTCCTCCGCAGCGCGCTCCCCGCCGCCGCTGCCGAACACGTCGCCGCTCATGTTCTCCACGATCCCGAGGATGGGCACGCTGAGCTTCTGGAAGGCGGCGACGCCGCGGCGCGCGTCACTGACGGAGAGAAGCTGCGGCGTGGTGACCACCACGCCGCCGGTGAGCGGCACGAGCTGCGCCACGCTGAGCTGCGCATCACCCGTGCCCGGCGGAAGGTCGACGATGAGGTAGTCCAGCTCCCCCCAGGCAACCTCGGTGAGGAGCTGGCGCAGCGCGCCGTGGATCATGGGGCCGCGCCACACGAGCGCCTCTTCCTGACCGATGAGGAAGCCCATGCTCATCACCTTCACCCCGTAGGCGACGGCCGGCACCATCGTGTCCCCGTCCGGCGGGGGGAGCTGGTCGATGCCCATGAGCGTGGGGATGTTGGGCCCGTANNGATTCACGCTGACGGTGGATTTGCCGACACCACCCTTGCCGCTTCCCACTGCGACGATCGTGCGGATGGGGAGGTGGATCTTCTCCTCGATCCTCTTGTCCGCTCGTACCCGGGCATCGAAGGCGATACTGATCCGGCCCACGCCGGGGACGAGTGAGCGGACAGCCTGCTCGCTTTCCTCCCGGATGCGGTCCTTAAGCGGACAGGCCGGCGTCGTGAGAGTGACGGTGAAGCTGACGTCATTGCCCGTGACCTTGATGTCGCGGACGAAGTCGAGTGAGATGAGGTCCCGGTGCAACTCGGGTTCCTGAACCGTTCGAAGTGCATTGCGTACCGACTCTTCGGAAACCGCGCCGTTTGTCATCGTTTCTAATAGTACTCATGAACCCTCGAGGAAGGAAACCGAGACTCCCTGCCGTATTGTGATGGTGAAATAGTACAGGACGGCGACAAGCTACTGAGTGCACACGGTATCCGCTTGTATTCTGGCCGCCTATCCGCTAGAACTTCTACATGGACCCGATTGAAGTCTACCTCAAGGAGCTCTGTGACATCCACGCAAGCGGCGCGGCTGTTCCTGAAACCTCGTTTTACCCGGCGCTTTCAAACCTGATAAACGAGATCGGGTCTACGCTTAAGCCGAGGGTGCGGTGCATCGTCAATCCAGCAAATCGCGGTGCCGGTATTCCTGACATCGGTCTCTATACCGCTGAGCAGTTCAAGAAGCAGGTTGATACCGAGCCACTATCTGGACAGATGCCTGCTCGTGGGGTGTTCGAAGCAAAATCTCCCAAAGAAGATACGGCAAAAATCGCTGAAACCGAGCAGGTCAGGAAGTACTGCTCCAGATACGGCGTCGTCATCGTGACGAATTTTCGTGAGTTCCTTCTGGTCGGTCGGAATCAGCAAGGCGATACGGTCCCCCTGGACAGCTTCCGCATAGCTCCGGACGAGACATCATTCTGGGCTGCTGCCACACATCACGTCAAATCCGCAAAGGAGATCGGGGTTCGCATGTGCGAGTTCATCTCCCGCATGTTGCTGATCAGCGCACCTCTCTCCGAGCCCAGGGATCTCGCGTGGTTCCTCGCGTCATACGCGCGCGATGCCAAGGCAAACGTCGAATCGATGTCCGAGCTTCCAGCCCTGGCCGAAGTACGCTCGGCTCTCGAGGATGCTCTGGGGATGAAGTTCGCCGATGCAAAGGGCGAACACTTTTTCCGCTCGACGCTTGTCCAGACCATCTTCTATGGCATCTTTTCAGCATGGGTTCTCTGGTGCCGCAGCAACATGCCGGAGAGCCAAACTTCCAACTTCGACTGGAAACAGGCGCAGTGGCTCATCAATGTCCCGTTTATTCGGACTCTTTTCGAAAACCTCATGATTCCGACGATGCTCAAGCCTCTCGGACTGGTCGAGATTCTCGATCGCGTCAACACTGTCCTCAATCGGGTCGACCGGCCGGCGTTCTTCGGCAAGTTTCAAGACGAGCATGCGGTCCAATACTTCTACGAGCCGTTCCTCGAAGCGTTCGATCCTGAGCTGAGAAAAGACCTGGGCGTCTGGTACACGCCCCGAGAAATCGTGCAATACCAAGTTGCACGCGTCGATATGGTGCTTCGCGAGGAAATGGGCCTGGTTGATGGATTGGCTGATCCAAACGTCGTTGTACTGGCTCCCTGCTGAACGCCAAAGGCGGAGGCGCTCTTGTCGCCGCGGAGGTGAAAAAGGCCGCGATGACGAGGGTGTTCGGTTTCGAGATACTCCCCGCGCCCTTCGTCGTGTCCCACCTGCAACTCGGGCTCCTGCTTCAACGACTCGGATCGCCGCTGAAAAGCGCTTCCAGTGAACGGGTAGGCGTGTATCTTACGAACGCACTGACGGGATGGCAGCCCGGGAAGCTCTCGAAACACATTCCGTTCCCCGATCTTGCCCAGGAGCATGCCGATGCGGACAAGGTGAAGCAATCGCCACGAGTCATTGTCGTTCTCGGCAATCCTCCCTACAACGCTTTTGCAGGGGTCAGCCCCGAGGAAGAGTTTGGACTGGTTGACGTCTACAAAGCCGGCCTGAACCAGCCGGTCTCCAAGGGTGGCTGGGGAATCAAGAAGTTCAACCTCGACGATCTGTACGTACGGTTCTTCCGCGTAGCCGAGAGACGGATTGCGGAAATGAGCGGCAGAGGAGTGATTTCGTTCATATCCAATTTCTCATACTTGAGTGATCCGTCGTTTGTCCAAATGCGCAAACGCTATACAGAACAGTTTGATCGAATCTGGATCGATTGCATGAACGGCGACAGCAGGGAGACGGGCAAGCTGACGCCCGAGGGGAACCCCGACCCCTCTGTGTTCTCGACTGGATACAACCATGAAGGCATCCGCGTCGGAACGGCGATCTGTGTGATGGTTCGAAAGCCGCAGAGAACGGGAGCCGCTATGGTTCGCTTCAAACAGTTCTGGGGAGCAACAAAGAGGGACGACCTTTGCAGATCTCTTGAAAATATCCCGTTTGACGCGACATATGAGACCGCGAGCCCTGGTCAGGACAACCGCTACTCCTTCCAACCCGAGGACATACCGAAGGCCTTCAGGACGTGGCCCAAGCTCACTGACTTGTGCGACGTCGCGCCGAGCAATGGCCTCATGGAGAAACGTGGTGGCGCTCTCATCTGCATCGACCGTGAGCCACTCGAGCAGCGCATGAAGGACTATTTCGACCCCGATCTGAAATGGGAAGAGTACAAGACATTGCACAAAGAGCTCACAGAGGAGCAGGCAGGATTCGAGCCCGAGGCGGTACGGAAGAAAGTTGTCTTGGGAAAGGAACGATTCTCAGAAGGCCGAATCATGCGATATGCAGTCCGTCCATTCGAAGTACGATGGTGCTACTATACTCAAATAAGTACCGTTTGGAATCGCGCACGGCCCACGCTCTGGGAACAGTATTTTCCGGGAAATCGGTACTTAGCATGCCGGCCGTCAGGAGTCGCCAATCCCGAGGGGGTGCCGTTCTATTTCGTGAGCATTCTGGGCGACAACGATTTTCAGCGCGGGCACTCCTACTACTTTCCTTTCCTGCTCGCGCCTGAAGGCTATAAGAATGACCTTGAATCAAAGCAGGAAAGGACGGTGGAGGCGCACCTGAAAGCCAATCTCTCGGCGGTAGCGCGGAAATACCTCACGACAGTGGGGATCGACAATCCGGACGCGGACGAGAGTCGCGCAGCGCTCGTATGGTTGCATGCCCTGGCCATTGGGTATGCTCCGCTCTACCTCGATGAGAACGCCGATGGTATCAGAAACGACTGGCCACGCATCCCCTTCCCTGCAGGCAAGGAAGCGCTGCTGAAATCGGCCGCGCTCGGAGCAAGAATTGCGGGGCTTCTGGACACCGAGATCCAGGTGACCGGGGTCACCGTGGGGAGTCCCATGGCGTCAGTGTTCCAGCTCGCTGGGATTATCGAACGAGAAGATGGCAGCCAGATTGACACCTCGTCTGCTGATCTCGATCTTACCGCGGGTTGGGGACATCTGGGCAAGGACGGTGTCACCATGCCCGCGCGCGGGAAACTGCAAGAACGAGAGTTCACTGCGGACGAAGGAGCTGCAATCACAGAAAGTGCCGGTGCCTTTGGACTTTCGGCGGATGAGGCAAGATCGCTCCTTGGCTCAAAGACATGTGACGTCTATCTGAATGAGAAAGTGTTCTGGCGCAACATTCCAGTGGCTGTATGGGAATACTACGTCGGAGGATATCAAGTCATCAAGAAATGGCTGAGTTACCGGGAACGCGACATCCTGGGACGTGCAATGAAGACAAAAGAAGTGGTCGAGCTCACTGCAATGGTACGAAGGCTCATTGCTCTCGTCCTCCTCAGACCGTCGCTTGATGCGAACTATTGCAGGGTCAGGGACGACTCCTTCCCCTGGGAGCATGCACCGGCACCAGTGTAGTTGCTGCCCGCCGTCCCCGGCCCGGCCGACCATTGCGAGTGCTCCAGCTGTATTGACAAAACGTATGTACGAGCTACATTGAAGCGTGGACTTCCAATGGGATTCCGCAAAGGATGAGGAAAACAGGGAGAAGCACCACGTCAGCTTTGAACAGGCCCGCCGGGCGTGGCTGGACCCGACGCGCGTCGTCGCCAGGGATACGCGCCACAGCGGTCAGGGGGAGCAGCGCTTTTACCTGTTTGGAAAAGTTTCCGGCAGGGTGCTCACGGTCCGCTTCACACGCAGAGGTGATGTGATCCGGATAATTGGGGCTGGCTACTGGCGTGAAGGAAGGGACAGATATGAAGAGCTCAACGCGTTCAGGCGATAAATACATGGCTGCACCGGGAGATATTGCCGAGGAGATTCGCGGCGCGATCCAAATTCCTGATGACATGCCCGGACCCAGCGAGCTTCGCCGCGAAACAAAGAAATCCGTGACTCTTCGACTCGATCCAGATGTCTATGAGTGGTTTCAGGATCCGGGTCCCGGCTATCAAACCAGGATCAACGCGGTGCTGAGGGCATACATGAATGCTCAGAGGGCATCTGACCGAGAGCAGCCAAAAAAAGTTTCACGGCCAAAGGGAAAGACCGCTCGCCGCTGATATCGGTGCCATTATTCAGGTCTCGTGCCCCTGTCTCTTCCTGTACTCCCCCTGGTGGGATCGTGGGGAGTGACCCGCAACGCGCTCCTCCGAACCGTGTCGCGTTTTTCCAAGCCGCTCGGGAAAAAGTACCGTATTTTCCACCCATGGGAAACACAACCACGACCTATTCGATCAGCAGCGACATCATCATCCACGCTGACCTTGCCCGCGTGTGGAACCTCCTCGTCGATCCGGTGAAAGTCGGGGAACTTTTCTGGGGCTCGACCGTGGAGAGCGACTTCACAGTCGGCAGCCCGATCGTCTGGAAAGGTGAATGGGAAGGCAAGCCCTTCGAGGACCGGGGCATCATCAAGCGGGTCGATCCCCTGGCCCTCCTGCAGTGTACGCACTGGACTGTCACCACCTCGAGCACGCCCGAGTCCTCTCCGAACCTCCTCACCTACCGGCTGTCGCAGGAGAAGGAAGGGGTCCGGGTGACTTTCACGCACGAGAACATCCCCACGGAGGAGTCACGGGCGCATTCCGAGCCCATGTGGCGTCAGCTGCTGGAGCGGATGAAGGGGATGCTCGAAAAAGCCGTCTGATTCCCCGTGGCTGCGCCGCCCGCACGTGCGGGCGCGAAGCTACTCCGCGTAATGCTTCATGAACTGGACGCGCTCGAACGCGGCGGGGTCTCCGCTTTCCGCCTGGCTCATGCTGCCGCGGAAGTCCGCGACGCCCTTGTAGCCGTGGCGGTCCATCCACGCGCCGAGGTCCCTCAGCATGACGGAAGCGTGCTCGGGACCGTTTTCGTAGAACGTGGAAACCGCCTGCACCGCCTTCGCTCCGGCGAGCAGCAGCTTGATGAGCGAGGTCCCCTCGTGGACCCCACTGGATGCGGCGATGTCGCAGGCGACCCTGCGCGACATGAGGGCCGTCCACCGCAGGGGAAGGGCGAGCTCCATCGGCGTGCTCAGTGTGTTGGCGCCCGTGACGCTCATGGTCTCGATGTCGAAATCGATCGAGTAGAAACGGTTGAACAGGACGAGCGCCGCGATCCCCGTGCGCGACAGGCGTTCGATCATCTGGGCGAGGGTGGAGAACGAGGAGGAGATCTTCAGCGCCAGGGGGATGTGGAGCTGCTGGAGGACACGCTCGACGATGAGGAAGTATTCCTTCTCCCTCTCTTCGCTCGATCTCTTCGTGTCCGAAGGCAGGAAGAACATGTTGAGCTCCAGGGCATCGGCGCCCGCGGCCTCGATGTCCCGGGCGAAGGAGGCCCACTCGTGCGAATAGGTGCAGTTGATGCTCGCGATGACGGGAATGGACAACGCCTTTTTCGCCTGACGGACGAGCTCGACGTAGCCGGCGACCCGCTCCCCGCGGACCTGATAATCGTAGTAATCGTATGATTCGAGGCTGAGACCCTTGGCCTGAGCTTCCGCCAGAACGCTCTCGTATTCAGCGGCGATCTCCTCTTCGAAGATCGATTTGAGCACCACGGCGCCGACTCCTCCCGCCTGCAACTCCTGGAGCCCTTTCAGCGTTCCCGTCAGGCCCGAGCTGCCCGCAATAAGAGGGTTCTTCAAGTGAAGACCCATGTAGGTTGTCGAAAGGTCAGGCATTCTCTTCCCCCGTGCTCAAATGAGATATCAACTTTGCCGCGGCTGCGCAAGGGACACTCCGGGCGTTCCGCGTCTCTCATAATTGTATGCGGCGGTACTCGTTTTTGATAGTCCGTTCCGACAGTGTTCCATATGCATGGAACACTGTGTTCCAGCTCTGTCTCATCACTCTCCCGCAGTCTATACCCTCTTGGAGCTAATAAAGTTTTTGGAAGTGAAGCGGAGAAGAAGAATGGAGATTCATGGTCTTGGCATGGTAGTTGCTTAATAATACCCAGAAAAACTGCTTTTTTTGATTTGAGGCCGGCAGGCCAGGAGGCAAGAGATGCTGAAGAACATGAACATCGGCGCGAAACTGATCGGCATAGGAACGTTCATCCTGATCGTTCCGCTGGCGATCCTTACAATCGTGGCAATCACCAAGTCGACGCAAGGGCTCATCGGAGTGGAGAAGGAGCAGCTTGCAGCGCGCTCGACGAACATCGCGGAAATCGTCGACCGGGTGTTCGCGGAGGAACAGAAATTCGCCCTGAGCATGTCGATCGATCCGGCCATTGTTGCCGCGGCTCAGGCTGCAGCGGGGAAAACGGCCGAGCCGATCGCAACGGGCAAAGCGGCGCAGGTTGCTGCCGTAGCGCGAGCACAGGCATCCTCTGCGGTCATGCAGCGTGCCTCGGAAAGGCTCCTTTCGATTGCCGGTACCAAAGGACTGGGTGAAAGCTATCAGGTCCTCGTAATCGTGGGGGCGGACGGAACGACTCTTGCTGCGTCAGATCCGAAGTACCTCGGGGTGAGCCTTGCGGACAGGGCTTACTTCAAGAATGCCCTTGCCGGCCAGGTGAATGCGGGAGCAGCAGGTTTGAACAAAGTTACCAGCAAACCCTTCGCCCCCTTTGCGGCGCCCATAAGGTCCGGCGATACGGTCGTCGGCGTATTTGCGGCAATTGCCGACATCAGTTTCCTCAACGAGCTGATCGGAGGGCAGAAGATCGGAAAGACCGGCTATGCGTTTGTTACGGACAATACGGGCCTCGTCCTGGCTCACCCCAAAGCGGAGAACATCTTCACCCTCAACGAGAATAAGCTGCCGGGCATGGAAATCGTGGCCAAACGGATGATGGCGGGAGAGAGCGGTGTGCAGTCCTACGTCTTCCAGGGCGTGCCCAAGACAGCAGGGTTCGCGCCCATCAAAACGACGGGCTGGAGCGTTGCCCTTTCCCTTTCTGACAACGAGTTCCTCGCGCCGGCCAACGAGGCGCGCGACCTCCTCCTCATCATCAGCGCGGCCGCCATCGTGTTGGCATTCATCCTTTTCTTCTTCTTCTCCCGCACGATCACCGTTGCGCTGAAGAAGGGCGTCGTGTATGCCGAGCTCGTGGCATCGGGGGACTTCACCCACACCCTCCCCATCGTTCAGAAGGACGAGATCGGCAGGCTCGCCGCAGCGCTCAACGGCATGTCGAACAAGCTGCGCGACATGGTGGCGAGCATCCAGGACAGCGCCATGCAGGTCGCTTCCTCCAGCGAACAGATCACGGCGAGCGCGCAGCAGCTTGCCGAAGGCGCCCAGACCCAGGCCTCCACGCTGGAAGAGACCAGCGCATCCATGGAGGAGCTCACCGCGTCCGTTGACCAGGTGTCCGAGCATGCCCAGTCGCAGGCCGCGGCAGTGGAACAGGGCTCCAGCTCCATGACGCAGGTTCACAACTCGATCGAGGAGGTATCCAGGAACCTCACCGAGATCGCGGCTCTCGCCGGCAAGTCCGTGGACAACGCCATGGAAGGGGCCAAAGCCGTCAGCCAGGTCGTCGATGGCATCGGCCTGATCGCGGGAAGCTCGGAGAAGATCAGCGGGATCGTCACGGTGATCAGCGAGATCGCCGACCAGACGAATCTCCTCGCACTGAACGCTTCAATAGAAGCCGCCAGGGCGGGGGAGCACGGCAGGGGCTTCGCCGTTGTCGCCGACGAGGTGAGCAAGCTGGCGGATCGCAGCTCGACATCCGCCAAGGAGATCGAGAACCTGATCAAGGAGAGCGCGAAGAACGTGACGTCGGGAGTGGAAACCGCACGGGGATCGCAGATGGCCATGGAGCAGATCAGGGCGGCGTCGCAGAAGGTCAAGGAGATGATCAACGGCCTCTCTGAATCCATGATGCAGCAGGTGGGCGCCGTAAAGGAGCTGTCCAAGGCTCTGGAGAACGTCAGCGAGATGAGTCAGAGCATCTCCGCGGCAACCGAGGAGCAGACGACGAACGCCAAGCAGGTGTCCAAGGCCGTGGAGAACGTGAACGAGGTGACGCAGACAGCGGCATCAGCGGCTGAAGAGATGTCGGCATCGACCGAACAGCTTGCAAGTCTCGCACAGTCCTTGCAGCGGTTGACGGCACAGTTCAAGATCGTTGCGGATGAGGTAGGAGGGAACAATTTAGCCGCCCTGGCCCCCCCGCCGGCACACGAGGAGAAGGTGCTCGCCGCCGTAAGCTGATATATTAGATTTCCAGAATTATGATGGGGATGCAAGGAAAGCCTTGCATCCCTTTTTTTTGACAAATTGATAAAATGGTGGTAATAAAGTGTTTGTAACTTATTAGGGAGACGTGAAGAAACGTTTTGCCCTTTGTTACAATCCGCGGGAGGCTAGAAGATGCTAAAAAACATTCGTATCGGAACAAAGCTTCTCATCGTCGGAACGCTCATCATGGTGCTGCCGCTGGCAGCAGTTGCGATCGTTTCGCTGAATCGGACAAGCCAGGGCCTGACGAGCGTTGAAAACGAACAGCTCACCGCCCGGGCAGCCGACATCGCCCTCATGATCGACAATGTATTCCGGGAGGAGAAAAAGGTCGCCGTCAGCCTCTCCCTCGACCTGACCTTCTCAGCAGCAGCCTCTGCCATGCTGGACGGGGGGGCTCACCGCGCGGACCGCCAGATCGCCGCGGCCAACGATCGCCTGGCCGTGCTCGGCGCAACCACGGGGCTCGCCGAAGGCTACCGGGCATTCCTCGCCATCGGGATGGACGGCATGCCTTTCGCGAGCTCCGATCCCGCCTACCTCGGGGTGTCGTTCGCCGATCAGGCCTACTTCAAGAACGCGGTCAACGGCGTCGTCGATGCCGGCTCGGCGAGCCTCGACAAGGTGACGAACAAGCCGTCGGTGCCCGTTTCGGCGCCCCTGAGGTCCGGCAATCGGATCGTCGGCGCCTTCGTGGCGATCGCGAACATCAGCTTCCTGGAGACGCTCATCAACGAGGAGAAGGTGGGCACCTCCGGGTACGCCTTCATCATTGACGGCATGGGCCTGGTCATCGCCCATCATACGAGCGACTACGTATTCAATCTGAACATCTCCGATGAAAAGGGGATGGACCAGCTTGCCCGCCGGATGAAGGGCGGCCAGAGCGGCGTCCAGGACTACGTCTTCGGCGGCGTCCCGTACTCCGCGGGCTACGCCCCCGTGAAATCGACGGGGTGGAGCGTCTGCCTCACGCTTCCGAACAAGGAGTTCCTGGCAACGGCGACCGAGGCGCGTACGCTGATCCTTCTTATCAGCCTCGGCGCGCTCCTCATCGCGTTCCTCGTGTACGTGCCGTTCGCCCGCACCATCACGAAGCCCCTCGCGCGCGGCCTGGCGTTCACGGAGCGTCTGGCAACGGGCGACTTCTCCCAGAAGCTCGACATCCACCAGCGCGACGAGGTGGGCAGGCTGGCCACGGCACTGAACGCCATGGCGGATCAGTTCAGCACGATGGTCATGGGGATCAAGAAAAGCGCTGCGCAGGTGGCCGCCTCCACCGAGGAGATCAACGTCAGCGCGCAAACACTCGCGGAAGGCGCACAGAACCAGGCCTCCACACTTGAGGAGACGAGCGCCTCGATGGAGGAGCTCACCGCATCGGTGGACCAGGTGGCCGAGCATGCGCAGGCGCAGGCCGCGGCCGTGGACCGCGGGGCGGGCTCCATGGAGCTCGTGGACCGTTCGATCGGAGAGGTATCGAAGAACCTCAAGGATATCTCCGACCTCGCGACGCGGTCCGTGGAGAACGCGCTGGAAGGCGCCAAGGCGGTGAGCCAGGTGGCTGACGGCATCGGGTTGATCGCCGGGAGCTCGGAAAAGATCGACGGGATCGTCACGGTGATCGGAGAGATCGCCGACCAGACCAATCTCCTCGCGCTGAACGCAGCCATCGAGGCGGCCAGGGCGGGGGAGCACGGCCGGGGGTTCGCGGTGGTGGCCGACGCGGTGGGCAAGCTCGCCGAGCGCAGCTCTGTCTCCACGAAGGAGATCGCGGCGCTCATCAAGGAGAGCGGCAGGAACGTCGCCATGGGCGTGCAGACCGCGCGCAAGTCCCAGATGGCAATGGAGCAGATCAGGGCCGCATCCCAGCAGGTGCAGGAGATGATCGCGGGGCTCGCCTCCTCCATGTCGCAGCAGGTGAACGCGGTGCGCATGCTGTCGAAGTCCCTCAACAACGTGAACGAGATGAGCCAGAGCATCTCGGCGGCGACCGAGGAGCAGACGACGAACGCAAAGCAGGTGTCCAAGGCGATGGAGACGGTGAACGAGGTGACGCAGAGCGCCGCCTCGGCGGCCGAGGAGATGTCCGCCTCCACCGAGGAGCTCGCCGAGCTCGCGCAGAAACTGCAGGGGATGATGGCCCAGTTCACGATCGGGGAGGAGGAGGCGCCCCAGAGACCCGCCCTCGTGCTGGTGAAACCCGAGCCGGAGGAAGAGGAAACGGAGCTCAGGGACCTGCCCGAGCCCTTCGGCGAGGGCTGAGTCCGATCAGGCCCCCGGCGTTTTCGTCTCGAAGACGCCCGCGTCCCTGTTCTTCCGCACGTCGTCCCAGGGGAAAATGCGGCCGTTCATTGCGATATACACGCCGTGCGGAAGCATCTGCACGGCGGTGATGGCCGAGCCGAGGTTGAACACGGCGTCCGAATTGCTGAAGACGTAGGGGACCATGGCCCCGGTGAGGACGATGGTCTTGGGGAGCTTCTCCTTCCCCAGGACCTCCGCGGTTTCCACCATCGTGTCCGTGCCGTGCGTGATCACGATGCGCTCCTCGGGGGCCCGTGCGCAGGAGGAGAGGACCTGGAGACGGTTGGCAGTGCGCATTTCGAGGCTGTCGATGAGCTGGTTGAGCTCGAGTGCTATCGGCACGGAGCAGCGCACGAAATGCAGGATCTCCGGCAGGTGCGTGTCCTTGAAGGCGAGTGCACCCCGGATCTCGTCGTACTGCTTGTCGAACGTCCCTCCCGTGATGACGATGCGGATGCTCATGATGCGCTGACATCCTCCAGGATGATCACCGCATCCCGGATGAACCCGTTGCAGCGGGTGGCAAACAGGCCCCGCTCTTTGGCCGCTGCCCGCCCCTCGGGGGTGCCCAGGTCGACCTCCAGAAGCTCCGTGCAGGCCACGCTCCCGTGGGCTTCGCGGAACCTCTGCACGAAATCCTCCACCGCCTCGTACGTCGCCTCTTTCGCCGCCGCATCCTCCGTGCTGCGCATTCCCCGCATGAGCCCGATGGCCATGCAGGCTCCCGTCACCGCGCCGCAGGTCCCCGAGGTGCGCCCCATGCCGCCGCCGAAACCCGTGGCCACGCGCAGCGCGGTTTCCTCCGTCATTCCGAGCCCGGGTGCGAAAACGCCGAGCACGGACTGTGCGCAATTGCAGCCTCTCCCGTGCAGGACGAGAGCCTTCTCCGACCGTGTGCCCACCATGTCTACTCCTCTACGACTTTCGGTTCCGTTTCCACGAGCCTGTCGCGCGCCAGCGCGCAGTAGCGCTCCTCGATCTCAACACCGATCGCCCTGCGGCCGCAATCCCGCGCCGCGACGAGCGTCGTGCCGCTGCCCATGAAAGGGTCGAGCACCGTGTCCCCCACGTAGCTGAAAAGCCTGATGCATCTTCGCGGGAGCTCCACGGGGAAGGGTGCGGGGTGCCCGACGCGCTTCTTCCTCTCCCCGTTGAAGGTCCACAATCCGTTCGTCCAGTCCATGAACTCCTGGCGCGTGATGTCGGAATCCCGCGAGCCGGAGCTGCGCTTCCAGTGCTCCCGGTAGAGCACCACGATGAGCTCCACGGGGGCGATCACGTACGGGGCGGAGGCGCTCATCCACGAGCCCCACGCGGTGCGCCGGGAAATGTTGCCTTCGTTCCAGACGATTGTCGAGTGGTAGCGGAAGCCGACCTCCTTGGCGATCGTCGTAAGGTCGGCGCCGACGCTCTGCTGGCCGTCCTTGTTCTTGTCCAGCGGGATGTTGAGGCAGAGCCGCCCGTCCTCCTTCAGCCATGCGCGGGCCCGGGCGAGCCACCGCCTGCTGAAGGCGAGGTAGCGGGGGTAGGTCAGCGCGTCGTCATGCGTGCCGTAGGCGATGTCGACGTTGTAGGGCGGGGAGGTGACGATGAGGTCCACGCTCCCGGAAGGAATGGCGCGCAGCTCAAGCATGCTCGCGTTGTGGATGGTGAGCAGCCCGGCCTCGAAGAAGGGACGCCTCGCCATGGCTCGCCCTATCCCGCTCCGCGGCCGATGGAGAAGACCGGGCCATCCATGCAGACCAGGCGCCCTTCGTGTTCGCATGCCCCGCAGATGCCGATGCCGCAGCGCATGTACGCCTCGTGGGAAAGCTCTGCCGGCACCCCCGCCGCGCGGCAGATCACCTCCAGGCGCGCAAGCATCGGCTCGGGGCCGCATGCGCAGAGGCGGTCGAACCTGCCCGTTGCCAGGAGTGGCTCCACCACGTCGGTGACCCTGCCCTTCATGCCGCTGGATCCGTCCTCCGTGGCGAGACGGAGCGGCACTCCGAGCCTTCCGAACCTGTCGGCGAACAGGATGTCGGCGGCACTGCGGGCGCCCAGCGCCGCTTCGACGCTCCCGCCTGCGGCCAGGAGGCTGCGGGCGAGGAAGTGCAGCGGCGCGGCGCCGTATCCGCCGCCGACCAGCAGCGCCCTGCCGGGAGCCACGGGCCAGCCCGTGCCGAAGGGACCGCGCACGCCCACGGAGTCCCCCGGTTGAAGCGCAGCGAGTGCCTCGCTGAAGGGGCCGACGCGCGAAACGGTGACCATGAGGGGCGCGATGCCGGAGATGCTGTAGGGCTTCTCGTCGACGCCGGGGAGCCAGAGCATGCCGAACTGGCCCGGATATGCCCGCAGGTCCGACTGGAAGACGAGGGAGACGGTGCGGGGATTCTCCTGCACGCGCTCCTTCACCCGGGTCATGACGGGAACACCTCCCCCGCTCTGCAGATCGTCAGGCATGTGTGGTCCCTGCACCCGGAATCGGCGGCGGATTGCTCTGCACGGCCGCGGCGGGCTGTCGATGCGTCCGCCCCCTGATCTCATCGAGTGATTCGAATCCCCGGGCGGACATCCACGCGGAAAGCTCGTCACGGATGAGCGTGAGGGCTGCGTCCCCCCGGTAGGTGATGGCCGAGCCGACCCCGACGCACAGCGCTCCGGCGGAGATCATCTCCACGGCGTCGGTGCCGCAGAGCACGCCACCGGTGCCGATGACGGGCACGCTCACCACACCTGCGATCTCATGCACGCAGCGCAGCGCGATGGGTTTCAGCGCGGGGCCCGAGAGCCCGCCGGTTGTGTTGGCAAGAAGCGGTCGTCCCGTCTCCGCGTCGACGAGCATGCCGGGCATCGTATTGATTGCCGTGATGGCATCCGCGCCCGCCGCCACGACGGCACGGGCGATCGAGGCGATGTCAGGGACGTTGGGAGAGAGCTTGATGATGCACGGTATGGACGTGGCAGCCTTCACCGCCCTGGTCACCGCTGCGGCGGCTTCCGCGGAGGATGCGAACATCTCCCCGTGCTCCGCCTGGACGTTCGGGCAGGAGATGTTCACCTCGATCAGGGCCGGCTCCGCCCGGGAGACGATCCGCACCGCCAGGGCGAACTCCTCCACGGTATCCGCGGAAACGCTCGCGATGAGAGGCACGCCGAGGGGCGCCAGCCGCGCGGCCGCTTCCCGCAGCAGCGGCACCTCCTCCTCCACTCCGGGATTCGGCAGGCCCATCGCGTTGATGAGCCCATGGCCCCAGTCTATTGCCGTGGGGTTTCTATGTCCCCGTCGCGGGGTCGGCGTGCAGGTCTTTGCCGTGACCGCACCCGCTCCGCACAACGCGGCGCGTTCCAGGAGGGATGCCGAGGTGCCCCAGATCCCGGAGGCGAGCACCAGGGGGGTGGGCAGCCGGACTCCTGCGATCCGACAGGTGAGGTCAGGCAAGGGCGAGTGCTGCGCGCACATCACTGCGCACCGTGCTGCTGATCCTGCCGTGGGCGACGAGTGAATCGAGGATCTCACTCAGGGTGAGCGCTGCGTGCAGCGTGAGGCCGTGCTCGGCAAGCTCCTTGCGTCCCCCCTGCTCCCGGTCGACGAGCACCACGACGTCGGTAACCGTGAGCCCCGCATCCGTGAGGGGCGCCATGGCTTCGATCTTGCTCCCGCCGGTGGTGACGAGGTCGTCCAGGACGACCACCGTCTCCCCGGCGGTGAACTTTCCTTCGATGAGCTTCTTCGTCCCGTAGTCCTTCACTTCGCGGCGCGCGTAGATGAGCGGCTTCCCCGTGGCAAGGGCCACGGCCTGGCCGATGGGCAGGCCTCCGTAGGGGAGCGCCGCGATCCTGTCGTACGAGAGGCCCCGCATGATGTCGGCGAACGCGCGTGCGGCGATGCTCATGAGCTTCGGGTCGCTCACGAGAAGGCGAAGGTCGATGTAGATCGGGGACTTCTGTCCCGACTTCAGCGTGAACTCCCCGAACCGCACCGCGCCGAGGTCATGAAGGCCCAGGGCGATCTGGTCGGCGAGTGTGAGCGCGGCCGTGGGCGCCGCGGCGGCCGGGGCCCGGGGCGCTTTGCGCGCCGCGTTGATGCTGTCGCGGAAAGCTTTTGCCGCTGTACCGGGATCCGCCGCCTGCGCGATGGCTCGAGAGATGTTTACAAGCACGCCGCTGCCGTCCGCTCTGAGGCCCGCCGCGAGGCTGGATTCCAGATCCCCGCCCTGCGAGCCGACTCCGGGGAGGAGGATCCACATGTCGGGGGCGATGGCCCTGACACGCTCGAGCTGGCGGGGGAAGGTTGCCCCCACGACGAGCCCGACGTTTCCGCGGGCGTTCCACCCCTGCGCCGCCGAAGCGATCCTCTCGTAGAACGGATCCCCCCCGCAGTCGAGCTCCTGCAGGTCTTTCGCGCCGGGGTTGGAGGTGTGGCAGAGGAGGAACACGCCCCTGTCCTCCCGGCAGGAGAAGCTCTGCACGCTGTCCCCACCGAGAAGCGGGTTGACGGTGAGCGCATCGGCGCCGAGTGAGTCGAAGCAGGCCGCGGCGTATGCATCCGCCGTGGATGCGATGTCGCCGCGTTTTGCGTCGAGAATGACGGGGAGCCCCCGTGCGTGGATGTGATCGATGAGCGCTTTCAGCGTTTTCAGGCCCTCGGGCCCGCGCGCCTCGTAGAAGGCGCTGTTGGGCTTGAACGCGCAGGCGAAGGGGTGCGTGGCGTCGACGATGCCGCGCATGCGGGCCAGAAGCTCCGAGGACGGAATGTCCAGCGCGGGGTCGAGCCCGACGCAGAGCAGGGAATCGTTACGTTCGCTTGCCGCGGCGAGTGACGGGAAGAATCTCGTGGCCTGCATTCTGCTTGGGGAGTGTAAAGGGATGGCCGGGGGAACGCAAGGGCCCGCACCTGGCGACCCCTGCTGGTGCGGCATCAATAGCATCATTATACAAAAAGCAGAAGCTCGGTACAAGACAACGCGGGGGCTTTGGGGGTACGCTTTTCTCGATGACACCTGTGATGTGCAGAAAGGACGAAAAGGGATGAAAGCACTCGATCCGAAGACAATGAAGGACTGGCAGATCGCGGAAGCGGCGGAAGAGGGCATGAAGCCTGTTGTCCAGCTGGCAAAGGAGCTGGGCCTGGAGGACAGGGAGCTCCTCCCCTACGGTCACTACGTGGCCAAGCTCGACTACATGAGCATCCTGAACCGGCTGAAAGACCGGCCCGACGGGAAGTACGTCGAAGTGACGGCCATTACGCCTACACCCCTGGGCGAAGGAAAGTCCACCACCACGATGGGTCTGGTGGAAGGCCTGGGAAAGATCGGCAAGAAGGTGATCGGGGCGATCCGGCAACCCTCTGGCGGTCCGACCTTCAACATCAAGGGATCCGCGGCAGGCGGCGGTCTTGCCCAGTGCATCCCGCTCACCGACTTCTCCCTCGGGCTCACCGGGGACATCGACGCAATCACCAACGCGCACAACCTCTCCATGGTCGCGCTCACCGCGCGCCTGCAGCACGAGTTCAACTACACCGACGAGGGCCTGAAGAAACGCGGCCTCACACGCCTGGACATCGACCCGCGCAACATCGCGCAGGGCTGGTGCATCGATTTCTGCGCGCAGGCCATGCGGGAGATCATCATAGGACTGGGCTCCGACATGGACGGGTTCATGATGAAGAGCGGCTTCCAGATCACCGTCTCCTCGGAGATCATGGCCATCCTCGCCGTCGCTTCGGACTTGAAGGACATGCGGGAGCGTATGGGCAGGATCGTCGTCGCCTACAGCAAGGCGGGAAAGCCCGTGACGACGCACGACCTCGGCGTGGACGGGGCCATGACGGCCATCATGGCCAAGGCGATCAACCCGAACCTCCTGCAGACGATCGAGGGCCAGCCCGTGCTCGTGCACGCAGGCCCCTTCGCGAACATCGCCATCGGCCAGTCCTCCATCATCGCCGACAGGGTGGGGCTGAAGCTCGCGGATTACCACGTCACGGAGAGCGGCTTCGCGGCGGACATCGGGTTCGAGAAGTTCTGGAACCTGAAGTGCCGCTTCAGCGGGCTCACGCCGAACTGCTCGGTGCTCGTGTGCACCGTGCGCGCGTTGAAGATGCACGGCGGCGGCCCCAAGGTGGCGCCGGGGAAACCTCTGGACAAGGCGTATACGGAGAAGAACGTCGGCCTCGTGGAGAAGGGCGTGGAAAACCTCCTGGCCCACATCGAGACGATCAAGCTCTCCGGCATCGAGCCCGTGGTGTGCATCAACCACTTCTACACGGACACCGACGAAGAGGTGACGGTCGTGCGCAAGGCCGCGGAAAAGGCCGGCGCGCGCGTCGCTCTCTCCAAGCACTGGGAGTTCGGAGGCGACGGCGCCAAGGAGCTCGCGGAGACAGTCGTCGACGCGTGCAATCAGAAGCCGAAGTTCAAGTTCCTCTACGAGCTTTCAACGCCGCTGTCGGAAAGGATCAGGCTCATCGCCACGAAGGTCTACGGCGCCGACGGGGTATCCTATACGCCGCTCGCCAAGGAGAAGCTCGCCGCCATCGAGGCGGATGCCGAGCTTTCGAAGCTCGGAACATGCATGGTGAAGACGCACCTCTCCCTCTCCCATGATCCGACGATCAAGGGCCGGCCCAAGGGTTGGACGCTTCCCATCCGCGACATCCTCCAGTACAGGGGGGCGGGGTTCATCGTTCCCGTGGCGGGAGACATCAAGCTCATGCCGGGGACAGCCTCGGTGCCCGCGTTCACCAACATCGACGTCGACGTGAAGACAGGGAAAGTGAAGGGTCTGTTCTAGGGGTTTACTGACGTGCGGAAGCGGCGCTGTGCGGTGGTCCATGGCCGCGCAGCGCCGCCTCGTAGTAGACTCATCACCATGATCGATCCCATCGTGATCCCGCCCGAGCGTCGCGTGTGGTGCAACCGCACCCTCAACATGCGCGCCATTAAAGCCGTCGGATACGACATGGACTACACGCTTGTGCATTACCGCACAGCGGAATGGGAGCGCGCGGCCTTCGAGCGCGCCCTCGTGCCCCTGTCACGACGCGGGTGGCCGGTGGACCAGCTGCGATTCGATCCGGCGAGCGTCATCCAGGGCCTCACCTTCGATCTGGAGCTGGGGAATCTCGTCAAGGCTACGCGCTTCGGGTACATCATTAGAGCGCATCACGGGACCCGGCCGCTGTCCTTCGACGAGCAGCGCGCGGCGTACTCCAGCACGTTCGTCGATCTCTCCGATCCGCGCTGGCAATTCATGAACACGCTGTTCTCCCTCTCCGAGGCGAACCTCTTCGCCAACCTCGTCGACCTCCTCGACGCCGACAGGCTGCCGGAGCGGCTGGGGTATCGGGATCTGCACCGCGTGCTCCTCTCCGCGCTGGACGAGGCGCACAACCTGAGCGAGCTCAAGGCCAAGGTCATGGCCGACCCCGATCGATTCGTGGAGCTCGACCCCGAGCTTCCCCTCACGCTGCTGGATCAGAAGATGGCGGGAAAGAAGCTCCTCCTCATCACGAACTCCGACTGGGGGTATACCCGGTCCATGATGGAGTACTCCTTCGACAAGTACCTCCCCGGCCCGATGAAATGGCGGGAGCTCTTCGACATCATCATCGTGGAGGCGCGCAAGCCGGGGTTCTTCTCCGGGCGCCAGGCGTCCTACCGCGTCACCGATCCCGAGCAGGGCCTGCTCCTCCCGCACCGCGGCAGCCTGGAGCAGGGGTGCGTCTACGTCGGCGGGGACGCGCAGCTCGTGGAGTCCAGCCTTACGCTGTCGGGCGCGGAAATCCTTTATCTCGGCGACCACCTCTTCGGCGACGTGCACGTGAGCAAGGAGATGCTGCGCTGGCGCACGGGCCTGATCCTGCGCGAGATGGAATCAGAGGTCATCGACATGGAGAAGACGCACGGTGCCGACGCCGAGCTCCGCGAGCTCATGGTCAGGAAGACCGAGCTCGATGCGAGGCTCGCGCAGCTGCGTCTGGCGCGGCAGAGAGCGCAGCACAAGTACGGCCCCAAGCCCACCGCGAACGCGGCGGAGCTTGAGGCGGCGATACGGAGCATCACGGAGGAGAACGAGACGCTTGACGCGCGGATCTCCCCGCTCGCCAAGGCGTCGGGTGAGATCGGCAACCCCATGTGGGGCCCGATCATGCGCGCCGGCAACGACAAGAGCCTCTTCGCGCGTCAGGTCGAGCGTTATGCAGACGTGTACACCTCGCGCGTTTCGAACTTCCTCGCGCAGACGCCCTTCGCGTACCTGCGCGCAGCGCGCGGCTCCCTGCCGCACGACGACTGAGGGGGTGCATCATGATTGCGGGAACCGCGCCTGTCATTCGCGAAGCTGTGCCTTCGGATGCCGCCGCCGTGGCAGCCCTCAGCGCCGAGCTGGGATATCCCGTGCCGGTCGGTGAGATGGAGAAACGACTGCGGTACCTCATGGAAGTCCCCGACCACGCGGTGCTCGTGGCGTGCATGCCAGAGGAGACAATCCTCGGTTGGGTGGACGTCGGCATGGCGTTCCACATCCAATCGGGCCCCTTCGCGGAAGTAGGCGGAATGGTCGTGACGGAGACAACGCGCCGCGCCGGTGTCGGAAAAGCTCTCCTCCACGCCGCCGAGCAGTGGGCGGCTTTCGGTGGAGCCAAACGCATGCTGGTGCGCTCCAACGTCGTGCGTGAAGACGCGCATCGCTTCTACCTGCGGGAAGGCTACGAGAAGGCGAAAACCTCCGCCGTGTTCGAAAAGACGCTGGAGTAGGGGCGGGGCGCCTCGGTGGGCGGCGAGCGCCGACCGACATCGGGGCCGGCATTCCGTTTCTCAGATCTCCAGGACCCCCGAGGGGAGGGCCTGCACGTGGTGGAGAATCTTCACCGCTCCCGTCCAACTCAACCCGAACCTTCGCGCGCCCCTTCTGTACATCTCGGCGAGGGTTTCCATGCCGCGCACTCCTCCGGCGGCCTTCACTCCGATCGCGTCACCCACGTGCTTCTTGATCAACGCGACATTTTCAAGGGTTGCCCCCGAGGGCGCCAGGCCGGTTCCCGTCTTGACCCATGCCGCGTGCGCCGCAACGATTGCGTCGCAACCCGCCCTGATCTGGTCCTCGGTGAGATAGTGGCATTCGAGGATCACCTTCACGGGGAATTGTTGTGCTTCGTTGACCACGGCGTGAATGTCCTCACGTACCTCGTCGAGCCGGCCGGAAACAAGCTTTCCGATGTTGATGACCATGTCGATCTCGGTGCACCCCATCTCGAGGAGCTCTTTGGTTTCGGCTCGCTTGATTCGGGTGGTCTGCCCCCCGGAAGGGAATCCGACGGCCCCGCCGACGGCGACGGATGTGTTCCCGGAGAGGATCTGAACGACGAGGGGAGTCCACGCCGGCAGGGCGAAAACCGCGGCGCAGTGGTGATCGATGGCCGTGGAGGCCATGTTTCGCACGCTCGTCTCGGTGTCATCCGGCTTGACGGCACTCACGTCGATCATGCGAGCCACTTCAGAAGCGGCGAGTCTCATTGATCCTCCTGTCTGCGCGAACTCTCAACGGTCTGCCCTTGAAGGGGAAACAAGGCAGCGGAGGCCGCTGCCTTGTTTCTCGAAAATCCATCAGCTCTTGGGGACTTTCTGTTCGACGTTCTGCGGAGTGGCGATGTCGCCGGGGAACCAGTTGATCTCCTTCGGATCGATCTTGGCCGCAAGCTTGTTGAAGGCCGAGACGACAGGGGCATACCCCTGGTTGAACGGATCCTGGTCCAGAACGGCGGAGATCTCCCCTGAGCGAACGTAGGTGATGGTTTCCGCCATCCAGTCGTGGCACACCAGCTTCACCTTTCCCGTAAGGCCGGCGTCCTTGATGGCCTTGGCCGCGCCGAAGGGACCTCCCGCGGTCACGTAAATGCCCTTGATGTTCGGGTGAGACGTGAGCAGGTTCTGGGTGATGTTGTACGCTTCTTCGGCCTTGTCCTGGTTCTCGAACTCGCTGATGAGCTTCATCTGCGGGTTCTTGTCCAATATGTCGCGAGCGCCCTTACGGCGCAGCTCGTGACCGAGGACGTTGAAGGATCCGGTGATGATCGCGTATTCGCCCTGCCCGCCCATTGCATCCATCAATAGCTGGCCGCATTTCTGGCCACCGGCAAAGCCATCCTGTCCCCAGTATGCCTGCCTCTTTGAGTGGAGACCGGGCTCCGTGTTGAAGGTGTAGACGAGGATACCCGCGGCCACTGCCTTGTCGACGACGGGCTGCAGGGCGTCGGAGAGCCCGAACAGCGTGATCGCGTCATATTGGGCGGTGATGGCGTTCTGCATTGCATCTTCGAACTTCTTGGGATCGAAATCCGGAACCGATATCCAGTCGACCTTCGCGTTTCGATCCTTCAGTATTTCCTTCGCGAACATTGTGCCCTTCATGACGGCTTCGCCGAAGGGGTTGTTCTGCACCATGATCGTGGCGATCCGCAGCTGTTTTGCCGGTCTCACGTCCGCGGGAAGAACGAACATCGACGCCCCCGGAGGCGCCTTGAGCTGGGCGGCCGGAACAAAGCTGCCGCCAGCTGCGGGTTGTTCCTTGGACCCGTTCGCAAAAGCGACGAACGGAATCATCATGAGAGCTGCCATGATGACAAGAGGTGCGAGAAAGTTCTTCTTCATCCTTTTCCTCCTTAGATTAGCTGAATGCACACCAAGCAGGCCCTTCTTGCCTGCGTAGCCGTTTTCCCGTTTCATCCGACGACGTCTTGGTATTGCGGTCGAGATGAACCCTCGTACTCTGCTGCCTGTGACTCTCCCCCCTTTCTCATTTATTCCTGAAAACGCTATCATAGCTCAATCACAAAGTCAAACAAAATAAAACACAAAATGGAATAGTTTTAACAACTAGTTTACAGCCGCCTCACCCAAAAACAATCGCTGATTCGCTTTCCTGTTTGTATTTGAGCTTGGATGTGATAATGTGGGATAGCTTGTTTGAATACGGGCATTAACACGGGCAAGCCCGCGGTCGTGGAGACAGGGAGAAGGCAGGGCGAAATGCTGGTGGATGAGAGGCGGGGTAAGATCGTCGACCTGGTTCGACAACGTGGCGCAATGAGCATCAAGGAGCTCAGCCGGGCGCTGTACGTTTCCGAGATGACGATCCGCAGGGACCTGGATTTCCTGGACAAGACCCAGGCGATCAAGAAGCACTTCGGCGGCGCAACCGACAGATCGCGTCCTCTCGCGGAAGTGACGAGCTTTTCGCTCCGCATGGAGCTGCACCTGAGGGAGAAGGAGGCTATCGCGGCAAAGGCCCGGGAGCTCGTGGAGGAGAACGATTCGCTGTTCATCGACCATGGGACCACGTGCGCCCTTTTCGCCCGCGAGTTGGGTCATTTCTCGCACATCACCGTCGTTACATTTTCACTGCCCATCATCGCGGAGCTCGCGAATACACGCGTCGAGCTCGTGAGCGCGGGCGGGTTGTTGCACCGCCCCAACCAGTGCTTCGCTGGGCCGCTCGCCGAAGAGATCGTGTCCCGATTCCACGCGAACAAATGCATCCTGGGAACCCAGGGCGTGGAAAGTCATCGGGGTCTGAGCAATGGCGATCTGCTGGAGGCACAGATGAAGAGCCTGATGGCTGATCGGGCGAACGAGGTCATCCTGCTTGCCGATTTCACGAAGTTCACCACATCCGGCCTCTATCCGAACGTTCCGATCGGCAAGATCAACAAGATAGTAACCGACTCCAACGCTGATCCTATCCTCCTGGCTCAATACAAGGAGATGGGAATCGAGGTGATCCTGGCAGAGGCGTGAGAATCACGCGGTCCTGCTTTTTTCCTCCAGGGTGAGCCTCATGATCTTCACCTGATCCGCTTCGTCGTGAGAGAGGGTTCCCCGTATTTCTCCATGGTGCATGACCATGATCCTGTCGCAGAGGTTGAGGACCTCCGGCAGCTCGGAGGAGATCAGGATTATCGAGACGCCGTTTTGGGACAAGTTGTCGATGAGACGATAGATTTCCATTTTTGCGCCCACGTCGATGCCGTGCGTCGGCTCGTCCAGGAACAGGATGAGGGGCTCGTGCATGAGCCATCGGGCGATGATCGTCTTCTGCTGGTTTCCGCCGCTGAGATTCTGAGAGATCTGCGCGAGACTCGGGGTCTTGATCGCCAGTTGGCCGACGTACTCGTTCGCAACGTTCTCACGTTTCCTCTTATTGATGAGCGTCAGCCGGTTTGCCAATTCCCGCAGATGCACCATGGTCATGTTGTCCAGAACGGAAAGCTTCAGGAACATGCCCTGTTCCTTTCTACCCTCGGGGACCATTCCGATGCCGAGCTTGATCGCATCGGCGGGATGACGGATCGTGGCGGCACGACCCCTGACTTTGACCGTCCCCGAGGTCACCCGATTCATCCCGAAGATGCCCTGCAACAGCTCGGTCCTTCCGGCGCCGACAAGGCCCGTCAATCCCAGGACCTCTCCCTTGTACAGNNCTGGCATCCTTCACCCGGTTTTCGACGCAGAGATTCTCGACTTCGAGCACCACCTCCCGGCCGGTGTAGTCGTGGTAAAACTGCCTGTTGGCCTTCCGCTCGAAGTCCCGCCCGACCATCAGGGAGACCAGGCGGTCTATGTTCGTATCCTTCGTGTCCTGGGTGTCGATGTAGTGCCCGTCACGCAGGACGGTGATCCTGTCGGCGACTTCGAGGACCTCCTCCAGCTTGTGCGTGATGAAGAGTATCGACACCCCTTCGTTCTTCAGGGACCGCATGATTTTCAGGAGAACCGCGATCTCGGTCGTCGTCAGGGAGGAGGTGGGCTCGTCC
>PLNO01000090.1 GCA_003141795.1 Spirochaetaceae bacterium | reverse complement strand
AACGGGGATCCGTCGCTCAGTGGCGTATACAAGCTCGCAGCGCGACGGGGACACGGGGGCTGGGTGCCGACCATCAAGGTCTCCAACAACCCCGACAAGGTGACGAACCCCGGCGTCAAGCAGGTATGGCGCTTCACCAATGCCGCGGGGAGCCCCTTAGCTGACCTCATCAGCCTGGACGACGAAAAGCTCGAGCCCGGCAGGCCCTACACGTTCCACCACCCGACGGGCGACTACCGCTCGTTCACCCTCGAGGATTACGCTGGCATGACGCCGCTGCTCGCGCTGTGCATGAAGGAGGGCAGGAGGGTCGGTGCCGTCCCCGACATGAAATCGATCCAGGACCGCGCCAGGGGCCAGCTCGATCTCCTGGACGATACCTACACGCGCCTCATCAATCCGCACGTCTACAAGGTGTCGCTGTCCGATGCGTTGAACGATCTGAAGACACGTCTGATCAGGGACAACCTGTCCCGAGGAGCCCACTGATGATCCTTTCGGATGACACCCTGCGGCAGATGATCGCCGAGAAATCCATCGTGGTGGACCCATTGGAGCCCTTCCAGGTCCAGCCGGCCTCCATCGATCTGCGCCTGGGCAGGCAGTTCCTCAGGATCGACGAGAACACGCTGGAGGGGCTCACGCTGGACAGCGAGCTCGCCTACGTGCGCATCGAGAAGGACGAGATAATCATCCCTCCGCATTCCTTCCTCCTGGCCACGACGGTCGAATGGATACGGATCCCGTCGAACGTCACCGCCTTCGTGGAGGGGCGCAGCTCCATCGGCAGGATGGGACTCTTCATCCAGAACGCCGGGTGGGTCGATCCGGGGTTCGAAGGCAACATCACCCTCGAGCTCTTCAATGCCAATCGCCTGCCGCTCCGCCTGACCAGCGGCCGGCGCATCTGCCAGATCGTTTTCGCCTTCATGGACAAGCCCACGCGGACCCCGTACGCGGGCAAGTATCAGGGCCAGCGCGGCACGGTGGGCAGCCGCATCTTCAAGGATCGCGAGGGCCCCGCCTCCTGATCCGCCGCGGCGCCGCCGATACTAGAGCGATGATACGATTTGCGGAGCGCACGGTCGGTCCCGGGCACCCCTGCCTCGTCATTGCAGAGCTCGGCACCTCCCATCAGGGCGATCTCGGCCTCGCCCGGCGCCTCATCGATGCCGCAGTGGGGGCGGGCGCCGACTGCATCAAGTTCCAGCTCGTCTACGCTGATGAGATCCTCCACCCCCGATCCGGGCTCGTGGACCTCCCAACGGGAAAAGTCGCACTCTACGAGCAGTTCAAGGCGATGGAACGCCCCGTCGATTTCTACGCCGCACTGAAGGCGCACACGGAATCGGCAGGGGCGCTGTTCCTCTGCTCTCCCTTCGGCATCAGGAGCGCGCGCGAGCTGGCATCCCTCGGGGTCGGCGCGCTGAAGATCGCCTCTCCCGAGCTCAACCATTTTCCGCTCCTCCGCGAGATCGCCGGCTACGACCTGCCCCTGTTCCTCTCCTCGGGGGTATCCACTCTGGGAGACATCGAGCGCGCGTTGCTGATCACCGGCCGCCGTCGCTCGCTTCTGATGCACTGCATCACCTCCTATCCCGCACCCGAGGAGGAGTACAATGTCGCGGTGCTGGAAACGCTCGCCCGCGCGTTCGGCATCCCCATGGGCCTCTCCGACCACTCACTGGACGCCGTGCTCGTCCCCACACTGGCCGTTCTCCACGGGGCATGCGCGGTGGAGAAGCACTTCACGCTGTCGCGTGACGGTACGGGGCTCGACGATCCCATAGCGCTTGAGCCGGCTGACTTCAAGCGCATGGTGCGCGCGATCCGTGAGGCGGAGGCGGAGGCGGTGGCGCCGGGGAAGACGCTTGCAGCGCTCGAAAGCAGCTACGGTACGGGGCGCCTTTCGGCGGTCGTTGGCAATGGCATAAAAGAGCTCGCCGCGGCGGAGCGGCCGAATTACGGCAGGACGAACCGCTCCCTCCACGCGCTTCGCGCCATTCCCGCGGGGTCCGTCATCACCGCGGCGGATGTCGGGGTGCTGCGCACGGAGAAGGTGCTGCGCCCCGGCCTCGCCCCCGAACACTGGGATACCGTCGTGGGAGCGGTCGCGCAACGTTCCGTTCCCGACGGGGAGGGGATCGAGTGGGCGGACGTCATCTTGCACCAGCATCGATAATTAGGTACATTGAACCCAGCCATGATCAATTTAAAAGACTACATCGCCCGGGACCGCATTGCGTTCCTTCAGGCGCGCGACAAGCAGGATGCGCTTGCCAAGCTCATCGCGCTGTCGGACGACCCCCGACACGTCATCGATTTCGATCAGTTCCAGAATGCCGTCCTCGACAGGGAGTACATCGTCACCACGGGCATCGGCCAGAACGTCGCGATCCCCCACATCAAGAGCCGCTGGGTAAAGGACTTCTTCATCACCATCGGGGTCTTCCGCGACGGCGTGGAGTGGCAGTCCCTGGATGAAAAGCCCGTGCACCTCGCCTTCCTCATCGCGGGGCCCGAAGAGCACGAGAACTACCTCCGCATCCTGGCAAAGCTCACGCTCATCATCCGGAACAAGGAAAAACGCAAGGCGATCATCCACGCAGAAGCTGCCGACGAGGTATTCAAGCTGCTGGAAGATTCCTGATCGACGCTGCGCATCGCCGCGTCGCATACTGCACTCGAGACTCGGAAGGAGACAGGAAATGGCAATCAGGGTTGGGATCAACGGGTTCGGCAGGATCGGCCGCCAGGTGTACGCCGCAATGGTCGACAAGGGCCTGCTGGGCAAGGAAATCGACGTCGTAGCGGTGGTTGATATCAGCACCGATGCGAAGTACTTCGCCTACCAGATGAAGTACGACTCCGTGCACGGGCAGTTCCCCGTCGCCATCACCACTGAAAAGTCCGCCGGCGCCGCCGAGGATGACGTCATCGTGGTGAACGGCTGCAAGACCAAGTGCATCATGGCCACCAAGGAGCCGTCGCAGCTGCCCTGGAAGGACCTGGGAGTCGAGTTCGTGATCGAGTCCACGGGACTGTTCACGGAAGCCGACAAGGCGAGGGGCCACATCACCGCGGGCGCGAAGAAGGTCATCATCTCCGCCCCAGGCAAGGGTGAGCTGAAGACCCTCCTCATCGGCGTCAACGACAATGAATACGACCCCAAGAAGCACGATATCGTGTCCAACGCCTCCTGCACGACGAACTGCCTGGCCCCGCTGGTCCACGTCCTCCTGAAGGAAGGCATCGGGATCGAGACGGGCCTCATGACCACGATCCATTCCTATACGGCGACGCAGAAGACCGTCGACGGTCCCTCCAAGAAGGACTGGCGCGGCGGCAGGGCTGCGGCTATCAACATCATCCCCTCCACCACCGGCGCGGCAAAGGCCGTGGGAGAGGTTCTCCCCGCAGTCAAGGGCAAGCTCACAGGCATGTCCTTCCGCGTGCCCACCCCCGACGTCTCGGTCGTTGACCTCACCTTCAGGGCGGCGCGCGACACCTCCATCGAAGAGATCGCCGGCCTCATGAAGAAGGCCTCGGAGACCTACCTCAAGGGCATCCTCGGCTACGCGGACGAAGAGGTCGTGTCAACGGATTTCATCCACGACGCGCGCTCGTCCATATTCGACAGCCTCGCCACGCTCCAGAACAACCTCAAGGGCGAAAAGAGGTTCTTCAAGGTCGTTTCCTGGTACGACAATGAGTGGGGCTATTCAAACAGGACCGTTGACCTGCTCATGAAGATGGCAAAGACCAAGTAGTTTCGGTTCCGTACGATAAGCGAAAAGGCCCCGGCAAACGCTGGGGCCTTTTTCATTGCGCGGGTTGCTTTTCCCAGTGGATGACGATCCGGCCCGAGGGCGTCCGGCTTCCCCCCTGCGGCTCGACGGTGACCTCCACCGCGTCGGGCAGCGCAGTGTACGTTCTGCCTTCTGCAACGATGACCGCGCCGTGTCGGGCGTCGGGAACCGCGGTTCCCATGGAGGTCCATACCCCGTCACGCAGTGTCCACGCCTGATAGGTCGTACCGCTCTGCGCGGGGCTGAAGTTGTGCAGCGCGATCACGGCAAGCGCGGTCCCCGACCTGCCGCGGTAGACGGCATGGGTCGCGGCGGGGTCGACGGGCGCCGCGGGAATGCGCAGCGTGGTGATGTCGCTCGCGGTGACCATGGAAAGCGCGCGATCGTTCCGCACCGCCACGGTCCGTTCGGTCCCGATCTGCACGGCAATTCCCACGAGGATGGCGGCAGCGACGGCTGCCACGCCGAGCGGCGCCAGGAGGAACCGCAGCCTCCGCACGCCGGACCTGATCCGCGTTTTCACCGTTCCCAGGGGAAGGTGCAGGGTCGCGGCAACCTGATCGTGCGTCAGATCGTCGAAGAAGGCGAGGCTCAGCGCCTGGCGCTGCGCCGGAGGGAGCCGGTTCACCGCCGCCCGGACAGTGTCCCGTCGGTAGAGCTTCCAGGTCTCCTCCACGGGATCCGCCCCGACATCAGGGAGCTCATCCACGACATCGGGACCCGTCTCCTCCGCCGCCTGCGGCCTGCGGCTGCGCATGCGAAGCTCGTTGAGGATCCTGCGGTGCGTGATTTGCAGCAGCCAGGGGCGGAACCTGCCCCGGGACGGGTCGAAGGTCGCAGCCTTCCGCCAGACGGCGAGGAAGACCTCCTGCACCACATCCTGGGCACCGTGCGCATCCAGGCTTTGCGCCGCGATATGATGAACGAGTGCCGCGTAGCGTGAGTACAGGACCTGCAGCGCTTCCGCCTTCCCGTGCGCGAGGTCCAGCGCGCACCCCTCGTCAGTCTGCTCGTTCATCGTCCGTACCCGGTCACCCACATCAGAGGAATACACCGCCCGGCGCTGTTTGGATTGCCCATCCCCCAATGTAGTCATCCGCACCGTCGGTGGGAAACTCGAGGATTGACATCCTGAGGGCTTCCCCCCTACCGTAGGATCGAGAAAGTTTACGGAGGTGGTCATGAGACACGCCTGTGCCCTGGTCGCGCTCCTCACGCTCCTCACCGCGGTCTCCTGCGAACAACGCCACTCCTCCCCCGTGCCCGAGGCGGTCGTCTCAGACGCCCGTAGCGCGTTCGCCATCGCGGCCGACCTCCCGCTGTACTCACTCTCCAATGGAACCCTTACGCAGAGGGAGACGATCACGATCGGAGAGAAGCTCGCGCTCCTCGGGCAGACGGAAAAGGTCACCCAGGCGGGGAAGGACAGGGAGCTCCTCCACGTGCGGCGCGCCTCGGGAAACGACGGCTGGGTGCGGTCCGACTTCCTCGTGTCCCGCTCAATACTGGCGGTCACCACCGACGACGCCGTGATCTACTCGGTGCCCAACAACACCGCGGCAACCACGGCGATCGTCCCCCGGCTCACCGTGCTCGCCATCCATGCGGATACGGGAGGCATGAGCTTCATCCGGGTGACGGGCTTCGATGCATCGGCGAAGATGCTCATCAAGGACGTCTACCTGAGAAACGAGGGCGTATCGTCCAAGGAGGAGGACGTTGAGCCGGCGATCCTTCTGAAGCTCGCCGCGGCGTCGCACAACCAGAAGCAGCGCCAGGCCTTTCTTTCTTCAGCGATCAAGGACTTCCCCGGCTCGATCTTCCTGCCTGACGTGAAAGCGGCGCTGGATGAGCTCACCGCGCCGCCTACGCCCGCGGCGCCCGCTCCGGCGGCATCGACGCCAGCAGCTCCGGCGCAACAAGGCGCAGCCTCCACGGCCCCCGCCGCGCCCGCCCAGCCTGAGGTGACATCACCCGCGGCAGTACCACCAGCGCCCACAACCCCGTAGCCGCCACTTCTCCGAAAGGACGGTGACCGCCCGCGCGTACTCCTCGCCCCGATCGTCGACGGGGGTGAGCACGTGCTGCCCGGGCACGCCTCCTTTGCACGCTGCCGCCGATCGTATACGATGGTCCCGTCTTGCAAGGAGGGGCACAATGCCCGTGATCGCTGTTGTCGGGGCAAACTGGGGCGACGAAGGCAAGGGGAAGATCACCGACTACCTCGCCCGTGACGCCGAGTTCGTCGTGCGGTATCAGGGCGGCAACAATGCCGGCCACACCATCATCAATGAGTTCGGCAAATTCGCCCTGCACCTCCTCCCCTCGGGCGTCTTCTCCCCGAAGGTCGTCAACGTGCTGGGTCCGGGTGTCGCGCTGAACATCGTGGCATTCCTGTCAGAGCTGGAAAAGCTCGTCGAGCGGGGCGTGCCCCGTCCCGACGTCCGGGTTTCCGAGCGCGCCCAGGTCCTCTTTCCCCACCATATCCTCTTCGATTCCCTGGAGGAGGAGCGGTTGGGCAAGGAGAGCTTCGGCTCGACGAAGTCAGGCATCGCCCCCTTCTACGCGGACAAGTCCCTCAAGGTCGGCCTGCAGGTGAACGAGCTCTTCGACGAGACGCTCGTACGGGCACGTCTTGCCAAGGCGCTCATTCAGAAAAACGTGCTTCTGCAGACCCTCTACGGAAAAGCCCCGCTCTCCGTCGATGACATCGTATCGCAGATCCGTCCGCTTCTGGAAAGGCTCGCCCCGCACGTTGCCGATACCACGACGCTCCTGCTCGACGCCGTGGATGCGGGAAAGACCATCCTCCTGGAGGGGCAGCTGGGCACGCTGCGCGATCCGGATCACGGCATCTGGCCGTATCCCACCTCCTCCTCCCCGCTTGCCGGATTCGGCGCAGTGGGGGCGGGAGTGCCCCCCTGGTCCATCACCCGCGTGGTGGCGGTGACCAAGGCGTACTCCAGTTGCGTGGGGGCCGGCCCGTTCGTTACGGAGCTGCACGGGGAGGAGGCGGAGACCCTGAGGAAGCGCGGCGGAGACGCCGGAGAGTACGGGGCGACGACGGGCCGCCCGCGCAGGGTGGGCTGGTTCGACTGCGTTGCCACGGCCTATGGCTGCCGGGTCCAGGGCGCTACGGAAGTGGCCATCACGAATCTCGACGTCCTCTGCCATTGGGAGGCGATCCCGGTCTGTACGGCTTACACCATGGCGGGAAAAAAGACCCTCACCTTCCCCATCTCACGCCTGCTCGACTCGGCCACGGCGGTCTACCAGGAGCTTCCCGGCTGGAAGACGGACATCACCGCGGTGCGCAGGTTCGAAGACTTGCCGGTACGCGCCCGGGAGTACGTGCTGTTCATCGAGAAGAACGTCCGCGCGTCCATCAAGTGGATTTCCGTGGGGCCGCACCGGGACCAGATCATCATCCGATAAGCTCGCTTTCCCGTGCGCCGCTGATCGTCACCACGCGGGCAGGCCGCGCGAAGCGGATCGAGTGCTCTGCGAACCGCGTGGTGATGTCCCTCATGATCGAGTTCTTCACGTCCACGAAGTCGCTCTTTGCGAACCACAGGCCGAAAAAAATCTCGATGCCGGATTCCTTGAAAGCCGACGACATGATCACCGGCTCAGGCTCGTCGAGGCTCCAGGGGTTCCCCCGGGCGATCTCCCTGAGGATCTCGTGCACACGGCCGAGGTCCTGGCCATAATCGACCTGGAACACGATGTCGAGCCTCCGGATGGGAAAGCGCGTGATGTTCGTCACCGAGGAGCTCAGGATCTTTTCGTTCGGGATGCGGACGAACAGGTTGTCGAATGTGCGAATCTTGATGGACAGCAGGTCGATCGACTGTATGATCCCCGTCGTATCGCCGACCTGGATCACATCGCCGATGGCGAAGGGCTTCTCCGAGATGAGGAACAGTCCGCTGATGATGTTGGACACGCTGGTCTGGGAGGCGAACCCGACGGCGATCCCCACGATCCCCGCGGCTCCCAGAAGCGCCGTCAGCTTCACCCCGAGCTCGGCGAGCACCGCCATGATGAGGAGTGTGTAGCCGACGTACGTGATCAGCTTGCGCACGATCATCTGCCGCTGCGGCGTCGCTTTGCGCATGACGTAGCGCCGGCTGAGCCCGGCCAGGAGGCGCACGACGAAAAGGCCAAGGACCACGGTGATCGCCACGCGCAGCACCTTGGTCAGGATGTCCGGCGGCAGGGAGTGGATCCAGTTCATGATCTGCTGAATGAACACCGACTGGCTCCCTTCAGAAATCCGTGAAGTACTTCAGCACGCCGAAGGTCCGACGGATGTTCCACCCCGTGGACGGGTGACGCGCCTCGGATACCAGGCGCAAGTCCGGCTCGAACTCCGGCGGCGTGTGCACGATTTCCATCTGCGTCGATTGCTCGGGCCCCATGAACTGGGCGTGGAGGCTGTTCGTCCAGAGCCGCTCCTCGCCCTGGAAGATGCTGAGGTTTTCGGCGTGGATGCAGATCTTTTCGAACCCGAGGTCGGTCTCGGAGGTGTTTTCGATCATCAGCGGGCATACGGCGATGTAGGCCGAGAGCCCCACCGAATCCAGTGAATGATGGAGACGGGTCGCCAGGCCCCAGCACAGCTCCCCCGTCACGGGGTCCCCGAACCACGTGCGCGTCAGCGCGCTGAGCGGCTCCTCGAAGATGCGCGCGGGCTGATGGCCGGTGATCGACAGCTTGAACCAGACCGGCAGCTCCAGAAAGAAGATCGTGCTCTGCCCGGGGAGGATGGTGAGCGAGCGGTCCGGCCGCACGACGATGGGACGGTCCGGGAGCACCGGAGACGGCTGCAACGGGCCCGNNTCCAGAAGGAGGAGACAGGCTTCTGCCCACGGCCAATGAGGCTCGTGGAGGATTCATCGTCCTTGCCGGTTCCCGGCGTCGACAGAACGTGCCATTCGCTTTCGACGCGTTCCACCCATATGTTCTTCTGGGGGAAGCGCCAGCGTGCGCATTTTTTCTGGGGTATCTCGACTGGTTCCCAGACCGCAAGGCCGGTCTTCTGCATTCTGCCTCTCTTACTGTACTTTTCGGCTCCTTTTCAGAAGCAGAACACCCAAAATGAGCAGAATGAGCGGAATCACGAGGGCGGTCAGGGGGAAGCTCACCGAGAACAGCGACATCGTCCATCTGCCGAAGGGCTCGGAAAAGATACGGAGGATCCCCACAACCCCGGCAAGGAGGACCACCCATCCCATCGTCCGCTTGTTGAGGAGCACCCGTTCCCACACGCCCTGCATCGTCTGGTCGCTCTCCGCCCGGGCCGGCTCCCGGCCGCTGCGCTGCGCGTCGGCGATGGCCATGCAATCGAACACGGCGTAGCTCAGGAACAGCACGCCGAGGGTCGGGATGAGGTAGGCCGTCATCCAGTACATCCCCGTGGCGTCGGAATAGAGGATGATGAGAAAGATCGCCACGATGAGCAGACCCATGAGCACGAAGCCTTTTCCGATCAAGCCGAGGAACATGTGGCCCGCACCGGGAATGATGCTGAGGAGCGCCGCGGCGAGCTTTCGCCAGCCGGGGTGCACCCGGGCGCCTGCGCCGCTCTTGGCGACGATCCGCGCCAGGCAGTCCCGGCACCAGGTCCGCTCATCGAGCTCCACCACGCACGCCCCGCACAGCGGCTTTCCGCACTCCGCGCACGTCGCGACGGCCTCGACCCGGGGATGGTGTGTGCACTTCATCTTTTAATCCCTCCAATGATCTGCTCGCCGAGGATCCCTCGCACGGCATTGTCGGCTCCATGAATGACATTCTGAACGGTCAGAGCGCCGCCTTCGCTGAGCTCCGCGCCCTTTCCACCGCTTCCCAACAGGAAGGGATACGATGCGCGCGGCACGAAGAGGCTCGCCGACAGCACCGCGGCAGTCAGAACGAAGCTCAAACCCAGCCTGCGATACATCGGGGAGAGCACCCGGGGGTTCGTGCTGGTGCGCGCCGCGGTCGGCTGGCTTTCGACCTGCTGGCTGTAGATCGCATCCATGACACGATCGGCGAACCCGGCAGGGGCCTTCACGGCGGGCTCCGCTGCGAGCACGCTGAGCAGGGCCTCCGCCGCCCTGACGCGCGCCGAGCAGCGTGCGCACGACGGCAGATGGGCTTTCACCTCCGCCGCACGCGCCGCGTCCAGCGTGCCGTCCACGTACCTCTCCACGAGGGGCTCGACACCTGTGCACCTCATGATCCGCCTCCCTGGCCTGGGGCTTCCAGGCTCTCACGGAGAATTTTTCGCGCCCGGTACAACCGGGTTTCCACCGTCTTCACGGGCACCCCCAGAACCTCGGCGATCTGCTCGTAGGACAGCTTCTGATAGTAGAGGAGCACGACCGCGCTCCGATAGATCTCGTCCAGCCCCGCCAGGGCGCGGCGCACGGTGTCGCGCTCCTCTTCGGCAAGCACGCCCCCCTCCAGGTCCACCCTGCCGTCGGGAAACACGTCCTCGGTCTCCATCGACGCGGCGATTCGTCCGGGTTTCCTGTTCCTCCGCAGCCAGTCCGCGCAGAGATTCCAGGTGATCCGGTACAACCACGTGGAGAACTTCGCATCCCCTTTGAACCCGTCGAGGCCACGATGCACGCGGAGGAACACCTCCTGTGCGACATCCTCGGCCTCCACGCGGTCGCGCACGAAGCGCAACGCCATGGCGAAGACGGGGTCCTGGTAACGGCGCACGAGCTCGCCGAACATCCGTGTCTCCCCACGACGAACACGGCCGACGATCTGCTCGTCCGTCACTTGCTCGGCTGTCGTTTTGCCGGATGCCACTTTCCCACCATAGCTGCGTACAAAGTCTCCTGTCAAACGGATTGGACGACGAGGGGAGCGGAAACACTTCAGGGAATCGAAGGATATTTTTCAGCTCTCCGCGAAGGGTCCGCCTGACCTCCCGCGTCACAACTGGCGAAGGATGGAAAACGCAATGACTGAAAACACATCGAGATGCGCCCTCATCACAGGGGCGAGCCAGGGCCTGGGCCGCGCGTTCGCCGAAGAGTGCGCGGGGAGGGGCATGGACCTCGTGCTCGTCGCCCTACCGGACACGGGGCTGCCCGAGGTGGCGCGGATCCTGCAGCACGCCCACAGGGTGCGTATCGAAACACTGGAGATCGATCTCACCGATCCCGCCGCGCCCGCGGGGCTGCTGGAAACGGTCACCAGGCTCGGTCGGGAAATCGACGTTCTCATCAACAATGCCGGCGTCGGCTTTACGAGCAGGTTCGAGGACGCGAGCCCTGCCCAGAACGAAACCACCGTGGAGCTGAACGTCGGGGCCCTCGTTCGGCTCACGCAGGGTTTCCTCCCCTGCCTGCGGGAGCGTCGCCGCGCGTGGATCCTCAACGTGGCGAGCATGGGCGCCTATTACCCGATGCCCTCGATGCCGGTGTACTCGTCGACGAAGAGCTTCGTGCTCACCTTCAGCAAGCTTTTGCGGGAGGAGCTCCGCGGCTCGAACGTATCCCTGAGCGTGCTCTGCCCCAACGGCATCCGGACCAACCGGGCCTGCCGCCAGCTCATCGCGAAGCAGGGGTGGGCGGGGAAGGTCACCTGCCAATACCCGGACGAGGTCGCCCGGGCCGGGCTCCAGGGAATGTTCAAGAACCGTGCGGTGATCGTGCCGGGCCCGGTGAACAAGATCCTCCGCCACATGAGCCGCTACGTTCCGAGCGCGGTGTACATGCGGGTGATCGGCAGACGGTGGGGCACGGAAAAGAAGCAGGAGGTCCTGCGGACGCGGAGGGCGGGGGCATGAAGGGAAAAACCTGCATCGTCACCGGGGCGACCTCGGGGATAGGGCGGGAAGTGGCGCTTCTCCTCGCGGCACAGGGAGCGCGCGTGATCGGAATCGGACGGGACTGGAACCGGTGCACGGAGGCGTGCTCCGCCATCGCCCGGGCAACGGGAAATGACGACGTTGTCTTCGAGATCGCCGATCTCTCCTCCCTGAAGGAGGTACGGGCGCTCGCCGAGCGCCTGAGGACGCGCTACGGGCGCATCGACGTCCTGGTGAACAATGCCGGGACCTTCACCTTGATGCGGAAGGAAACGACCGACGGCCTGGAGACGCAGCTCGCGGTGAACTGGCTCGCGGGGTTCCTCCTGACCGGCCTTCTTCTTCCCTGCCTCCTGGCCGCGCCGCGCGCCAGGATGGTCACGCTGAGCTCAGGATCCCACTACGCCGGCAGGATCCACTGGGACGATCTTCAGCTCCGCCACGGCTACCATGGCTTGAAGGCGTACGATCAGTCCAAGCTCGCCACGGTGCTCTTCATGGCAGAGCTCGCGCGGCGCCACGGCGGGGATGGCCGCCTCAGCACGTATGCGGTCGATCCGGGGCTCGTGAAGACGGACATCGGCATGAAGCAGGCGGGTCCGCTGGTCAGGCTCGTGTGGAAGCTGCGCATGCGCAACGGCATCCCCGCCGGGCAGGCAGCGGATTCCGTGGCCTGGTGCGCCGCAGCCCCCGAAGCTGAAGGGAGATCGGGGTTGTACTGGAAGGAAAAACTTCCCGTGACGCCATCTCCACGCGCGAGCAGCAGGGAGGATGCTCTCAGACTCTGGTCGATGGGAGAAAAGCTCTGCGGCCTTCAGTACTGAAGGCGGATGGTGCGGGGCGCCGATCCGTCGGCCCGTGAGGGACGGCGCGTCAGTCCACCCCGCAGAAACCCGAGCCGCACTTGCCGAGGTCGCACCCGCACCCGCCTGTGTGGCAGGCCGGCACGGCGTCGGCGGGCCGCTTCGTGTGCGCGGAAAAGACGCTCAGCTTCCTTAGTATTTTCTCGCTGTCACACGACGGGCAGGCGATGCGGGTGTCCGACCGCACGAGCAGCTCGAACGCGTTCCCGCACGCCTTGCATTCGTACTCGAAGATCGGCATGTGCTACTCCCTGCGCGGATTGCGCTCGTCCCGACAGATCACGCGGATGCGCTTGTACAGGCCGTCGCCCTCGCTCACCGTTTCGATGTCTCCGTAGCGGGCCAGGGAGGTATGGATGAGCCTGCGCTCGAAGGGATTGAGGGGCTCCAGGAGCTGCGATTCACGGCTCCTGCGAACCTGCTCGGCGACCTGATTCGCCATGCGGATGAGCGCGCGTTCCCTGCGGCTGCGGTAGTCCTGCGTGTCCAGCACGATGCGGGTGGAGTCTCCGTCCTCCCTCCGTCCCGCAGCGAGGTTCACGATGAACTGCAGCGCCTCGAGGGTATTTCCCTGCTTGCCGATGAGGATCCCCGAGCCGTCGCTCTCGATATCCAGACCCAGACGGCCTTCCTCCCGGAAGTTCACCGTGACCTCCGCGGGGAAGCCCATGCGGTCCAGGAGGCCGCGGGTGAAGTCGATGATCCCCGTCTCGAAGCTGCCGTTGGGCTCGACGGGCGCCCGGCGCTGCGCGGGACGGGGCTCTGTGCCGGGTTCCGCGACGTCCTCCTCATCGACTTCCACCTGCTCGTCGGTGACGTGCACGCGGATCTTCACTTTGCCGCCGCGCATGAAGATGCCCGGGCGCTTGGCTTCCACGATTTCGAAATCGATCTCG
>PLNO01000321.1 GCA_003141795.1 Spirochaetaceae bacterium | reverse complement strand
TGCCGATTCCGCCTTGTCCAAGGCTGGCGTGTTTGACCTCTTTCAAGTAGGTCGGCCCCCAGTCAAGCATGGCGTATCGGGCGACATAGGCAAAGAAATTGGCGCCGGCAAAAAGCCAGAGATAACGATTTTTTAAAATGTAATGGACGAATAACTCGCGAGTTCCCAGCTCCTTTTCGCCGTCGCTTCCGCCGCCCTCTACGTCTGGCCCATCGCGGCGAGCATTCTTGCCTTTTCCATCGCGCGCTGGCAGCCCGCCGACGTCTCCGCCCGGTACCCCGACACGCGGATCATGCTGGGCGGGGTCCTCGCCGTTGCACTCGTGCTGCTCACAGCCCTCGTTTCAGTCGCGATCAGGGCACAGGTGCTGTACCGCGCCGCCCATGTGGCCCTCGAGCTCTTCATGCTGACCTGGTACCTGTACATCGTGCGGCATCCCGATTCCTTTCGCCGGATGCGGCAACAGATCGAAACCGAGCACGCCCGACGCTTCAGCTTGAGCGAGCACGAAGTCACGCGCATCAAGGAGCGCCTCGCGCTCCTTGCCACGCGCAAGGACGTCATCAGCGACGACTCCCTCGATCTGCCTTCGCTTGCCCGACGCGTCGGGGTCCCCGCCTACAGGCTCTCCCAGTACTTCAGCGCGCATCTCTCCACGACCTTCCCCGCATGGCGGAACATGCTGCGCGTCGACTACGTTCGTGTGCGCATGGCCGAACGACCCGACCTCCCCATCATCGAGATCGCCCTGGACGCCGGCTACAACTCCAAGGGTGCATTCAATACCCAGTTTTCCCGCATCGTCGGCATGCGGCCGAGCGACTATCGCCGCAGCCTCACCCGGGCCCCGAAAGGTACTGTTTCGTAAAACAGGACGACCCCGTCCTCACCCCCCGTTATACTGATAACCACTCTCCGCACACGAAAAGGGGTCGTCACCAATGGTCCTCCGTCCCAGACATGCCCTCATGGCAGCACTTCTCTCACTGGTCCTCGCAAATCCCCTGGCCGCGGAGGACCCGAAGGTCGACCTGAACAGTTACTACCGCTTCCCGTTCTCCGTCGGGGTGAGCTACCAGGCCCTGTCGCCGCTGGGCGATTACCGCACCGGCTTCGACCTCTACGATCTGTCCGCCGTCTTTCGGTATCCGCTTCCGCTGTTTCCGACCGTGCAGCCGATCCTCCAGGCCGGCCTCCTGGAGTTCTCCCCCCGATCCACCGACACGAAGTGGGAGCACAAGGATCTCTACGCGCTCATCGGTGCATCCTACGCGAACAGGTTCAATTCCACCTTCGAAGTCGGCGGGGACCTCATGATCGGAGCGTCACTGTCCCTCTACCCGAACCTCATCGCCGAGCTGGGCACCGTGGGGAATCTCAATTTCCTTGCCCGGGCAGGGGCCACCCTGTCGCTCATTCCCTCCTACCATTTCGCCATCGAGCTCAAGCCCACCCTCACCTGGCTCAAGTCCTTCGGGCCGCTCACCGACTTCGACGGACTGGTGCTCGGAGTGGGGCTTGCCGCTCACTTCAGGCTCGGGGACGACCCCGATGCGCCGCAAGCAGAGCTCAGGAGCCTTCGCATCGCCCAGGGCGCCCGCACCTCGGTCTTCCCGGCCATGCAGAGCTGGTACGCGCGGAACGCCTTCGCGACGTTGACGGTGGAGAACACCGAGAGTTTCCCGGTCCAGGAGCTCGAGGTCTCCTTCTACCAGAAGGGCTACATGGATTCGCCGACGCTGTGCGCCCGTATCCCCGCTCTGTCCCCTGGAGAGCGACGCGACGTCGGCGTCCTGGCCTCCTTCAACGGGGAGGTCTTCCACAACGAGGGTGTCACACCGCTCTCCGGCGAGATCGTCGTGACCTACAAGGGACAGGGCAGAGCGGGCGAGCAGCGCGCAACGATCTCCTACGACCTCCAGGACCGAAGCGGCATCGTCTGGGACGACGACCGCAAGGCCGCCGCGTTCATCACACCGTCGGACGGAGCGTTGCGCAACTACGCGAGTTACATCAGGCAGATCAACAAAGACCACATCCAGACAGGCTACTCGGAGACCGTCCAGTTCGCCTGCCAGCTCTTCAATGCCCTCGGGGAGATCGGCATCCTCTACCAGGCCGATCCTCTCCAGCCGTTCGCGTCGGTGAAGGGCGCCAGCATGCCGGTGGATTCCGTGAGCCTTCCGCGCGACACCCTGGTGCGTGGGACGGGCGATTGCGACGACCTCTCGGTTCTCTACGCGAGCCTCCTGGAATCCGCGGGAGTCCCGACCGCCCTCATCACCGTGCCGGGTCACATCTACGTCGCCTTCGCGACACAGACCGCGGGCAAGGCCTACGGGGACATCACGCCCGAACGTGCCATGACGATAAGCCTCGACGACGGGTTGTGGATCCCCGTGGAGATCACGATGATCGGCCGCTCGACTTTCATCGAGGCGTGGCGCAAAGCCGTCGATGAATGGCGGGCATGTGAATCCGACCCGACCCAGCGTGGATTCTACCCCACGGCCAAGGCCCAGGAAATCTATCGGCCCATCGGGTTGAAGGAGACCGACCTCGGGCTGCAGTACGGAAGCAAGCAGTCCGTGGTGGACAGCTCCGCGCGCGACGTCGGCAGGCTCGTCGACGCGGTGATCGATGCGGCCACGGCCGCGGCAAAGGCGTCGGGGAGCAAGCAGGACAGAAACAAGCTCGGAATCACACTCGCGCGCTTCGGCCGCTACGACAAGGCGATCACCGCCTTCAAGGAAGCTTCCGCTCTGGACTCCTCCTATGCGGGTCCGCGGATCAACCTCGGCAACGTCTACCTTCTCACGAAGAGCTACGACAAGGCGCTTTCCGAGTTCCAGAAGCTCGAGAAGACACTCACCGAAGCCACGGGCAGCGGTGCCGTGCTTCGGATCAACATGGCCAAATGCTATGCCGCCATGGGAAACGACTCGAAATCTTCCGAGTACCTCGCAATGGCCGCCAAAGCCGACCCGGCGCTTGCCGAGAGATATGCCTCCCATTCCCAGACGGAGGCCGCAGCCGGCCGCGCCGCGGAAGTCGATGCCCCGGGCAGCAGCCCGATCTTCGAGGAGTAGATCCGTGATGAAGAACCTGAGATACGCCGCCGCCTGCGCGCTGGCCTGCATGGTGTGCGCCGGCTGCCCGATCCCGATGCTCGATCAGCTTGCCGTGTCCCACGCGAAGGACGTCACCCCGCCGACCCTCCTCATCAGCTCTCCTGCCGAAGGCTCGGCCTCGGCGAACATCGTCGAGGTGCGGGGGACCGTCTCGGACCTCGCCGACGGGGGGACGGCGGGCAAGGTCACGAGCCTCTCCTACGAAGTGCTCGGCACCGCGATCAAAGGCAGCGTGGATATCGCCGCGGACGGGAGCTACGTTTTCCAGTTCGAGACGACGTCCGTGGGGACCCAGTTCACCCTGCAGCTGACCGCAAAGGACTGGAACGGAAACGTCACGACGAAGACGCTGAGCCTGACCCGGGACACCGCGGCCGCCATTCCCGGTTTCCAGGCCACCTCTTCGAGCAAGACGGTGACCCTCACGTGGAACGCGGTCCCCAAGACGCAGAGCTACACGCTGTACTACACGACCAACGGCAGTCTGCCTTCGGCAACCAATGGGGTCACGCTGAGCGGCGTCACCTCCCCGTTCACCCCGCCCAACTGCCCGAACGGGTCCATGTGCGTCTTCCAGCTCGTGACCAATCCCGAGCCGGGGTGGACCGCAAGTACGTCGGATTTCGTGAAGATCATCCCGCTGTCCCCGCGCAGCCTCGCACCGCACGCCTACGGTGAGATCGGGCAGATCCGCGTTCAGTGGCCCGAGATCGCAGCGACAAGCACCTTCGAGGTATACCGCAGCTCGGTCCGCTCAGGCGGGCTTTCCAAGCTCGCCGTGGTGACGGGCGCCGAGTTCGTCGACGCGGGGCTCTCCCAGAACCAGGACTACTACTACGCGGTGAAGCCTGCCGCCTATTGCGGGGTCATGAGCGAAGCGAACGGCGCACGCGTAGCGCTTTCCGAGACAATCCCCTCCATCAAGTCGACCGTCAGCTCCGGGGGACGGGTGGCGGCGACGCTGATCGTCGGATCGAGCTACCTCTACATGTCGAACGGGGTGGGCGGATTCAAGATACTGGGCCTCAGCAACCCTGCAAGCCCGACCACGGTCCGCACCGTGACCTTTCCCGCCGACGCCGCCGTTCAGACCTGGAGCGAGGCGGAGGGCTTCTCCGTGTCGGGCACGAACCTCGTCGTCGCCATTGGATCCGGCGTTCTCTACTACACCATCGCCGATCCCGCCAACCCGATCTTCATCAGGGGCACCACCATCGCCTCCGCGAAAACCGTCCAGGTCAACGGCGCCTATGTCTACGTCGGGTGCCAGACCGCCTACGTGAATCCGATCTACACCTATGGCGTCAAGGTGGTGAACCTCGCCACCGGCGCCGTGGTGCAAACCATTCAGTACGTCGCCGACGGCACCGTCCCGTCCCTCGCCCTGCAGGGCAGCTACCTCTACGCTGCCGAAGGCTCGACGCTCCACGTGCTCGACGTCACCTCGCCGGGAAGCATCGTAGCGCGGGCGAACCTCGCCCTCGGGGGTGCCGGCTTCGGTCCCTTCGTCGTCCTGTCCGGCACGTACGCCTATGTTGCCGTGGCGCAGGATCTCGAAATCATTTCCATTTCCAATCCCCTGAGCCCCACCATCGTGAAGACCATTGCCAACAACTACCAGGCCACCGGGATGGGCATCTGGGGTCAACGGTGCCTGCTCTTCAGCAATACCAACATGGTTTTCGCCTTCGACATCACCGATCCCACAAAGACTTTCTCCCTCTATTCCCTCGAGCTGCCGACCTTCGGGGTGACGGTCTGCTCGACCGGCAGCTACGCGTATGCCGGCGTCTGGTCGCTCGACAGCGTTTACCCCTACACCGGGAGCGTCCAGGTGCTGTTCGATCCGGGCATGTACGTACAGCGCGTGGCACATCTGTCCATCCCCTACGCGGTGTTCCACCCGCTTTCGATGGCCCTCAGCGGCACCTACGTTTTCAGCGGGGGCTACGTCGATGGCGGTGCGGGCGCATTTGCCGTGTACGACCTGTCCCAACCCGCCACCCCGTCCCAGGTTGCGCAGATCAGCCTTCCCGGGGGGAGCAACGGGGTAGCGGTCAGCGGCAACTACGCCTACGTGACCGACCTCGAAACAACGAGTGCGGCGCTGCATATCATCGATATCCACAACCCGCGGTCCCCCCAACTCGTACGGACCGTGCCCCTCACGGGTCAACCCTCCGGAGTGGACGTCTATGGCGACGTGGCCATCGTGTCGAACCTCACCACGCGGCTCTCTCTCATCGACATCAGCGATCCGCTCACCGCCACTGTGCTGCCGCAGAGCGTTCTCCTGGCGGGAAAGTCCCTCGGCTACAACCTCACCGTCTATGCGCGCCATGCCTACGTCATCGCCACCCTGTCGACGACACAGCTGGAATGCATCGACCTCACCAATCTCAACAACCCGATGGCGAACATCAGCCAGGTCGGGATGCCTCCCGGCATTTCGGGCGCCTACGCCTATTCCCGCGATAAACAGGGGGGAAATCTCGGGATGTACGTGACCAACATCAGCGACCCGTTCCAGCCCGCCTCGATGGGCTTTGCACCGTGCCCCGGGACGGACAACGACGCGGTGACAGTCGTTTCGGGGGGGTTCGCGTATTCACCGTCATGGCAGATGGGAATCCAGCGCTTCTGGATCGCCAACCCGCGCACGCCGACCTATCTCGGCACCTTCCCCGACACGAGCTATCCCCAGGACATAGCCATCATGGGCAATTACGCGGTGGCGATACTGACTCCCGGCGCAAACCAGTACCTCGACGTGTACCAGTTGGCGCCATAGAGACTGGCTGCACCGTGAAGCGCGAGGCACCTCCTTGCGGTGCCCCGGGCAGCGCTACTTCTTCTTCGGCGGATTCCGCCGGCGTCGGACGATCCGGACCAGAAGCACGATCCCCCAGGCGATCGCCCCGCCAATGACGGCCAGGGGGATAGCCACCACGAGCACTTGCAGAACGACGAACAGGGCGTTGACGAGGATCTGCGCGGCACGGAAGAAGCCGTGGCCGATCATGCTCCAGTTGATGAAGCCCTCCGAGGCGGGCCGCGCGTCGCTGTACAGGCTCAGGGAGACAGTCGACATCCCCGTCATCGTCTCCAGGTATTTCATCCTGCCCTTGATGCGGTTCACGTTTGCACCGATCCGCTCGAGCTGCTCCTCGACGTCGATGGCGTCCTTCACCTTGGTGGCCTGCTTCAACAGCTGGAAGAGGCGGCCGCGGACCTCCATCTGGTTCTGCAGCTCACCGGTGAGGTCGTAGTACTCCTGGGTCACGTCCTCTCCCGAGATGCCCTTGGAGTCCACGGTGCCCAGCGCCTCCAGGGAGGTGATGAGCGGGAGGAAGCCGTGCGGCGGGACCCGGATGGTCACGTCGGCCCGTTCGCCGCCCTCCTCGGACTGTGTGCTGGTCTGGATGTAGCCGCCGCTCGTCTCCGCAAGCTGCACAGCGCGGGCAAACGCGGAGGAGACGTCTCTCACGCGGACCTGGAGCGTCGCGCTTTTGATCACCATCCGTTCCTGCGGAAGGGCGTCGTAGGCAACGGAGGACGGCTTGGATGCATCCGTGGCGGTATTGGCGGCCTCCTTGTTGACCGTCGAAGGAGCCGGAGCCCCGGCAGGAACGGCTTCGACGGACGGGGACCTGTCTTCCCGCGCAATCAGCCCCCCTGACCCGGCGGAGCATCCGACGAGCACAACCAGACTGAACGCTGCTGCGAGCACGAACGGCATACGTTTCATCACTTCCTCCATGGATAGCCCGAGTATAGCGCGACTGCCGCGGAACACCTATGGAGCACGGCCCTTATTCGACCGCGCGGGCGGGCTGACGTGCCGGAGGGCGAGCTTTTCAAGCCAGGTGCTCCCCCTCTTCAGCGAAATATAGCCGGCCACGCACGTGACGAGCGCGCCGATTGCATCGACAATAAGATCGCCCATCGTGTCAATGAGCGCATCATTGCCGACGAGCTGTTTCCCGCTCTGCTCCGCATACCTCTGCATGTTGAGCCCGAACGCGCTGTCCATGGTGAACTCGTAGATCTCCCAGATCGCGCCGAGGGCCAGCGCAAAGCAGAAAGCGAACACCGCGACGAAGAGCGGGCTCAGGCTGACCTTCACGCGGTCGGAATCGTTCAAGAGGCTCACGAGGGAGAAGCCGAGGGCTCCCAGCGTGATTCCGCTGAAGGCGTGGAGCACCTTGTCCCAGTAGGGGACCCGCTCGTAGAACCTCTGCACCTCCCCGAGGTAGAGCGCGGCGAAGAGGAAGACGACGTAGATGATGTACATGCGGCCCGGGATCGCGATGTGCAGGCGCCTTTCAAAAAGCGACGGGAGGAACATGACTGCGATGCCGACCAGGCATTGGCCGAGGTGGACGAGGTGGTCGCCTCTCGAAGGCCCCGAAGAGAACAGCGCGACCAGGGAGTAGACCGCGGAGCCGACCAGTGCGAGCAGGACGACGAGCAGGATCAGCCAGCCCCACGTGAGATCTTTGCGCATGACAGGATCCTCGATGGAAGATGTGCCGCCATCATAGTCCGCACGCACCGCTTCGATAAGACGGTCGCCGTGTAGCGCGGNNGCCGCCAGCGCAGGCCCCTGCCTGCGTTAATAATTTTCTTGACCCTCTATAGAGTTTTCCTTATTTTACCACCTGGTGAACAACGATGGCACAGAACGATCATAGTCCTGACCGGCTCAGCCTGACCTTCGCGGCACTCGCGGATCCCACGCGCCGCCGGATCCTCGCCTCCCTCTGCAGAGGGGAGACGTGCGTGACGAAGCTGGCCGAGCCGTTCGACATGACGCTCCCCGCCATCACGAAGCATCTCAAGGTTCTCGAAAGAGCCGGGCTCATCACGCGTCGTCACGACGCGCAGCGGCGTTTGTGCTGCCTGCAGGATGACCCGCTCGAGGAAGCCGGGGAATGGATCGCCGCGGCGCGCGTGGCGGATGCACCCCGGATCGCACACCTGCCCGCCACCAGATAAGGAGCGCTTCTTGAGTGACCATTTCATGATGAACCCACGGCGGCTCGTCCCGTGGATCGTCTATCTCATATTTTTCGCCGTGCTGAACGAGACGATGTTCAATGTGTCCACGCCGATGATCGCCCACCAGTTCTCCCTCACCGCCTCGGGGGTGAGCTGGATGACGACGATCTTCATGGTGTTCTTCGGGATCGGATCGGTGATCTACGGCAAGCTGTCCGACATTTACAACCTCAGTAGCCTCATCATCATCGGGGTCGTCGTGTACGTGGCGGGCTCCCTCATGGGATTCGCCGTGCGATCCTCCTATCCGCTGGTGATAACCGCCCGGGCGATCCAGGGCATGGGCGGCTCTGCCATCCCCGCCCTCATATTCGTGGTTGCAGCCCGCTACATCGAGCCCTCGCATCGCGGCCGGGTATTCGGGATCATCACGTCCACGGTATCGCTCGCCATAGGGTTTGGACCGGTGATCGGCGGATTCGTATCGGCGCGCTTGAGCTGGGCCTATCTGTTCCTCATCCCGATCCTCGTCCCGATCGCGCTTCCCTTTCTCGCTCGGGAGCTGCCGCGGGAGCCACGGCGGCAGGGAAGCGTGGACATCATCGGGGCAGCGCTTATCGCGCTGGATCTCGGGGCGCTCGTCGTGTATCTGAACTTCGGCTGGTGGTACGCGTTGGTGGCCTTCGTCGTTCTGCTCGGCCTGTTCATCCTCCGCATCTTCACCGCGGCGGAGCCCTTCATCAAGCCGTCCCTGTTCCGCAATGCGCGGTTCCGAAGCGGAGTCATCGTCGGTTTCGCCCTGTTCTTCTGCGTGTTGGGGTTCCTCTTCCTCATACCGCTGATGCTCAATGAGATCCACGGCCTGAACCCGAGCCAGATCGGTCTCCTCCTCTTCCCAGGGGCGATCAGCTCCGTGATATTCGGTCCCATCGCCGGAAAGCTCGCCGACAGCCGGGGCAACAGCTTCGTCGTTGCCATCGGTCTGGCTTTGCTCGTCGTGAGCCTGCTCGCCATATCGTTCCTCTTGAGCTTTTCCGCATTCTTCATAGCCGGGGCGCTGGTCCTCAACTACGTCGGCTTTTCCCTCTTCCAGACCGCCATGGCCAACAGCGTATCGCTGACACTGCCCGCGGAGGATACAGGGGTCGGCATGGGCCTGTTCAACCTCGCGGGGACGATGGCGGGTGCCATCGGAACCACCGTGGTGGGCAAGCTGCTCGCCGGCAACTGGCTGAACGCCCGCCTCTTTGCCCTTCCCTCGGTGTCGAAGGGTTTCGCGTACAGCAACCTCATCCTCGTGCTGTCGGTGATCGTGATCCTGGGGGGAGCGCTCTACCTGCGCGCCTACCGCGGCATGGCCGCGGCGAAGCCGCTGGAGCCTGACGCCTCGGAAGCATAACGGGGCGCTTGAAGGGGCGCCGCGGGTGGCAACGCGCCGATCCGCAGTCGGTCCCTTCGGCCTCGTGAAAGTCGCTGCGAGGAGTCCGAGAAGCTCTGACTGAACGCGGAATCCCGATGCCGCTATTGACTGACCGTCAGTTTAGTGATATATTGGACTGACGGTCAGTACAACATGGAGGCAGCATGAACCGCGAGACACGGTCGACAGACACCCAAAGCTCCATCCTCGACGCCGCCGTCGACCTCTTCATCGCACAGGGCTTCGAATCGACGCCGATGGACGCGATCGCCAATGCGGCGGGCGTGGCAAAGGGCACCCTGTACTACCACTTCGACTCGAAAGAGGGGATCGTCGACGCCATCGTGGCCCGCTACGCTGAAGAGGGTGAGGCTGGGCTCGCGGAGATCGCCAGCGGAAGCGCCCCGTTCGTCGACAAGCTGGAAGCGGTGGCGGCCGTTCTCGGGGAGCTGAACAACCGGCACTTTTCCCGGCTCCACCGGATGAAGTACATCGATATCCACACGAAAACGAACACCGTCATGGTGAAAAGGTTTGCCCGTCATATTGCGCGGATCGTCGAACAGGGTGTGCGGGACGGCGTCTGCTCCTGTGCGTCCCCCATCGGTCTCGTCGAGGTCCTCCTGGCGGCAGCGGGCACGCTCCTCGATCCGGACGCGGGCGAGGAGGAGATCCCCCGCAGGCGGGAGTCGCTCGCGGGCGTTGCGGCGCTCGGGCTCGATATCGATATCGAGGCAGCCCGGCGTATGTTCCCGGAGGAGGGCCTGCGATGAAAGACAATCAGGAGGCAATGGGCAGGGACGGCGTCGGCGCGCTGGTAGCCCGGTTCTCTATCCCCTCAGTTGCCGGCATGCTCGTCAACGGGNNCGGACGCACTTGCCGGCGTCGCGGTGGTCTTCCCCCTCATCCTCTTCGTGCAGGCCTTCTCCATGCTCGTCGGCCATGGCGCGTCGTCGGTCATCTCCCTGCGGCTGGGAGAGGGACGACGGGAGGACGCCGAAACTGTCGTCGGCAACGGCACGACCCTCGCGGCGATCATCGGGGTTGTCATGGTGGCCGTCACCGCCGTTTTCATGCGTCCCCTGCTCCTCTTCTTCGGGGGAACGCCGGCGACGATCGACTACGCCGTGCGCTTCACGACTGTCCTGCTCCCCGGTCTGTTTCTTCAGGTCATGGCCTTCACGCTCAACAACATGATCCGCGGCCAGGGAAATCCCGTCACGGCGCTCCTCACGATGGTGATCAGCGCGGGGGTGAACTGCGCGCTGAACCCGTTCTTCATCTTCGGGCTGAAGCTCGGGATTGCCGGTTCGGCGCTCGCCACCGATATCGCGCAGGCCGTCGTGGTCGTGTGGCTCCTCGCCGTATACCTCCGCACGACAACGGGTCTCCGTCTCCGTTTCTCCGCGTTGCGCCTGCGGGCCTCCGCGGTCCGGGACATCGTCGGGGTCGGGGTGGCGCCGTGGTTCATGCAGATCGCAACGGCGGCCACCCTCATTCTGGCAAACGTCGCCGTAGGACGCTACGGGGGCGATACCGGCATCGCGGTGATCGGCATCGCATCGAGCCTCACCAATCTCATGCTCATGCCCATCATCGGGATCCGCCAGGGAGTGCAGCCGCTCATCGGGTACAACTACGGCGCGGGGAGCTTGGGACGGGTCCGCTCAGCCCTCCTCATTTCCCTCGGCGCCACGATCGTCCTCTGTACGGCCGCGTACGGATTGTTCTTCGCCTTCAGCCGCCAGATCGTCGGTCTG
>PLNO01000266.1 GCA_003141795.1 Spirochaetaceae bacterium | reverse complement strand
GCCCTTTTTGGACAGCCCCTTTTTATTTCTTCTCCGTGGTCGCCGGATCGCCGGGGCCGGTGCGTACCTGCAGCTCCCAGGCCTGGGTCGCCTGGTTGCGGCTGAGGGAATCGAAACCGAGATCGAGCACCCTCCCCGACTCGCCCTGGAACCTGACCCTGCGGGTCAGCACGTTCATGTCGGTGAGCTTGAACTCCTCCCCTTCGAACCTGATCCTCGTCCCCAGCGTGGGAAGCGCGTGGCGCACCTCCCGGTACACGTCGAACTCGTAGGACAGGCAGCAGAGCAGACGGCCGCAGGGACCGGAGATCTTCATGGAGTTGAGGGTGAGGTTCTGCTCCTTGGCCATCTTGATGGAAACGGGCCGCAGCTTGTCGGTGATGGCATTGCAGCACAGCGCCCTGCCGCAGATGCCCACCCCTCCAACGACCCGCGCCTCGTCGCGGACGCCGATCTGCCGCAGCTCGATGCGCATCTTGAATACGGAAACGAGGTCCTTCACCAGCTCCCTGAAATCGACGCGGTTCTCCGCCGTGAAGAGGAACAGGATCTTCTGCTCGTCCAGCAGGTAGTGGGAGCTCACGAGCTTCATGTCGAGGCCGCGCGCCGAGATCTTTTCCCGGCACAGCTCGAAAGCACGGCCCTCCTTCAAGTCGTTGTCCTGCACGTGCGCGAGGTCCGCATCGCTTGCCATGCGGAGGATGGTGTGGATCTCCGCCTCCCCGCCGTGAACGTCGGTTTCCCTGCCCAGCACCTTGCCCAGCTCGTTGCCGTAGCGGGTGGGGATGACCACCATGGCGCCGACCTCGAGCACGATCCCCTCGGGGGCGTCGCAGAACTCGGTTGCGCTGGAATACATCACCTTGACGCGCCACAGCTCCCGGTCCCCGACCGCGGTCCTCCGCACAGCACCCGCAGGGGTCTGGGCCGGACTACCGGACTCGGAGTCGATCGAGGAATCGTCGTGGAACTGTTCCTCCTCGAAGGAGTCCTCGGGCGTGTCTTCCATGGGGGTATCGTCGTTATCGCTCATGCGACATGCTCCTCTTTCGTTCGGATTCAGGACACGAGGTTCACGAGCAGCCCGTTGATCTCGTCGATCTGGGCGAGGATGGCGAACTGCTCCTTCTGGGCACCCAGCACGGAGGCGGCCAGCGCCTCGAGCTTCTCGTCGATCACCTTCACAAGGGTGAACCGTTTGCGCTTCAGGATGTTCGTGCCCGAGGTGGTCTCCTCCACGCTGATGCTGTGCTGTACCGCGTAGGTCACGAAATCCCTTACTTTCTGGCGGTAATCCCTGACGGCGTCGAAGGTGGGGGATTTCTTGAGCTGGTCTCCCGCGGAGAAGACCTCGTCGAGGAGCTCCTCCACCGTGTGCCTCTTGCCGGGGTCATCCCAGCCCCCCGTGTCAGGCTCCGCGTTTTCCGCCGCGGAATCGACGAGGTCGGAGAACACGCGCCTCTGCGCCTTGTCCTTTCGACCCGCTTTCTTCTTGTCGGGAACCGGGTACTGGTACGGCTCCCCCAGCGAATCGATGCGCGCCATCGAAGCCCTGTATCAGCGCTTCTGATCCTGGGCCGCGACCGCTTCCCTCGGAGCGGCAGGGCTCGCAACCTTCTGGCCGTTCGGGGGGATTGCCCGTCCGTTATCGGGCACGGGGGGCGCGGTCACCTTGCAGGAACCGTTGAAGATGACGCCCTCCTCCATGATGAGCCGGGGCGTCGTGATGTTTCCCAGAACCAGTCCGGTGGAGAGGATGATCACCTTCTCCGTGGAGATGATCTCGCCGCGGACGACCCCGCCGACCACGACCGTGCCGGCGTTCAGGGTGCATTCCGCTCTGCCGTTTTTTCCCACGAGGACCTTGCCCTTGGTGCGGATGACACCGGTGAAGTCGCCGTCGATGCGCAGGAGGCCGTTCAGGTCGAACTCCCCCTTGAACCGCGTGCCTTCCCCGATGATGGAATTGATGAAGGCGTCATCCGTGACGTTGGGGTCGCTCAATCGCTGCTCCTTCCGCCGACAGCGACGGAGAGGTTCGCCGGCGTGATCGACAGGAATTGCATGGGGTTCACGTACTGCGATCCGAGTCGGACCTCGTAGTGAAGATGCGGCCCGGTCGTCAGGCCCGTGACGCCGATGTAGCCGATGACGTCACCGCGGTTGACGTGGTCCCCCTTGTGCTTGCCCGCGAATGCGCTCATGTGCGCGTAGCGGGTGTAGAAACCGTACTTGTGCTGGATCGTCACGAAGTTCCCGAGGTCCGCCGAGTAGCTGGTCTCCATCACCGTGCCGTCCGCGGTGGCCACGATGGGCGTACCGACGCCCCACGCGATGTCCACGCCGGTATGCATGTACCCGACCTTGGTGAACGGGTTCGTGGTCCAGCCGAACCGCGTGGTGATGATGCCCTGGGCGCCCTTCAGCGGCCAGTAGGTGGGCGTGTTGGCAAGGAGGTCGTTGTACATCGTGAGGACCTTGCCGATGGAATCCAGCGACTGCACGGAATTGCCCAGCAGGCTCGTGAGGCTCTTCAGGTCGCTCAACTCCCTGACGTTCTCCGCCCCCGGCGTGGTGGCGTCCTCAGGGAAGGACGGGAAGTTGGAGGCTACGATGTTCGTGCTGTTCACCGCGGTGGGGGCGGGCTTGTCGAGGCTGTCGATGGCGGAGAGCACGCTGTCCATGCTCGTCTTGAAATGCCGTCCCGCCGTGCGGATGGAAGAAATCTCGTCCTTCAGGCTGGTGAGCGTCTTCTCATTGGCGTCCCGTTCCAGGCTCAACCGAACGTTCTGTTCGTTGGTGTAGGTGAAGTGCGTGGCGAGCACGAAGAAACCGAGGAGCACGATGCCGAGCGTGAACGTCACGAAAATGAGCGTGAAGAACGAGATCTGGAAATTGAATATCTTCTTTTCCGAATGGGGAATGAGCATGACGGTAAACCGCTGCTTCCCCTTGACCATGACATACTTGAAGAAGTTGCCGATGGATACCCAGACGCGACGTAACCGGGACCCTATCCTGTCGGCAAATTCCTTTTCGACCTTCTTGTACTGGGTGACAGGCAAGGCGTCTTCCTTTTCAACCTCTCAATAAATCGTCTCAGTCAGATAGTATAAGAAATTCGTGTTGACGTTACCATAGTACGATAGATTTGTCAAATGACCGCCACCTCTTTCGGCAGGAATGCTGCGACAAACGGCGAAACTGTTCACTCTTGACGTCACGCTACCCCGTATAAAAAAAATTTGACTTGACACTGTCACCGTGATATCCTTTCTGAAAATCGAGAGATGAAGAGCGGACTCTTTCGAAACCTTTATTCATCGGAGATGTATGCGCTATTTCGATACTCACGCACACATAGGGCTTATTACCGAAGACCCGATCGATCAATTGATCATCGTTCAGGAAGCCCGACAGGAGGGGGTTGAACACCTCGTCACTGTCTCCAACAACCTGATCGACTTCGCTCAGTTGTATGAGAACCTGAAAACGGAATCTCAGATCTACCACAGCATTGGGGTCTCCCCCTCCTCTGTCCAACAGCCTGGAGACGACTGGGAAGAGAAGATCATGGACGGGAGCAAACTGCCCCGGATCGTCGCCATTGGAGAAATCGGTCTCGATTATTATCGGAAGTTCGGGGATCGAGACTCGCAGGTGGAGCTGTTCATCCGACAGCTGGAGCTGGCGGAGAAGCTGTCGCTTCCTGTTATCATCCATAACAGGGACGCCGGCTCCGACGTCCTGGAAATCCTCAGGGAGCGCCTCCCGCGGAGAGGCGGTATCCTCCATTGTTATTCGGAGGATTACGAGTACGCCAAGAAGGCGCTGGAGCTCAACCTGTGGATCTCTTTTGCCGGCAACGTCACCTATCGCAATGCCCGCAACCTCCAGGACACGGCCAAGAAGATCCCCGCCGAACGGATGCTCATCGAGAGCGAGGCCCCTTTCATGGTGCCCGCCGTTCACAGGGGCAAGCGCAACAAGCCCTCCTACATCAACGAGACCGCGGCGTTCATCGCGCAGCTGCGGGAGGTTCCCGTGGAGGAGCTGACGGAAACGCTCTACGCAAACAGCCTCAAGCTCTTTGGCCTCGCCTGATACAAGTCTCGCGCACCCGGTGAGGGTCGGACAGCTCGTCATCCCGGGCAACGTGTGGTTCGCGCCCATGGCCGGCTACTCGGATGCGGCCTTCCGGTCGGTCTGCGTCACCCACGGGGCGGCGCTGTGCTTCACGGAGATGACCTCCGCCGACGCGCTCATGCGCAACAACGGGACCACCCTGCGGCTGCTGGAAAAGGCGCCGAACGAGACGTTGACGGGGTTCCAGATCTTCGGCGGGTCGGCAAGCGTCGTGGCAGCGGCAGTCCGCCGCATCACTTCCCTGAAGCCCGCCATCATCGACCTGAACTGCGGCTGCTCGGTGCCGAAGGTGACGGGGACCAGCTGCGGCGCGGTGCTCATGCGCAGCCCCGCCCTCATCGGGGAGATGGTTGCGGCGATGAGGTCGGAGACCGACATTCCCCTCTCCGTCAAGCTGCGCCTCGGGTGGGACTCGTCGTCTCTCACCTACCTCGCAGCGGCCGAGGCAGCGGTGAAGGCAGGAGCGTCCCTGCGCACGCTGCATCCCCGCACGAAGGAACAGGCATTCACCGGCAAAGCGCAATGGGAGCACATCCGTATCCTCAAGCAGGCCTGCCCCGTGCCGGTGATCGGCTCGGGGGACCTGTTCACGGCGGAGGACTGCGTGAAGATGCTGGGGCAGACCGGCTGCGACGGGGTGATGATCGCCCGCGGAGCCCTCGGCAACCCCTTCATCTTCAATCAGGCCATCGCGCTGCTTTCGGGCAATGAGCCCCCGCACGTCGACGCGGTCGCGAAGCTTTCCACGGCCATGGAGCACCTCCGCATGCTCTCCCAGGCTGTCGGCGAGGAAAAGGCCTGCCGGGACATGCGGAAGCACTTCGCNNCTTCGTCGCCTACACGAAGGGCCTCGAGGGCGGTGCCATGCTCCGCCAGAACGTCGTCTTCGCGGAGAGCATCGCGGAGTACGAGGAGATTCTGGAGAGCTACCTCCGGGATTGACGCTCCCCTCGCTTTCGTGTTTCATTCCGGCGTGGAAGACGGCGGCGATACGCTTCGTCATCATTGCGGGGTCATCGGGATCTCCTCTCTGGAGGAGGTCAACATGCCCGAGCTGCTCTTCTACGGCCTTTTTTCCCTCCAGCACAGGGGCCAGGAGAGCGCGGGGCTCGCCTACCAGCGCCACGGCCGCATCAAATCGTACAGAAGCGTGGGAATGGTCACCACGGCCCTCTCCCACTACCTGCAGGAGAGCCACCCCTCGTGCCTGGGGATCGGCCACGTGCGCTACTCCACGCACGGCACGAACAAGCTGGAAAACGCCCAACCCATCGTCGTCTCCTGCAGCAAGGGGGAGATCTCCCTCGCGCACAACGGCAACATCTCCAACTCCGAAGAGCTGCAGAAGAGGCTCGTGGAGGAAGGCTCGATCTTCCAGAGCACGAGCGACACGGAGCTCCTGCTGCACCTCATCGCGAAATCGCGCGCCGCGAGCTTCCACGATGCCCTCATCGAATGCCTCGGCATCATCGAGGGCGCGTACTGCTTCCTCATGATGCACGACAACAAGCTCTACGCCGTGCGCGATCCGTACGGGTTTCGGCCGCTGGTAGTGGGTACCCGCGAAGGTCAGGTGCTCGTGGCCTCGGAGACGTGCGCGCTTGAGATGTTCGAAGCGCGCGACATCCGCGAGGTGGCCCCGGGGGAGCTCCTCATCGTCGACGGCACCACCGTCAGGTCGGAGAAGCTTCCCATGCCCTCGGGGCAGAGGCGTGCGCATTGCATCTTCGAGCTGATCTACTTCGCCCGGCCCGACTCGGAGGTCTTCTCGCAGTCCGTGCACATG
>PLNO01000274.1 GCA_003141795.1 Spirochaetaceae bacterium | reverse complement strand
ACGTCGGTCTGCATGTCGCGCATACGCTTCTGCGTCTCGAGCTGGAACGCGTCGAGCTGCCCGCGCAGCGCCTCCATGGCGGTGTCCGTGGTGCGCTTCAGCTCCTCACGGTGCGTTGAGATGGCCTCTGCCATGCCGCTGAGCTCTTTGCGCAGGCCCATGCGTTCTTCATTCGTGGACACGAGCAGGTCCTCCTTCTGCGACACGAAGGAGTCGCGAATGGACCCGATGGAAGCCCCTGCTTCCGTCGAAAGGGTGGAGATCTTGTCGGCGATGGCAAGCTCAGCCTCCGCGAGCTGCTGCCTCGTCTTCTCCTCCCACACGTTGATTTCAGCGCGCGATCCTTCGAACAGCTCGGCAAGCTCCTTGCGCCCGGCCTCAAGGGACCCGGCAAGCTCCTTCATTCCCGATTCGATCTCGCGGCTCATGCGGCGCGCGGAGGCTTCCATCGAATCCCGCACGACGGCGAGGTCCTTCTCGAAGGAAACGGAGGCGTCCTTTTTCACCTTGTCGATGTCGACGCGAAGGGTTTCCCGAAGGGTCTGCACCGATTCGTCCGCGGTGCTCATGCGCTCCTTGACGTCGGCTTCGAAGGCAAGAGCGCGCTTCTCCATCTCCGCCTGCCAGGTCTGGAACTTCTCCTGCATGGCGTTGGACCGGGCGCGCAGGTCGGCAAAGAACTCGTCCTCGAACACGGAGAGCTTGCTCTCCACGTCCTGGTACGCCTTGGTCTTTAGAGCCCCCAGGCCCGTCTCCAGCTCCGCCATGCCGGCATGGATCTGCTCCCGGGCCGATGCGGCGCTGGCGATCTCCGCGGTCCACCCCGCAACGAGCTCCGCGCCGATCCCCTTCATCTCCGTGCGCACGCCCGCGGCCATCTTCTCCATCGTCTCCGAGAGGGATGCGCGCAGCGCATCAACGTCGGCGTTCCCCTCCTCGAGGGCCTTTACGCGGTAATCGACGTCCCCCTGATAGTCGGAGATCCGCTGCTCGATGGTTTCCATGCTCCTGGCCAGGGAGGATTCATCCGCCTGGATGCGGGAGGAGAGGCGGGTGAACACCTCGTCCTCCAGTGTCTCTCCGCGCTGCGCGGCGGCAGAGAGACGGCCCCGCAGGTCGGCGTCGAACGCATCGAGTGACTTCGCCAGACCGGCGAGCCTTTCCTTCTCCACCTGCTCCTCGCGAGCCTCGAGCCGGGAGAGGTACGTGGAATAATCCTTAACGTGCTTTTCCGACTCCACAAGGGTCGCGGAGAGGGCTGCCACCTTCTGCTCGGCATGGGCTGAAACCTCCAAGGCCGCTGCCGCGAGTGACTCCTGCGCGTGCCGTGCAAACCCCTTCTCGACGTCGGGGATCCTCTGCTCGATGGCCTGCAGGCGTTCGGCCGATTCGCCGATCCTGCGGCCGATCCCCTCGACGACCTCGGATTCGTCCCTGATCCGCAGGAGGTTCTTGTCGACACGCGCGGACATCGCCGTGAGCTCGGCAAGCGCCTTGTCGTATTCGGAGAGCCTGTTCTGGATCGCGTCGATGTCGCCGGATCGGTTCTGGAGGATCTCCTCCACGCCCCGGGCCCGGGCGAGGATCTCCTTGCCCGTCTTGAGGCTGGCCTGGAGCTCCAGGGAGAGGTTCTTCACCTCCGAGGTTTTCCCGTCGACGAACGCAGAGAGGTTTTCCGATATCTTGTCGCTGAATCTCTTGAGCTTTTCAAGGGATCTGTTGTTCCTGTCGAGCGCGCGGTATATGACAAGAATGAGAAGGACGACGACAAGGGTGATCAGGTCACCGATAGAGAAAATCATTGTCCCCTCCCCAGGAGTTTTTACGATAATATCGCCACTCGCCCCAGGGTGTCAATGCAGAACGGAGCTCTAACCCGCCTTGATCACGTAGGGGATGACCCCGTCGACGGTGCCGGTGGCCTTGGACGGGGTGAAGCGCCAGCGACGGATCGCGTCGATGACCGCCGCGTCGACGTCGGCGTAGCCCGACGACTGCTCGACCGTTACCGTGGAGATGACGCCGCTCTGCGTGAGGGTGAAGGCCACGGTGACCCTGAGCGTGAGCCCCTGGCTGCTGACCCAGGAGGGGATCCTGGGGGAGGGGGCGGAGACGAGGTTCCTCCCCTTGCTGGCGTCCGGCTGATCCCAGACCACGCTGTAGGTTCCCGATCCCGACCCGCCGCCACCTTTGACCGTGCCCGTCCCGCCGCCCGTCCCTGTACCGGTCCCCGCCTGGGTCCCCGTTCCCTGGCCCGACCCGCCGCCTGCCTTGCCCGTACCGCCGGCCTGTGAGCCGGAAATCGCCTTGTCGAGCTGGCTGAGATCGAGATTCCCGCCCGTCCCGGTTCCCCCGGAACCAGAGACGGCCACGCCCTGGCCTGAATGCTGTACCGATCCGCTTCCCGTGCCGGCTCCCACACCAGTCCCCTTCCCCGACTGCACGGGGGGCACTGCCGGAGCGGTACTTTGCTCCTGAACAGAGGGGAGATTTCCTGTCGCGCCCGTTCTTCCTCCCGCCTCACGGAAGCCCGAGGTGGCAGGGACGATGGGAGCGCTGGGATCGGGTGTCCCGCGCGGAGTCGGTATCACGAAATCCCCCGCCCCTCCGCCGCCCCCGCCTGGCTGGCCTCCACCCGCCGGAGCTGCCGGGAGTGCAGCGGGGGCGTACGCGGGCACTGCCACCGAGCCTGAGCCCGCGCCGACAGGGCCCACGGGCGCTGAGGCGATCTGCACGTCGATTGTCACGGGTGGCTCCTGCGCGGGCTCGATCCGCGCGCCCACCCCCAGGATCAGCGCGAGGACCACGGCTACGTGCGCGAGCAAGGCGGCTGCCATGCTGATCAGCATCCGCCGCCTGTCCAATGTCCGACCGTCCAGGACAACGTCACTCATAGGCTCATGCTCAAGGAGGCGATGATCCTGAAGCCCGGAGACACGTAGGGGGGGATGTCGAGCCGGGAGGTACCCGTCAGCGGTTGCAGGAGATCATCCCCTTCCAGCTGAAGCTTCACCGAGTCCGCGACCTTCCAGAAACCTGACATGCGCAGAACGGGCTGCTGCAGGACTTGCGTCACCGTCGGTGCAACGAGCACGGAGATGCTGCCGCCGAAACGCCCCGCGGAGTCCAGGCCGAGAAGCTCGGCGCTGAAGGAATCTGACGTGCTGAAGAAGGCGGTATCCAGGTACTGGTGGGTCCATTTCGCGGACAGGGAGAATGCCTGCGTGATTCCCCAGCGGAGGCCGAGGTCGGTGGAGAGCTCGTTATGCGCGCCCTGCGTCATGGTAAAGAGCCCCGTTGTCGGATCCTGCGTCCGGGAGCCCACCGGCAGCGCCTCGCTCGCCATGAAGGAGACTTTCGTGGTGACGGCAAGGTCCCGCGTGAAGGCAAGCTGCACCGAGGCGTCCCCGTACCACCCACGGTCATCGGAGATCCCCGCCGGCAGCGCAAAAGAGCTGGCCGCGAGAATGTCACCGATATCGTACGGGACGACCTTGTACCCTCCGCCCAGGGACATCGTGAAGAACTCGAAGGGGGTGCCGGTGACGAGAAGGGAGAACGGGAAGAGGCTCAGCCCCGCGCTGTTCCAGAACCAGCCCGCCGAGCCGTCCACGAGGAACGTCGCGGGGAGACTCAGGCCGAATGTTGCATCCGCCGTGAACCTGTGGAGGTCGGGCACCGGGCTTGCCGTATCGCTACGATACGTGTAGCCGGTGGAAAGCCCGAACGTGACGTTGCCGAACCGGGCGTCGGCTGAAAGGGACGGTGAGACGCTCGCGCCCATGAGTTGCAGCGGCGTTCCGCCCTCGAGCGTGAGCGAATCGTAGGTCCCCCCCACGGCGCCGTTGAGGCTCAACCAGTCGAGGGGGGTGGCGGAGAATGACGCCGTGGCGTTGAGCGTCCGGGATAGCGCAGCGGTATAGGCTGCTGCCTGCCCCTGAAGCCCCGTTTCCCTCTCCGCGAAGGCGCCGGAGAGGTCTGTGTCGACAGGGCCCAGACGGAACTTCAACCCGCCGTTCAGGTCGTCGGTGCGCAGGCTGTAACCGGATCCCGGCTGGTAGGTCGAGATCCCGCCCCTGGAGAAGCCGTCCATGGTTTCGTGCGCGAACTGCAGGGAGAAGCGCGGATCGGCGCCGAGCGTCTTCAAGGAGACGCTGCCCACGATGTTGTTCAAAGTACCCGTGCCGAGGTTCACTTCAGAGGAGAGGAATCGGTTCGAGGCGGGCGTGCCGACGGGCTCCGTATCGATTCCCGGGCCGGGGATCGAAGGCTCGCCCACGGCGAGCTCCCCTTCACTGAGCACGGGGANNGGGAGCAGGTCATCCTCTGGAGGAAGTTGCGCCTCCACCTTCTCCACGCTGAGGTCTTCGATCTGCAGCACGACCTGCGGCATGACGATCTCGGGCTCACCCGGTCCGCCAGCCGGCGACGCACTCTGCTGTCCTGACTGTTGCGCGGTCTGCGCCCACGAGCTTCCGACGGAAAGCGCTGCAAGCAGCAGGACAAGCGCCGTTCGTCGCCTCATTTCGCGCCCCCTTCGAGGAGCCGTGCTTTCACGGTCCAGTCGGAAGCGGGGAACCCCGCCTCCAGCCTCTTCACGAGCGCTGCAACCTCGTCGGGCTTCTTCGCCAGCTGCATCATCTCCGCGGCCCTGTACAGCGCGGAGGCGGCGACGGTCGGATCGACCTTGGGGATCACCGCGGCGGCAACGAGCTGACGGGCCGCTTCTATAAGATTGCTCTTTCGATAGTAGTATTCCCCCGCGAGGATCTGCGCCTGCGGAGCGAACTGCGGCGTGCCCTCCGCAATGAGGGGCTGGAGGAGGGTGAGGCCGGTATCCGCGCGCTTGTCCCCGCTGTACACGTACAGACGGGCCAGATCGAGCGTTGCCTGCCGCTTCCTGTCACCGGTCTCCCG
>PLNO01000299.1 GCA_003141795.1 Spirochaetaceae bacterium | reverse complement strand
CTCTCCCTTCCTCACGGCGATGCGGGAGAACCACCACCTGTTCGCCGAAACGTCGGACGGCTGCGCACTGTGGAAAAACAGGGAGGCGGTCGAGTCACTGCTCCACCACGAGGCAGTGGCGCGCAAGGATGCCTGAGATCGCCTGATAGAGCCGGCCGCGGGGCAGTCCATTCCCAGCGGCACGGCTCTTTGTTTGACTAATATTTAAAAAATTAATTTAAGATTGATTTTTTGAAGTTTATATTGACTTGAATGGCGAATTAATTTATATGTTTATCAAATATGAAGGAGTCGAGAGTGGACACTTTGAATGCTCGTGCAGAATTGGATAGGGAACCGCTATCCGTTGCGACCAACCCGCCCGCTGCAGCCGGCAAGCTCTGGACGGCGAGCTTCCTCCTGCTCTGGCAAGGGCAGCTCGTCTCGATCCTCGGCGACGTCGTCTACAACATTGCCCTGGGTTTCTGGATCCTTTCCACGACGGGATCCACAGGCCTCATGGGCGGCCTTATGGCGGCTTCACTGTTGCCCCGGATCCTCGTCTCCCCGGTGGCGGGAGTCATCGTCGATCGGTTCGACAGGCGCAGGCTGATGATCGGGATGGACGTCATCCGCGGGACCGTGGTGGCCGCCGTGGCCGCCGCAGCGCTGCTGGGGGTCTTGCAGGTCTGGATGGTATTCATTGCAGGCATCATCGACGGAGTCTGCGGCGCATTCTTCTCCCCGTCGGTGCTCTCCGTGATTCCCGACATCACGGCTCGTGAAAAAGTCGTGCAGGCGAACTCCGTGTTCAGCATGCTTCAGACCGGCGGCAACATCGTGGGCAACTCCGCGGGAGGCTTTCTCTTCCAGCTCATCGGCGCGCCGTTCCTCTTCCTGTTCAACGGTCTGTCCTACCTGTTTTCCGCCGGCTGCCTGCTGTTCGCACGGTTTCCTGGCGTGCACCACGACCAGAAGGAGATGCATTTCTGGACCGATCTGAAGGGCGGCCTGGCTTTCGTCTGGAAGATCCGCGGGCTGCGTTTCCTCATGATCACCTCGGCGGTTCTCAACTTCTTCGCCAATATGGCGATCATGCTCATCCTCCCGTTCTACCAGAGGAACCCCGCGCTGGGCCCGGCGCGCTACGGCCTTGCCATCGCCCTGTTCATGGGCGGCATGTTCCTCGGCATGGCCCTCACGGCAGTTGTGAAGGTGCCGGCAGCGCGGCGGCATTTCTGGTTCATCGCGTGCGGTCTTTTGTCCATGGCATGCCTGATCGCGTTTCCCTTCATCGGGAGCTTCCCCCTCGCCCTCGCGTTCCTCGGCCTGGCGGGCCTGGGCGACGGGATCCTCAACGTGTTCATCATGGCGGTCATGCAGATGGCCGTTCCCCAGAACATGAGGGGAAAGGTCTTCTCCCTCATGACCATGATCATGCAGGGCCTTCTGCCTCTCGCCTTCGCCCTGGGAGGCGTGCTTGCAGAGTTCCTGCCGATCGGGATGCTCATCAGCGGGAGCTTCGCGGCGGCGCTGGCATTCGGCGTGCCCATGACGGTGAAGCGATCTTTCCGCCGCTTCATCAACTTCGATCCGGAGCGGGACACGGTGGAATCCGTATCGTAGGCTCACCCGCATCAGCCCTCGTCCGGCGTCCACTCCTTCGCGTTGAAGATCGGGTGGTAGATCCTCAGCGCCCGGGCGTAACCGTCCAACCCCGGGAAGAGGCTCGTGCGCGTGATGTTCATGTAGTAGAGATGCTCGATGGCCTCCTCCTGCAGCGACCTCGGGATCTCGATACGCACGACGTTTGTCTCCTCGTCGTGGCCGGGGAGGGACTTGAGGTTCTCCTCGAAAGGGATCGTGATGTCCCCCTGGATGAGGAAGATGCCCTTCTGGATCCGCAGCCTCTCGTTCAGCCGGAAGGGATTCAGCGGGCACGCCGACGGGACGAAGGGGGGATCGAGAAAGGTCGCGGCGAAGAGGGCCTCGTCGTTCTCTTCCAGGCGTTCGCGGTCCAGCAGGTCGCACCTCTTGTCTGACGATTTGAACAGCCTGCGCGTCTCCTCGTAGGCCCAGGACAGGCGCACCGCCCAGATCGCGCAGCGCTCCTCGGCATCCTCCAGCGCGAAGTAGGCGGCGACGTAGATCGAGTAGGTGAAGTCCAGCAGCCGCGTCGGGGCGCCGTGGTGGCGCATGAGGGAGAGCCACTCGAGGGTGCACTGCTCGGCGGGCAGGTGCGACGCGTACTGCTGGTAGGCACGCTTGAACTCGCGCAGGAGCTCCTTCTCCACGACGGTGCGTGCCGCAGTGGGGATGCGGTGGCGATCGAAGCAGAGCTCGAGGGACGTGCCCAGCCTCTGCGTCGCGTCGCTTTGGCCGCGGAAGAGCCACCCGTACCTGCGGTAGTCTGCGATGTCGTCCCAGCGCCTCAGTGTCCGTGTCTTGAAGTCCATGCCTCCCCCTCTCGCCTCACAATACTACAGCCGCGGGGAAGCCATGGACAATTCATCTGGTATCCGCGTCGGCTCCGGGGTATCCTCGACCCGATGCGCCACTCCGTGATCCTTGCCGGCGGGTCCGGCACCCGTCTCTGGCCGATGAGCCGACGATCATCGCCCAAGCAGCTCCTCCCGTTCATCCAGGGGAGGAGCCTCCTCAGCCTCGCGTTCGACCGGCTCGAGGGCCTGGTTCCAGCAGCCCGCCGCTGGGTCTGCGCCAACGATGCGCACCGCGGCGCGATCCTCTCCGACCTCCGCGGACTGGCCCCCGAGCGCTATCTCGGCGAGCCTGAGGGCAGGGACACCCTCGCCGCCCTGGCCTACGCCAGCGCCGTCATCGGACGTGAGGATCCCGGGGCGACGATTGCAGTCCTCACCGCGGATCATCTCATCGAGCCCGCCGACGCCTTCCGACGGATCCTCGCGACAGGCTTCGAGGTTGCCGAGTCGGCCGCGCCGACGCTCGTGACCTTCGGCGTCGTGCCGACCCATCCGGCGACGGGGTTCGGGTACCTGAGGCTCGGAGCGCCGCTCGACGGGGGGGCGAGGGTTGTCCTTGAGTTCCGTGAGAAGCCCGACGCGGCCACCGCGGCGCGGTGGGTCGGCGAAGGGCCCGAGAGCTTCCTGTGGAACAGCGGGATGTTCGTCTGGAAGGCCTCGGTCTTTCTCGATTGTGTGCAACGCTACGAGCCCTCGGTGGCGCAGGGGGCCGCGAAGGTTGCCGCGGCCTGGGGAGGGCAGGATTTCCCGTCGACCATCGCCTCGACCTATCCCGGGCTGAAGAAGACGAGCGTCGATTTCGGCGTCATGGAGCGCGCCTCGCGCGACAGCGCCGTGACGGTGGCCGCCGTTCCCATGACGCTGTCGTGGAAAGACATCGGCTCATGGCCAGCGTACGCGGAAATCTGCCCTCACGATGCCGCCGGCAATGCCATTGCCGCGGAAAAAACGCTTCTCGTCGACACGGCGGGCAGCCTCGTGGCCTCCAGCGACCCCGAGCATCTCATTGCCGTGCTGGGCTGCGACGACCTCGTGGTCGTGCACACACCGACCGCAACGCTCGTGTGCCGCAAGGACAGGGCGGAGGATCTGAAGAAGCTGCAGGCTCTTGCAGCGGAGCGTTTCGCTCAGCGCTACGTGTAGCGGGCCGACGTCAGGGGGCGGCGGGGACCCCCGCCTTGAAGACGATAGCCCGCGGAGAGCGGGCGGCAACGGAGTAGGGAACGCCCGCCGGCACCATGGCCATTCCGCCCCGGGGGAGCGCGAGTGAGCGGCCCGCGGCGATCACCGCCGCCGCTCCTTCCACCACGATGAGCGTGTCGGCGCTGTGCTCCCGCCCTCCCGAGTACGGCACGCCCTGCGTCACCTCGATGCGGTCCAGCGCGAACTCTTCCGCCGGCGTCTCGTATTCACGGCTCGTCTCCGACGAGGCCCTGCCCTCGATGATCGGCGGCCTGCCCTCCCGGAAGGAGAGCGTGGCCAGAAGCTCGGGCACGTCCACGTGCTTGGCGGTGAGCCCTCCCCGCAGCACGTTGTCCGAGTTGGCCATGAGCTCCACGTTGGCCCCTTCGAGGTAGGCGTGCAGCGTTCCCGACGGCTGAAAGGTGCCCTGCCCCGGGCGCAGCCGCACGAGGTTAAGGAGGTATACCGACAGGATCCCCCGGTCCCTGTGACCGCCCGCCAGAGGGAAGCTGCGCGCCGCGCGCAGCGCCCAGAACCCGGGAGAATCCTTGTCCAGGCCGCCGGCCGCCTCTTCCGCCTCGAGGCGCCTCACCAGGGGGTCGAGATGGGCGTCGACGTGGGGCTGCGCCATGGTCATGACGTGCGCGTACAGCTCCCGCAGGAGCGTCTGGCGCATCGACGGGTCCTTCCCCGCAGCGCGTGCTTTCTCCGCGAAGCCGGGCATGATGCGGGCAAGCTCGGGCTCTGTGCCGAGCGCCTCGACGATCTCCTCCAGGGGCCGAAAACCATGCAGCATCCAGAAGTCGGTGAGAACGACGTGCACCTCGGGCTTGTGGTTTTCATCCCTGTAGTTGCGCTGCGGAGCATCGAGCGGTATGCCGGCCGCGTTTTCCCGCGCAAACCCCACCTCGGCCTGTTCCTTCGACGGGTGCGCCTGGATCGATGCCATGACGCGCACGTCGAGGACCTTGAAGAGGTAGGGGAGCCTGCCGGCATACCGCAGTGCCACGTCCGTGCCGAGGGTCAGCCACGGGTCCTTGGCGAGCACCCGGTCCAGCGGCACCTGCGTGCCGTCGATGTCCGCCAGAGCGGGGCCCCTGGCGTGCGTGCCCATCCACAGCTCCGCGACGGGGCGCTGCTCAGTGTTTTCCCTGCCGAGGAGCTGCGGGATGAACTGGTACCCTCCCCACGCGTAATGCTGCAGCGCGCCGGTGAGCCTCAGGGCACGCGGCGCGCTCCCGTAGCTGGCAAGCGCCATGCGCTCGGAAGCGTCCCGCGCCAGCCGCCAGAGGAGGCCGTCGTCGGCGACGCCCCTCTCCGCCACGCGCGCGGCACGCTGCTCCGAGTCGGCGTTCGCGTAGAGGCGCATCTCGGGTGCGTTGCCCGAGGGGCGGATGTGCACGACGTCGTTGTTGCTGAAGGTCATCCGCACGCCGTCGGGCCATTCCACTTTCCGGATTTCCGGGAACCCGTCGTCCTCGGTGAAATACCTTCCGATCCGCGCCCTGATCCCCTCCAGCTCCGCGCCCGTCTCTTCGGATGCGCCGACGGGGCGTTCGGCTCCCTGCCGGTCGGTGACGAGCATCTTCCCGTCGTCGAACCGGGCACCGACGATAGACCCATCCGAAGGGGAGAGCCATCGGATGATCTCCCGCGCGGCGTCCATGGGGAAGTCACGGATGAAGGCGGACCTTCCGAACCGGTGCGGAAGCCTGTCCAGCAGCTCGGAAAGGCCAAGCCCCGCGCCGACGGACGCACACAGGACGCAAAGCAATGGCAGGATCGCGTCACGCGTGGGGAGGGGTGCGATGCTTCCGCCGCCGCGGATCGTGAACGGGACCCCCGTGAGGAACCCGCCGTTGCCCTCCCACCCGACCTCCACCAGAGCGGAGACGACGTAGGGCGAGCCGATGCGGGTCTTCACGAGCGCGATCCCCCGCCGGGTGCAGAAGGCATCGACGGCATCGTTGACGCTGACGGGAACCGCCGCGTGCCGGGCGCCGAGGAAATCCGCNNAACCCGGCCCTTGTCCACCGCGAGCACGAGCGGCCTGTCGCTGTCCCCGTCGGTGGAAACCACCGCGGCGATCCGCTCCCCCCCGTGGCCGTCCACGAGGGCCTGGATGGTCCGGAGCATGGGATCGTTCACCGCCTCCGTATCCACCGCCACGAAGGTGTCGCTGCGGCCGGCGGGCACGACGTCGGCGCCCAGGGCCGTGAGCACCTCGACGAGGACGTCCCTGCCGACGGCGGAATGCTCCCACACGAGGATCCTTTTTCCGGCGAGGATGCCCGGAGGGAACGCCGCGGTGTAACGCTCGAGGTAGAGGGTTCGCGCCTCCGTCTGCGGGGCCGGCAGGTCGAATCGATGCCCTGGAGAAAGCATTCCACGGGCATCGAAGATGCTGTCGGCGGCTGAGCGGGCGTACTCCGCCGCGCGCGCCGCGCGCACCTTCTCCAGTATGTCCGGCTCGTCCTCCTTCAGCACCTCCCCCGAGGGGCGGGTGAACTTGATGCCGTTCCTGTCGAAGGGGATGTGGCTTCCCGTCACCATGATCGCCGCCGCCCGATGCGCGGTGGCGTGGAGCACGAGGGCGGGCGTCGGGATCTGGCCGAGGTAGGCGACCGTGAGGCCTGCGTCGATGACCGCCCGGCACACGGCCTGGAGGATCTCCCCCCGGAGCTCTTCCTCGGCAACGAGTGAGGTCGTGCTGGGACGCAGGTCACCGGCGACGAACACCGCCGCCCCCGACGCGATCTCCCCGCGCCCGAGGAGCCAGGCGAGGAAGCCGCGGGTGTTCACCCACGCCTCGAGGCTCGTGAGGTCCCGCACCCGACCGCGCAAGCCGCTCGTCCCAAAACCGAGCTCGACGGGGGTATAGGAAAGTGCTGCGCTGAGGGGGGTAACGATCGTTTTTTTCTTTTTCACGGCATGTTGATTGTAATCGAAATCAGCCGGGGAATCCATGAGCGCGGGGAGCCGGGGGGGCCACGGCTTGACGCGCCCGGACCGTCCGGGTACACAGACTGCATGGAAGCGGCAGTGCGGGAGTTCACGATGGCGGACTACGGGGCGGCGTACTCCCTCTGGGAGAAGGCCGAGGGGATC
>PLNO01000369.1 GCA_003141795.1 Spirochaetaceae bacterium | reverse complement strand
GGCGGCCCGCAGGCGGGAATCATTGCCGGCAGGGCTGACCTCGTGGCGCTGTTGTCGGAGCATCCGCTCGTGCGCGCGTTCCGTCCGGGCAAGGTCGTCTATTCGCTCCTCGAACAAAGCCTCCTGGCGCGGCTCAACGGTACGGCCACCGGACATGCGGAAAAGGTGCTCTCCGTCTCCCGTGACGAGCTCACCCGCATGGGCATGAGGATCCTCGAAGGGCTGCCCCCCGGAAAAGTTGCGCTCGTCGATTCGGAGATCTCCACAGGCGGTGGGAGCGCGCCGGATGAGGTCGCACCGTCCCTCTCCCTGGAGATCGCGCCGTCGGGAAGTGCCGATGACGGTCTGCGGCTTCTTCGGGAGCGGCCGACTCCGATCATCGGCATCATCGTGAGCGACCGGATCCGGCTTTCCCTCGCGACAATGTACGGTGAGGACGAGAGAGCCATCGCGGAGGCTCTCCGCGATCTTGTACGGGAATGAGCCGATGCACGTCATAGGGACGGCGGGCCATGTCGATCACGGCAAGACGACGCTCATCGAGGCGCTGACGGGCATCAACCCCGACCGCCTGCCGGAGGAGAAAGCCCGGGGCATGACGATCGACCTCGGCTTCGCGTGGTTCGCGGGGGACAACGGGGAGCCCATCGGTGTCATCGACGTGCCCGGCCACGAGCGGTTCATCCGCAACATGGTTGCCGGCGCATGGAGCCTTGACTGCGCGCTGCTCCTGGTGGCCGCCGACGACGGGTGGATGCAGCAGACGCAGGACCACGCCGTGGTGCTCGCCGCGCTGGACGTGCACTCGGTGATCGTCGTGGTCACCAAGATCGACGCGGTGTCCGCGGAACGGGTCGACGAAGTCATGCGCGACGCCCTGGCGCGCGCCGAGCGGATCTTCGGCGTCACCCCTCCCGGCATCGCGGTTGCCGCGCTTGCCCGGCAGAACATCGAAGCGCTCAAGACGCTCATCGTGGACACCCTCGCAGGCTTGGCGGAAGGGGCACGTCGCTTCCCCTACCTCTACGTTGACCGCGTCTTCTCGATCAAGGGGTCCGGCCTCGTCGTGACGGGAAGCCTCAAGGGTGGCACGTTCCGCAGGGATGACGAGCTCGTGTTATTGCCCCAGCAGGAGAAGGTCAGGGTCCGCGGCCTGCAGACCTACAACACGGCGGTGGAATCCGCCTCGTCGACGTCGCGCGTGGCCCTGAATCTCCCGAAGACCCGCGGAGAGATCGCCCGCGGCAACTGCCTTGCACCGTTAGGGGCGCCGTTCTCCTGCGAGAGCCGTTTCGTTGCGCGCATTACACCAGTCGAACGCGCTCCGGGGACTCCTGAAGACGACGAGCCTCCCGTCATCCGCAACCATTCGGAAGTGGAGGTGGCGCTCGGCACGGGACACGAGATCGCCATGCTCCACTTCATGGACGACCGGCGTTTCGCGCGCATCGAGATGCGCAGCGCTCTGCCCGCCCTGTGGAACCAGCCCTTCCTCCTGATCCGCCATGGCGGCAGCACGATCCTCGGCACGGGGAGGGTGCTCTGGTTCGGCGAGGTGCCGCGGGAGGACCGCCGCAGGCTCTCCGCCCAGCTCGCGGCGCTGCCCGAGCGTCTGGACGACGTCGAGGACAGGACGCTTCTGGCGCTGCGCTTTTTCGGGCGCGTGCGGCTCGGGGACGGCGTAATGCCGGCCCGCATCGCTGCGGAGAGCATCGTCGTCGGACAGTGGGCATTCCACACGGCGTGGGTGGAAACGATCACCGCGGAAATCCGCAGGCACGCCGGCCAGCCCGCGGGGATCTCTTCGATGGAGCTCGAAGGCAAGGTGCGTATCGATGCCGAACCTCTGAAGGCGCTGCTCGAGCATCTTGTGGAGCGCAAATCACTCTTCCTGTCCGAGGGGCTTTTCTTCGTAAAGCCGGTGCGGGACGCGCAGGAGCTCTCCCCCCTGGCGCGCAGGCTCATGACAGACATCGATGCCGCAGGCCCGGCAGGGTTCGAATCCACGCGGACGGGCATCGAAGGAGCTCAGAAAGAGCTGAAGACCCTCATCCGCCTCGGGATGGTCGTGCCGCTCGAGGGCGGCATCTGCTACGGCCGTTCCACGTATGATGGCCTGAGCGCCGCCGTTCTCCAGGGACGGTCCGCCGGGGACCGCTTCTCCATTCCCGAGGCGAAAGAACGGACCGGCCTTTCGCGCAAGTACATGATCCCGCTCCTCAACAGGATGGAGAAGGACGGGGTCCTCAAGCGCGACGGAGACGTGAGAGTCGTTCTCTCCCGCGGCTGATAAAAAAGCCCGGGCTCATGCGTACTGCCCGGGCCGGAAAATCATCTCGGAAACGATCAGAGGCGTCAGGCGCCCACGTGCTTCATGGCCTGCTGGACGGTCCAGTTCTCGTGAACCAGCCCGACCATGGCTTCCACCATCGCCTTCGTGTTGCCGCCCTGCCAGATGTTGCGGCCCATGGCAATTCCCTTGCCGCCGGCCTGCACTGAATAGTACACGTCTTTGAAGGTCGTCTCGATGTTGTCGGTCTTCGCCCCTCCGAGGATGACGATCGGCACCGGGGTGCTCTCCACGATCTTGTGGAAGCTGTCGGGGTCACCCGTGTAATACGTCTTCACCAGGTCCGCGCCGATCTCCGCCGCCGCGCGCGCCGCGAGGGCGACGCCGGTGGGATCCGTGGACTTCAGGTCCTTGCCCTTTGCCATGGCCTCGATCATGAGCGGCAAGCCCCAGCGCTCGCAGTCATCCGCGACGAGCGATGCCTGGCGCGTGAACGCCCCTTCCCTCTCGTGCCCGAACTTCACCGTTACCGCGGCGCCCGCGGCGCCGATGGCGAGCGCTGCTTCGGGCGAGGAGATCACCTCTTCCTCGAACTTCCCGCCCAGCACCGTGAATCCGCCGGTGAGCCGAAGGATCACGGCAAGGCTCCTGTCCCATTCGTCCACCGACGCGGTGACGACCCCGCGCGGGGCGAGGATCGCGTCAGCCCCGCCCTCCCGGCACGCGCGCACGACCTCCGCCGGCTTTTCGATCCCCGGCAGCGGCCCCGCGATGCTGCCGTGATCGAGGGCGATGATGACCGTGCGTCCCGTGTCCCGCCTGAAGATGGATCTCTGCCGGATGATCTTCCCCGTTGTCATTTTCCGCTCCTTTGCGTCGAAAGTTTTGCAAACACCGATCGGAGGCCCTGGTAGGACTCCCTGTACAATCCGAACATCTCGTCGTACACACGCCCCCGCGCCGCATCAGGCTCGAAGACCGCGCCCATGCTCACGATCGCTTCGGAGGCCGCCGCGATCGAGCCGTGCTCCCCCAGCCCGTACAGCGCAAGGCACGCATCCCCGGCAAGATCGGAATCCTTCTGCGCGGGCACCAGGATCCGCCTCCCGGTGACGTCCGCCTTGATCTGGTTCCACAGCGGGCTGCGCGACGGGGTCCCCGTGATCCGCAGGTCCTCCACCGAGGCCCCCGCCTCCTCCATCACTTCCACGATGTCGCGCACCGCGTAGGCCACCGATTCCACCACCGCTCGGGTCATGTCGCGCCGATGGTGGTTGAGGGTCAGCCCGATGAACGCACCCCGCGCCCTGGGGTCCCAGATCGGGGCCCGCTCGCCGGTGAGGTAGGG
>PLNO01000097.1 GCA_003141795.1 Spirochaetaceae bacterium | reverse complement strand
CCATATTGGTTTAATGGCTTTGCATAATGGACAAGAGGCGGACATCGACTTTCCTGAACCGGCATCTATGTATGAGAAGGGTTATTATTTGCGAAGTGATGTAATATGGTCGAAGCCCAACCCCATGCCGTTGACGAAATACTTCCCGTTGCACCGGCCGATGTCCATCCTGGCGGTGGTGCCGAGGAACAACGCCCGCCAATCCTCGTCGGTGAACCTGTCGGGAAACCCGAGCATGTGGATGAAGTCGTTGCCCGTGCCGGCGCCGACCGCGCCGAAGGTCACCTTGGTGTTCGAGACGAGCGCCTGCGCGACCTCGCTCAACGTGCCGTCACCGCCCACGCCGATGATGGTGTGGAACCCCTGCGCTGCGTGCTCCGCGGCGAGCTCGGTGGCATGACCCTTCGCCCGGGTGAGCACCACTTTTCCGCGCACCCCGTGGCGCTCCATCATCTCGTGGACCGTAACGGCGCAGGCCGCGCCGAAGCCGCTGCCGGCAACGGGGTTCACGATGAATACCCAGCCCTCTGTGTCCGCCATTACCGGTTGTCTCCCATCTTTTCCAATGTCCGCCTGACCTGTTCCTGGATCTGCTGATCGTCGAGACACGTGAGTGCCGCGTTGGCGATCGGCGCGCCCACGGTGACCTCGATCCGCTCCCGCGGGTTCAGCGTGCGCTTCCCCTTCGGCTTGAGCGCGTACGTCCCGCTGATGTATACAGGGAGGAGATCCGCACCGCTCTTGCGCAGGACCGTGATGAATCCGCGTTTGAGCGGCTGCACCTTGCCGTCAGGGGTACGCGTTCCTTCCGGAAATATCCCGACGTGGATCCCCTGGTGAAGGCGCTGCACCGACATGTCCAGCGCTGCGCGCGCGCTGCGCCCCCTGTCGGTGTCGATCGGGATGTAGTTGAGGATCTTCAGCATCTGGCCGAATCCGGGGATGCGCATGAGGTAGTCCCTTCCCATGAGGGCGACACCGGGAACTGCGGCCATCAGGGCAGGGATGTCGTACATGCTGGCGTGGTTGGCCACGACGAGATAGGGCGTGTCAGGGGCGATGTTGTCTTTTCCCCTGACCTGCGGGCTTCGTCCGACGAGCCAGAAAATGAACCGGGTCCAGATCGCCGTCCCCTTCGTGACGAAACCCTGCCAGCCGATGAGCGCCGCGCCGACGGCGAAGAGCACACCGATGGCCGTGAGGGAATACCCGAGGAGATACATCGAAAATGTCGCTAGTGCTATTCGTGCAATTGCGAACACAGCTCCCCTTTATAAACGATTTTCCGGGCGCTGGCTACGACTGAAAATCTTCCCTTACAATGGATACCACGTCAGTCTATTATAAACCCATGCGCGTGATCGTCGGGCACACCAACATGGACCTCGACTGTCTTGGCTCACTCGCGCTCGCCCGAAACCTCTTTCCCGGCCATCAGGCCGTTCGTAGCCGTCTCATCCATCCCGTCGCGCGCAACCTCTACAACCTCTATGCGGACCATTTGGACATGGCGTCCGTGGAAGACCTGGCGCAGCAGGATGTGGAGGCTTTGACGGTCGTCGATACGCGCTCCCAGAGCCGGATCAAGGAGTTCCTGCAGGTCATCGATACCCTTCCTGCGGTCATCGACGTGTGGGATCACCATCCCGCGGACTCCTCCGACATCCCCGGCGCCGTTGTGCACGAGTCCGCCGTGGGCGCCAATACGACGCTGCTCGGCAAAGAGGCCATGGCCCGAGGACTGAAGCTCCGTATGGAGGACGCGACGATCGCCCTCACCGGGATCTACGCGGATACGGGCAATTTCACCCACGAGAACGTGAGTCGGGACGACTTCGAAGTGTCGCAATGGCTCCTGGGGCAGGGAGCTTCCCTCACCCTCGTAAAGACATTCCTCCAGACATTGAAGGATGAGTCGCAAATTTCGCTGTTCCACGAGCTGCTCAACCGTCTGACATATCAGACCGTTCACGGCCATCTCGTCATCACCGCCTACATGGAGATCGAGCGTCAGGTCGGCGGGCTTGCCGCCGTCGTGGAAAAGGTGTTCGAGGTGGAAAGCCCCGACGCGTTGTTCGCGGTGTTCTTCTTCGGTCGGGAGAACGAGACTTTGATCGTAGCGCGCAGCCAGCAGAAGGGCATCGACGTTGCGCACGTTCTGGGGGTCTTCGGCGGCGGCGGGCACACGCAGGCCTCCTCCGCGCTCCTCAAGGGACAGCCGGGCCGGCCTACGTTTCACGCGCTGCAGGCATGCCTTAAAACGATGCTTGTTGACGCGCTGTGCGCCGAGCGCGTCATGAACAGGGACGTCGTCACGATCCCCGACGGGTGGTCGCTCCGCGATGCCTCGCTGTTCCTGGAGAAGGCGGATCGCACCGGCGTGCCCGTGACGGACGTGGGGGGGCGGCTCTGCGGGTATCTCAGCCTGAGGGACGTCATGAAGGCGCGCAAGGCGGGAGAGCTCGACGTGCCTGTCCGTTCGCACATGATCCGCAAGGTGGTCACGGGCTCTCCCGCGATGTCGCTTCGGGAGATCGAAGTCCTCTTTTTCTCGCACTCGATCTACGATATCCCCATCGTCGAATCGGGCAGGATCGTGGGAATCGTCACGAGGGATGCGTATCTGAAAGCGCGGGCGGGGGAGTGAAATCGGCGTCTCCGCGACTGCGGAGGCGCCTGGAAAAATCCTGCTCTATCGAATGCCCTGATCGATCAGGGGCTTGATCGNNCCCGACGTTCTGCGGGGTCACGGTGCCGACGCCCGTGTCGACGTGCAGACCGGGGATCAGGTAGCGCTTGGTCATCAGGATCTGCATGACCGGCATGTAGCCCTGGAGGTACAGGACCTGATCGAAGCTGGCGTTGATCCAGCCGCCCTGGATGGCCGCGACGGTCGCGGGGGAGAGGTCGATGCCGCCGCAGATGATGTCGCCGGGCTTCTTGCCGGCGGCCTGGAGCACCTTCGGGAGGACGGCGGTGATGCTGCCGTGCTGGGTTCCAATGGCCTTCAGATCCGGGTGGGCCTGGAGGTATGCGGTGAGGATGGGGATGGCGAGCGACGTGTCGCTGTCCACCGCCGCGGAGACGTCCAGCTTGTCGACGTTGAGCCCTGCCTTGACCAGAGCATCGTAGACGCCCTGGCTGCTGCGGCTCCTGCCCTCCTGGTGCCAGATGTCGTACACGAGGGCCTTGTCACCGGCCTTCAGGCCCGCGGCGACCATGGCCTGGCCCGTCAGGAAACCGCCCTGATACAGGTCGGCGCCCGCGTACCCGAAGCCCTTGGTCTGATACTTCGCCTCGATGGTGGGGAGCGGGTTGTTGCCGCTGGTGACGATGATGCCCTGCGCTTCGGCCTGGTCGACGAGCGACGCGAATGCCGCCTCGCCGGGATGCCCCATGATGACGATGCCGTCAGGGTTGGCGGCCATTGCCTGCTTGAACTGGTCGATCATGGTCTGCTGATCCCACTTGGAATACTGCTCGATCAGCTTGACGCCGTTCAGCGCGGCGGCAGCCTTCGCTCCGTTGGTGCGGGCCAGCGTCGCGCCGTCCCCCTCCGTGCCGCCCATCTGCATGTAGATGACGATCTGTTTGCCGGAAGCGGCTTCCTTGGTGCCTCCTGCCCACGCCTGGGCGGAGAATACGACACCGATGACGACGATTGCGAGAACGATCCACCTCAACTTGCGCACGGGATCCTCCTTGGAAAGGAATATGGCTCGCGCGTCCAGGACGCGCGGCAGATCACGTGAAAACCCTGAAACGATGAACCTCCTTTAGACTGCAGATCGGGTGCGCGCCGACGGCGCGCCTTTGCTTCATGCGTTGTCGTGCTCCTTCGCCTTTCCCTCCGGCGCGCCCTGCGGCACCGTCCATTTGCGCGCGGTGCGGGCAAGCATCGAGACGCCCTCCTCGCCGATGACCACGTTGAGGATCACGGAGGCCGCCATGACGAGACCTTCCACGAGCTGGACCCAGTAGCCGCCGATCCCCGTGGCCACCACGCCGGCTTCCAGGGACCCGATGATGTACGATCCGAAGAAAGTGCCCACGAGGACGCCCGCGCCGCCGGCGATCGACGTCCCGCCGATGAATACCGCGGCCATGACGGGCAGGAGCATGCCTTGTCCCTGCGTCGGGAAGAAAACGTTGATCTCCATCGTCAAAAGGAGCCCGGCAAAGGCCGCTATCACGCCCTGGATGGTGAAGAGCTTGATCCGCGTGGTCTCTACATTGATTCCCATCACACGCGCGACCTCGGCGTTATCCCCGATGAAGGTGATTGCCTCTCCGAACTTGTGCCTGTTGAGGATGAACCAGAGGAACACGGTGAGCGCGAGCGCCCACAGGGCCTGCATCGGGAATATCCCGAACAGGCGCCCGACGAAGATCGTGTGGATCGTGGTAGTGGTGATCTCCTGCATGTTGATCTGCAGCCCGCCCGCGATCAGGATGGTCACCCCGTACCAGAAGAATTGCGCGGCAAGGGTTGCCATGATGGAGGGGACGCGCAGCCGCGCGACCAGGAGGCCGTTGATATACCCGACCAGCGCGCCGGAGGCGATGGCGAGGATGAAAGCGATCCACGGCTGGTGGAAGTTCTTGAAGAACCAGGTGAAGACGAACCCCGAAAGCGCCACCACGGCGGGGAAGCTCAAGTCCATCTCCCCGGCGGTGACGATGAGGGTGAGGCCGAGGGCGAGCACCAGCATGGGGGGGACCGTCTGGAAGAAGGACATGTAGATCCGATAGCCGGTGAACACGGTAGGCGCGGTGAAGATGAACACCACGTAGAGCAGGGCGAGCACGATGGCTATCGGAAGCCCTTCCACCCGGCCGAGGAATGCGAGCCTCGATGTGCCTCGATTCATGCTTGCGTTCTTCATGGCTGCACCTTGTCCTTCAGGCCGTGCGAGTATTCGAGGAGGAACTCGTCCAATTCCTTCAGGGAGATCTTCGCCTTCACGATGCTCGCCACGATCTCGCCCCTGTCGATGACGATGAACCGGTCGGAGATCTCGTAGACGTCGTTGATGTTGTGGGAGATGTAGATGCTCGCCTTGCCCGCATCCTTGATCTTGTGCACGAAGTTCAGAACCTTGCGCACTTCCTTCAGCGACAGTGCGACGGTCGGCTCGTCGAGGATGATGAGGTCGGCCTCGAAATGCATCGCCCTCCCGATGGCCACCCCCTGACGCTCGCCGCCGGAGAGCTTGCTTGCCTTCGACTCGACGCCGATTCCCTTCCCGCGGAATCCGATCGTGTTGACCATGATCTCGCTGGCGATCCTCTTTTCTTCCTTGACCTTGAGGAATCCCAGCGGGTAGGTCATCTCCCGTCCGATGAAGAAGTTCCTCCAGAGGGCCTGCTTCTCTCCGAGGGACTTGTCCTGATACACGGTTTCTATGCCCAGCGCGTGCGCTTTCTTCACCGTGTAGGAGCCCGTGTCGACCTTCTTGTCCGCGATGAACAGCTCGCCGCTCGTCGGCGGAAACACCCCGGTGAGGATCTTGACCAGCGTCGATTTCCCGGCGCCGTTGTCGCCGATAAGACCGACGATCTCGTTGTGACCGATCTCGAAGTTGATGTTCTTCAGAGCGCACACCGAACCGAAGTATTTCTCGATGTTGATCATCCGCAGCGCTGTGCGTTCCAGGGGCGGTTCAGCCATGAAGCGATCTCCTTTCATCATTGCGGCCCTGCCAGACGGGGTTTCCAGCTTCCGAGCTCAAGAAAAAGGTACAACTTATGCCTACTGGCTAAGGCATCGTAACACGCGATTTTTCACTTTGCAACATTTTTCTGTTCACATCGTGTCGCCCGATTTGTTGCAAAACATCATGCCTGCATGACCGGGAGAAACCGGTCTTCCGCCGCCCGATTTATCGTTTTGACATTCATGGAATTATAAGGTACAACTTGTACCATCAGGAATTCGGGAGATGAAGAAGCATCAGGTCATCGAAAACTGGGTCCGCAGCAGAATCGACGAGGGAGTGCTCGTGCCGGGGGAGAAGCTGCCCTCGGAAAGCCAGCTTTGCGTGCAATTCGACGTCTCCCGCAACGTGGTCCGCCAGGCGGTCCACAACCTTTTCCACGAGGGTCTCGTGGAGAGCATCAAGGGCGTGGGCACCTTCTGCCGTACGCGGCTGCCTGCCTCCCCGCTGTCTACGAACATCGGTGTCGTGCAGTTCTTCATCAGCTCGTACATCTACCCCGAGATCATCCGCGGCTGCTACAACACGCTCTCGCGTAAGGGTTTCGCGCTCCTGCTCAATCAATCGGAGTACAACCTCGAGCGGGAGCGGACGATCCTCCAGGAGCTGCGCAAGAAGCAGGTCGGCGGCATCATCATCGCTCCGATCTACGGAGCGGGGGACCGGTCCAACGCGTTGCTCCTGGAGGAGATTCAGAGCGAAGGGATCGCGGTCGTGCTCTGCGACGATTATTTCCCCGGCAGGAACTTCAGCAGCGTCACGCTCGACTATCGCACGTGCGGGGAGGAGGCTGCCGCACACCTGTGGAAGAACGGGCACCGCAGGATCGGGATCTTCTATCAGAAGGATTTTCTCGTGAAGGCGAACAGGATGAAGGGCGTCCTGGACTACCTCGGGAAGCTGGAGGCCCCGGTACGGGGCGATTGGATCGTCGGGTTCAACGGGCAGGGCCCGACGAGCGGGGCGGCCGCGGCCGCGGAGCGTTTCCTGAAGACGGCAAAGGAAATCCCCAGCGCGTTCATCTGCGGCAACGACGAGGATGCGCTTCATCTCATCCAGGTGGCCGAGCGGCAGGGTATCCGGGTGCCCGCTGAACTTTCCGTCGTGGGATTCGATAATTCAGACATTGCGCAGCTGGAGAGGGTCTCGCTGACCTCCGTCGATCATCCGAGCTTCGAGATCGGTGAGAAAGCGGCGAACATCCTGCTGGACAAGATTTNNGATTCGTCACGCAGACCATCATCACCCCTTCTCTCGTGGAGCGAAGCTCCGTTCGAAGGCTCGAACCAGCCCCGCCCATCCCCCCGAGCACTCTTCTGCAGCCCGTTTCCGAATAGCGGTCCTGGAAGCCTGCCGCGTCCCGCCGGGGACGTGTCGGATTTGCCGCTCCGCGGTCTTGTGGCTACCCTCTTTTGCATGAGGTATGTCGCCCTGCTGCGAGGCATCAATATCGGAAGCGCCAAGCGCGTTGCCATGGCCGATCTCCGCGCGCTTGTCGAGGGGATGGGCTACGGGGAAGTGCATACCCTGCTCAACAGCGGGAATGTCGTTTTCACCGGGCCGAAGGAGCCACCGGCCAAGGTTGCCGACCGCATCTCCGAGGCGCTGGATGCGAAGCTCGGCGTCGCCGTACGCGTCATGGCTCTGACCGCGGCAGAGCTTGCCGGCATCATCGACGCCAATCCCCTCCTCGACGTCGCCGATGATCATTCGCGGCTCTTCGTGGGCGTGCTGGCTGGCGCCGCGGACACCGTGCGGCTGGCGGACATCGTGAAAGCCGATTGGGGGGCGGAGAGGATCGCACTGGGGGCGTGGCCCTCAGCAGCCGCTTCCCGCGCGGTGTACATGTGGATGCCCCGAGGGGTGATCGAGAGCAGGCTGAATCCCGCTGTGGCAAAGGCACTCGCGGACAGGGTGACTGCGCGCAACTGGGCGACGATGCTGAAGCTGAGGGCCATGACAGAGGACGCATAGTATTCCGCAGAGGAGAAAATTCGTATTTTCGAACACATGAAAGTCGTTCTTCCCCTGCTGCTGACGGTTCTCGGCATCGGCATCCCTTCGCCGCTCGGGGCTTCCCCGTCGAGCGCCGCGGCGTTCCCCAATGGGGCGATAGGGATCGAAGAGAAGCTCGGGCAGTACGTGCCGCCTTCCGCCTCCTTCGTCGACGAGAACGGCTCTCCCGTGACGCTGGGTCAGCTCGTCACCAAACCGACAATCCTCGCGCTCGTCTACTACAAGTGCCCGAACGTCTGCGACTATCTGCTCACCGGCCTCGCCGGTGTCCTCGGCGCCGTTGACGCGGTGCCCGGCATCGATTTCAACGTCGTGACCATCAGCATCGACGATCACGAGACGCCCACCGACGCGCGCAAGTCGCAGCGCATCGGCCTCGAGAGCGTCGGCAGGGAGTTTCCCGCCTCCGCCTGGAAGTTCCTCACCGGCGATTCACTGAACATTGGCCTCGTTGCCGATTCCGTCGGCTACCGCTTCGTGCGCAGGCCGGACGGGTTCGACCATCCCGTGGCGATTATCATCCTGTCGCCGACGGGAAAGATCGTTCGGTACATGAACGGCGCCGACTTCCTCCCCGCGGACCTGAAGCTCTCCTTTTTGGAGGCATCAGCGGGGCGCGTCGGCCCCACGATCGCGAAGTTCCTCCGTGTCTGCTTCCGCGTGGATCCGCAGAGCCACAAGCTCGTTTTCGACACCCTGCGCGTCGTGGCTACGGTGACCCTTTCACTCGCCGGTCTCTTTGTTCTCTACTTGGTGTTTGCATCGCGGCGGAAGAAGGTTGCGCGGGTCGGAAAGCATTGACGGGTCCCCTCTATCGGCTTAAAAGGGCGCGGATGTCGGTGACCAGGTCGTCGGGTGACGCATCGTCGCCGAGAACGACCCTGAGGAGCCCCTTCGGATCGATGAGCCAGAACGGCGCGGAGTGAGCCACCTCGTAGCCGCCGCCGAACTTCTGGATGACCGCGGATGCCACGCTGAGGTCGTCCTGGCTGAGGCCCTGTCCGTGCTCCTGCTCGGGGCCGCCGTTCGTCGTGGTCCCCGTCGAATCGGCATCCTTTTGAACGCTGACACCGATCCCGTAGCTTCTCCACACCTCCTGCACGCTCGGGAGTGACCCGGTGAGGAAATGCCACGTGTCGGACAAGCCCACCGCCCTGCTGTAGTCGGCGATCACTTTCTGCGTGTCCCGTGCGGGATCCGTCGTGACGGCGACGAAAACCGTTCTCCCCGCGTCAGCGCCGAGCTGGGCCGCCGCCTCCTTCAGCTTCAAGGCGAGGAACGGACAGGTGTCCGTGCAGTGCGTGTAGAGGAAGGTGAGAACCACCACCTTGCCGTCGGTGCTCCCCATGTGGAACGGCGCCCCGTTCTGGTCCGTCAGCGTGAAATCCGCGGCCCTGGCGGGTTGCGAGAAGACATCGCCGACGAGCTTCGCGGTATGCGCTTCCGAGCGGCCGGCGGCGGGCGCTCCCCAGACTGTGCCGATGAGCAGGGAAAGTACGAGGAGGACCGTTCGCTTGGCATGTTTCATGACGATTCAAATGTAGGTTCCGTCGGGAGGCCGGTCAACCCACCGGCGCCTCCTGGCGCATCCGTCTGCGCTCCCCCGGCGCTGTCCGACTTGACTCTGAGCGATGCTCTGGCTACTATGCACGGACAGTTTCATAGGAGGAACAATGGGAAAGACCCATCGTGGAAAGGGGCTTGCGGACCAGACCCGCAATGGCCGTACTGCGTGCCCCATTTGCAAGAGAACGGCCGTGAAGGTCGTGTATGAAGCGCAGGTGAAGGACCAGACCGTCAAAGTCTGCAAGACGTGCAAGGCTGCCCTCAGCCACGGCAAATTTACGAAGGAAGTCGAAGCGCTCGTTCCCGTTGCTGCCGCAGCGCCGGCCGCCGGGCCCGCAACCTGACCCGTTTCGGACGGCCGGCGTGGGATGCGGCATCCCGCCAAGAGCCGTCCGCGGCGAAAGGAGTCAGAGCGTCACTTCTTCTTCGATGCCTTTTCGACTTCCCTTGAAATGAGCCGGACGATTTCCTTTTCCATGCTCGTCTGTTTTGTCTGGCACAATTTTTTGAAGTCCTTATGAATAGGATCCGGAACCTGCCGAATCAGTATGCTGCCCATGAGGGAGACTCTACCACCCCCTCGGTGAGGCGTCAATAATTCTTCTGAGCGGAGGGTCCAGAGAATGCCCGAGCCCGTGTTCGTTGCGCTGCTTCTTGCCGACAGGGTGATCACCGAGGACAATCAGAAGAAGGCGATCATCGGGACGTTCACCCAGTTCACGGTCCGGGACTTTCCCGCGGGTCTTCCGCCGTGGTTCATCTACGCGGCGGTCACGAACCTCGCCGGGGAGCATTCCTTCTCCGTCAATCTCGTCGTGGACCACACGCAACAGGTGATCTTTTCCGCGGGAGGCACGCTCCGTGTGGATGACCCGCGTCGCGTCGTGGAGCTCGTCATCCCCGTGCCCAATGTCGTCTTTCCCGAATCAGGCACCTACGTCGTCACCTTCCATGTGGAGGGCGAGCAGATCGGCTCCCGGATCCTCGACGTGATGAAGGCTCAGCCGCCCGCAGCGGACGGATAACAGGAGCTCTTGAACTGGCAGCGCCGGGCGCAGTGCTGCCTGCGGGACTCGAGATCCTTCACGTACTCACCGATATCGATCGTCCTCCTCGCGACACCGCTCGCCATCGCAGCCTCTGCCACCGCCGGCGCCTCCCAGAAGAGGATCCGGGGGTCCAGAGGCTTCGGGATGAGGTACTCGGGTCCGAAGGAGAGCGAGGTCGCGCCGAA
>PLNO01000303.1 GCA_003141795.1 Spirochaetaceae bacterium | reverse complement strand
CTCGCCTTCGGCCTCGTCATCCTCGTCTTTCTCAACCCCGCCGTCCTCGTTCCCTCGCCGACCGGTGTCATGATGGGCGCCGGGGTGGGGATCGCCTGCTTTCTCTTCCAGCTCCTCTGGAGCAGGGGCGTGCGGCTGCGAAAGAAAGGTGTCACGAAAAGCTTCGTCGGTTCGCAGCTCCTCATATTGTTCTTTCACGTGCCGGCCGAGGAGATCTTCTATCGGGGGGTTTTCTTTACGCTTCTCGCGACGATCTGGGGACCGTTCACCGCCCTCGTGATCTCGGGGGCCTTGTCCACGATGCTCGCGATCGTCTCTTCCCGCAGGCAGATCCTGTGGCTGGGAGCCGGCCTCCTGGGGCTGTTGTGCTGCCTCGGGTACTACTGGTCGCAGTGCATCTGGGCTCCGGTGCTCATCCACGTGCTCAACGACATCGGCTTCGATACGTTGAACGAGCAGCGCAACCTCTTCGAGACTTAGGCTTTCACAGCCTCCGCAACCGTCCCGGCGAAAAGCCACTGAACGGCGTCATGCAGCAACCGTGAGAGCACGACCACCTGCATGTTCCCGCTGGACTTTTCGATGGCCTTCTGGAACGTCGCTGGAGTATGTTGTTCCCGCAAATGTTCGCGTTTCGAGGTGACCCCGGCCTCCAGCTCGGCGTCATTCTTCGCCATGACGTCCAGGAGATACAGGGTGAGGAGCAGGAGAACGGGCTCAATGACCGAGTCGGAAAGCGAGGCGAGCTCGTCCCGCGCGGCATCCGTCTGCTTGAGCTGGAGAAGGCTGAACGCGTGGTTCCACGCGATCCAGTCGCGGTCCGCCACCCGATCCGCAGAGAGCAGCTTTCCGAAAAAGGCCTCCGGGTCCGCGGGGTCCTTGGCCAGGAGATGCGGAATGCCGAAGGCGAGGCTGAAACGGGGAATGAACGCCGGCTTGCTCTTTGCCAGATACGCCTCGAGGGCAAGGATCCCCTCCGTGTTCGAAGCCACCATGTAGGTGTTCAGAAGCAGGCGGACGTTCGAACCCACGATCCTGCCCTTGCGATAGATCCGGTCCTCGAGGAAGCTCGCCACTCCCCCCCAATCCTCCCTCTCCAGACTGTTGAACAGCTTCCAGTTCATCGCGAAGTAGGCGTCCACTCCGGCAAGCGTCACGACGAATACGATTGCTATCGGCCAGTTGCGCGACCAGAATATGTTGAACCAATCCCCGCCCAGGAGGAATAGCGGTGTCAGGAAGATCACGAGGAACGCGACCCCCAGCACGGCGTTGAGCAGGATAAATATGCCTTTCATTTTCATCAAAAACCCCTATAATGGAAACATATAGTAGGTGAAAAAGGCCCGACCGTCAAAGGGGCCTCGTTTCGCCCACTATCGAAGGGTTGCGTCAAATGAACGGTGTCGCTTTGGCAAGTCTGGTGCCCGGGACGTATTTCGATCAACCGGTGTACCTGGACAAGAATTATATTCTCCTCACTCCCGACTCCCCCGTCACGACCGAGCTCGCGAAACGACTGCAGAAGTGGAAGTATGTCCAGGTCTTCACGGACGGGCGGTCGAAGAACAGCCCGAATTACCTGGCCAATACGAGCTCCTCGAGCGTCGCGCCGCAGACGATCGACGAGGACATCAGGGAGAACGAGCGCGTCGCCGCCGCCAGGAAGTTCCACGGTGAGTTCACCTCATTCACCTCGAACATGTTCGCAAAATACACCGGTGAAGGGGTGTTGAATCTCGCCGAGGTCACCGACTGGGTGAAGAAGGCCATCCAGATGGTACATGAGAACCGCGATTTCCTCCTGCGGTTCCTCGACGTCGCCGCGGATGGCGACAGGTACGTCATTACGCACGCGGTCAACACGACGGTGCTCGGACTGGCCATAGGCGAATACGTCAAGACGCCGCCTCATCGGCTCATCGAGCTGGGCAATGCCTGTCTCCTTCACGAGATCGGGATGCTGAGGCTTCCCATCGAGCTGCGCCGATCCTCCAAGACCCTGAGCCCCGAGGAGCGCAAGGCCATGATGGCGCATACCCTTCTGGGCTACAGGATCCTCAAAGGGTTCTCCGCCCCTGAGAGCGTCGCCCTGGCATCGGCGGAGCATCATGAGCGGATCGACGGTTCAGGCTATCCCCGCAACCTCATGACGCCGAAAATCACAGACTACGCCCTCATCATCGGCGTGGTGTGCTCCTACGATGCCATGATCTCGCGCAGGCCGTACAAGCCGGGGACCCTCGACGGGCACGCGATCATCCGCGACCTCGCGCAGAAGAACAGGAAGCAGTACGACGAGAAGATACTCAAGGCGCTCGTCTACACGCTGTCTGTCTACCCCGTGGGGACCGCCGTGCAGCTTTCAAACCAGAGCAAGGGCATCGTCATGAAGACGGATCCGATCAAGCCGCGCTGTCCGCTCGTCAAGGTCATCTTCGACCCGAGCGGCGCCAAGCTATCGGCTCCCCCCCTCGTGCAGGTTTCCGACACCGACGGCCTCACGATCGTCGGCGTTCTTACCCCTGAGGAAGCGCAAGAAGTCAAGGCGCTGGCATGAACGTCCGCGTCACGTTCCCCGACGGGTCCGTCCGTGAGCTCCCGGCAGGCACGCCCGTGAGCGTCGCCACCGCTGACGCGGCGTTCCCGCGCACGAACCTGCCCATGGTCGCCGCGCTCCTGAACAACGAGGTCGTCTCCCTCCAGCAGGAGCTCTCCGTCAACTGCAGCGTGGCGGCCGTTGACCTGAGCAGCAAACAGGGGACGGTGGTCTATCGCAGGTCGCTCTGTTTCCTGCTCTCCATGGCCGCGAAGCGGCTTTTCCCCAAGCGCCGGCTGGTCGTCCAGCATTCGCTCGGCCAGGGCTACTTCTACTACTTCGACGGACTGGAATCTGTTCCCCACGACGACCTGCTGAGGCTCGAGGCAGCCATGCGCGAGCTCGTTGCCCGTGACATGCCCATCAGATCGCTCTCCCTCTCCTATCAGGAAGCCATCGCCTATTTCGAGAAGCACAACCAGCCCGACACGCTCCTCCTCCTCAGGAACCGCAACGATCCCGCGGTGGCGGTCAATTCCTGTGACGGCTTCCTCGACCTCTCCCACGCCCCGCTTGCGCCGACCACCGGGCTCGTATCGGTCTTCGGGATCGTCGACTGTCCTCCCGGGTTCATCCTGCGCTATCCTCCTGCCGACAACCCTCAAGCTCTCGGCCCGTACGTCGAGAATCCGGTCCTTTTCTCCGTTTATCGGGAATACAAGAGCTGGGGCAAGATCCTGCGTGTGAACTCCGTCGGTCGTCTCGATGAGCTGATCATGGGCGGAGGGATCCAGGAGTTCATCCAGGTCGCGGAGGCGCTCCAGGACAAGAAGATCGCGGAGATCGCCGACAGGATCAATTCGAAAAGGGACCAGGTGAAGCTCGTGCTCATCGCCGGCCCCTCGTCGTCGGGAAAGACGACCTTCTCCAAGAAGCTCGCCATCCAGCTCCGCGTCGTGGGGCGCAACCCCGTCACCATCTCGCTGGACGACTATTACAAGCCGAACACGATGACGCCGCGCGACGAAGAGGGAAAGCCCGACTTCGAGTCGATCGACGCTCTGGACCTCGATCTGCTCAACGACACCCTCGTGCGCCTGCTGAAGAACGAAGAGGTGGAAACGCCTGTCTTCGATTTCCACGTGGGGGCCCGCAAACCGACCGGCAAAAAGATGCGCCTGCCCGACCGGGCGATCCTCATCCTCGAGGGCATCCACGGCTTGAACGACGCCCTGACGCCGCTCGTCGACCGTGACTCCAAGCATAAGATATACGTCTCCGCCCTCACGCAGCTCAACCTGGACGACCACAACAGGATCGCCACCACGGACAACCGCCTGATCCGCCGCATCGTCCGCGACAGCCAGTTCAGGGGCCACTCCGCCCTGCAGACACTCGCAATGTGGCCGTCGGTCCGCCGGGGCGAGGATCGGAACATCTTCCCCTATCAGAACTCCGCGGATTCCGCGTTCAACTCGGCGCTGGACTATGAGCTTGCCGTGCTCAAGGTGTATGCCGAACCGCTTCTCAGGTCGGTGAAGCCCGATGCATCCGACTACCAGGATGCCCGCATGCTCTTGTCGTTCCTGGAGAACTTCGCGCCGCTGCACCCCCGCTGGGTCCCCGCTACATCGATCCTTCGCGAGTTCATCGGGGAGAGCGCTTTCAAGTACTGACGCCGCTCCTCCTCAGACCCTGCCCGTTATCGCCGCGTCATGGTAGCGGAACCTTCGAACGTAACCGCAGGTGTCCGGCAACCACCGAACGAAAAGCGCGTGGCGAAGGGTCATCCGGCGGCATGCGCTGCATGCGACAAACCGTTTGTCGTAGACCATGCAGAGATGGGTCACCGTATTCAGATAGATGCACGGCTTGGTGTAGTTCGTGACGACCGTCAATCCGTGGGCGTCCTTCTCGTAACAGCACTTCCCGCAGTGCAGGCAGTACGATTCCCATCGCGCGTGANNTCCTGCGCCGGTCCAGGAAGAAGATCCAGAGAGGGAGCAGCAGCCCCACGAGGAGGAGGATGACGGGCCAGAGGATGCTCCATTTCGCGAGCAGGATCCCCAGGAGGTAGAAGAACGCGGCGGTCACGATGATCGCGCCGACCAGCAGGCTCCATCGCATCCGCTTCTTCTGCACCGAGTACACCCAGATCACGAGGAACGACAGCCCGAGGAAGAGCACCGGCGCCACGGGATGCCAGCCGAGGACGGGAAAATGGCTTCCCATCGCCACCCAGATGGCGAGTCCGAACAGGAGGCCCGCGGGGATCAGGACCCACCAGTGCCCGCGGCGGAAATAGAAAAGTGCGAGGAAGGTGAGCCCGAGCCCCAGCGCGTGCATGCTGGCGGAGTCCAGGCTGATGAGATTGTTCCACCCGACGACGAAGGTCACGAGCCCCACCGTCATGAACGCACCGGCGGGGATCATGAACCAGGTGAGCCATCTTCCCGCCCCCGTGAAAAACAGGAAGATGAGCCCTATCATGATGAAGAGGATTCCCAACACGCGCGACAGCACGAAGTCGCTTGTGGGAATGAGGTTGAAGTTCACCAGAAGGAAGAACAGCCCGCTCACAATCATGGCGACACCGACGAAGTCGGTGCGCCAGAAGAGGAATCGGAACCGTGACTCCCCGCTATGCTCTTTCATATCCCCCGGCGAGGGCCTTCTTGTTGACCTCGTTCAGCTCGCGGTGACGGGCCGAAACGGCCTCCGACATCACCCCCAGAACCGCCTTCATGGAGGCAACCGCGGGCTTGCGCTTCAGGAGCGCTCCCAGCATTGCCATGTTGGCGGACTTGTAGGACCCCGCGCTCTCCGCTATGCCGTTGGCCTGGACGGCGAGGGTCTCGATGTCGGTGCGGTCCGGCTTCACGTCGATGAGCGACTCGTTCCAGATCAAAAGCCCGCCCGGACGGACGATGGATTGGAACTTCAGCAGAGACGGCTTGTTCATGACGATGCAGATGCTGGGGTTGGGAACCAGCGGTGAGGCGATCTCTTCGTCAGAGACAACCACCGAGCAGTTGGCCGTTCCCCCGCGCATCTCCGCCCCGTAGGAGGGGATATGCGATACGTGCTTGCCTTCGCCCATTGCCGCGAGGCAGACGATCTTTCCTGCCAGGATGATCCCCTGGCCGCCGAAACCGGCGAAAAATATTCCTTCGTACACAGCCTGCNNTGTCCCTCAGGTTGCCCAGCGGGAACACCGGGGCCATGCTCGAGTCGATCCACGCCGTTGATTCAGAAGGCTCCATGCCCCACCCCGTGGGACACATGGACAGCACCTCGATGAAGGAGTACCCCCTGCCCTCCACCTGGTTGCGCAGACCTTTCATTATCGCTTTCTTGGCGCGCAGGATGTTCTTCACCGAGCTCACCGAGCACCGCTCGATGAACACCGGCGAGTCCAGCGTGTTCAGAAGCTCGCAGGCGCGAATGGGGAATCCCACGTCGTCGGGATTGCGACCGTACGGGGTGGTCTTCGTCTTCT
>PLNO01000189.1 GCA_003141795.1 Spirochaetaceae bacterium | reverse complement strand
AATACAACGCGCGCCGCCTCGGGGTCGGTGTACATGTTGAACTCGGCGGCCATCGTGACATTGCCCGCTGAGAGGGAGCCCCCCATGAGCGATACGAGGCCGATCTTCTCCTTCACCTCCGGATGGTCGTGAAGAAGCGTGGCGACATTCGTCTCGGGACCAATCGGCACGAGCGTGACCGGCGTCGGGCTTCCGCGCAGCACCTGCAGGAGGAGCTCCTGCGCGCCCATGCTCTCGGCGGCATAGTCGGGATCAGGGAGCTGCACTCCTCCGAGGCCCGTTTCGCCGTGAATCCTCGCCGCGACGACAAGGTCCCGCTGAAGCGGCTTCGCGGCGCCAGCGGCGACAGGAATGCGCGCACCGGCGAAGCTCAGGATCTTCAAAGCGTTCGCCGTCACCCTGTCGATCGTCTGATTGCCCGCGACGGTCGTGACTGCCGCTATCGAGCATGCCTCGGGATAGGCCAGCGCCAGCAGGATCGCGATTGCATCGTCCAGTCCAGGATCGGTATCGATGACGACGGTGTGCATGACCACGATACTGGCCCACCCGCAATGGCCGTGTCAACGCATGGGGACCGCGGCGCCCGCACTGCCGCGGATACGGGATACTCAGGCGATGGCGGCCGCAACGACCCGAGCCGCCGCGGCGATGTCCTCAGCGCGGCTGAACTCCGCCGGGTTGTGGCTGATGCCGTCGCGACTGGCCACGAACAGCATCGCGGTGGGGAGAAATGGCGCGAGTATCGCGCTGTCGTGCAGGGCTCCGCTCGACACGTCAGGCAGGGTGATCCCCTGGTCCGCTCCGGCCCGACGCAGGAGGTCGCAAACGTCCGGGTCGAAGGGGAGCGCAGGCAGGTCCTCGAAGCACGTGATCTCGGTCCCCAGGCTTCGCCGCGCCCCGATGGAGGAGATCAAGTGCCGCAGGGACCGATCGCCGGACGCAAGTGCGTCGTTCGACCGTGAACGGAAGTCGAGCACGAAATCCGCGGCACCGGGAACGACGTTCGCCGCGTTGGGCGTTATCGTCAGACTGCCGGTCGTGGCGGTCGTGCTTCCGTAGCGCCCGTCAAGCTCTCTTCCCAGCTCTTCGAGGGCGAGCACCATTTCCGCGGCTCCCGCAAGGGCGTCGAACCGATCAGCCATGCCGGTCGAGCCCGCGTGGTTCGCAATGCCTGAGAACCTGCCGGAGTACTGCCGCCTTCCGTTCACGGTCGTCACGACGGCAAGCGGTAGTCCCCTCTTCCACAGCGAGGCTCCCTGCTCGACGTGTACTTCGAGCATGCCCTTGTACCCGCCGAGGGGGAAACCGAAGCTCCCCGCGGATACCAAGTCGGGCACGACGCCGAAGGCTTTTCCGGCGGTTGCGAAATCGAGCCCGCCGCGATTCTTCAGGTTCAGCAGCCGGTCCGCCTCTATCGTCCCCGCCCACGCCCGGCTCCCGAGCATTGCGATGCCGAACGTGGTCCCTTCCTCCTCGGCAAACACGACGAGCTCCATGGCAGCGTCAGCGTGCGTTCGCAGTATCTCGAGCGCCACAACGACGCCCACGACGCCGTCGTATTTTCCTCCGCTCGGGACCGAATCGATGTGCGACCCGCAGATCCAGGCAGGCTCATTCCAGGAGAGCCCGACCCGACGCGCGTGGAGGTTGCCCGCGGGATCCGTTCTTGTGGAGCAACCGGNNGGGAAATCGCGCGCCTCGTTCCACGCAGGGGAAAACGTGGGGCGACTGTATCCGAGTGCGGGCTCGGACTCGTTCCACGCCGCAATGCGCTCGATGTCGTCCATCATCCGCTTCTCGGAGATCTCGCTGTTCTGCATGGCGCGGACACTATACCTGATTTCCCGGGATCCCGGCACCTCGCCCATGGCGCGCCGAAACATGCATAAACATGCATATTGACACGGTCCTTCCATGAACACNNATGAGGGATATTTTTCTGCCGTCGATAATTCGCCGTCAAAGGTGGCGATATCGCGGGAGAAGCTGCAAGGAATCAATTCAGGTATTATACTCTGCATAGATTTGCATGATGGAGGGGAAAATGCTTCAACGAGCCGTCTCGAATTTCCGTTCGCTGGTTCTCTTGGTTGCCGTGGTCACCGTCGTCGGTCCCCACGCAGGTCTGTTCGCGCAACAGGCGGGAAGCGAAAGAGATCCACTGGTTGTCGTGCAATCGGCTGAGCCCACCGGCCTGGACCCCATAACGCATCGCGAGAATCCCACGTATGCCGTAACGAACAACATTTTCGATTCATTACTAAGGAAGACTCCCGACGGACAGAACGTGCCGGCGCTGGCGGAGAGCTATGCCCGCGAGAGCGACACCTCGTGGGTGTTCCACATCCGGCCCGGCGTCGTCTTCCAGAACGGCGAGCCGCTCACGGCCGACGCGGTGAAATACACCGTCGAACAGATACTCGATCCCGCGAGCAAGTCCACGCGCGCTCACGACCTCGCTTGGATCGACAAGGTGCAGGTCGTGGACAAGCTCACCGTGCGCATCACCGCCAAGCGCGCATTCCCGCTGGCTGACCATTACTTCACCGAGCTGCAGATCGTTCCGCCCGTGTATCGGGAGAAGGTGGGCGCGCAGAAGTTCAACGAGGAACCGATCGGCGCCGGCCCCTACCAGCTCGTCCGTTGGGACCGGGGCAACCGCATCGTTCTCAAGCGCAACGATCGCTACTGGAGGGAGCCGGCTCCCGCGCAGTACGTGGAGTTCCAGTTCGTGAGCTCGGCGGCGAGCAGGGTTGCCACGCTCCTCGGCGGCAGGGCTGACCTCATCGTCGACCCGCCCGTCACGGCGAAGAACCAGATCGACGGCAACCCGAAGACCGCGTTCGGGTCCGCGACCGGTACGCGGGTCCTCTTCGTCGGCCTGGACGCCACGCAGGACTCGCCGCTCAAGGACGTGCGGGTCAGGCAGGCGCTGAACTACGCGGTGGACAAGAAGACCATCATCAGCAGGCTGATCGGCGCCTCCGGCGAGGAAACCGTCGCCCTGCTCACCTCCCGGGATTTCGGCTTCAACCCCGACGTGAAGGCCTATCCCTACGATCCGGGAAAGGCGCGACAGTTGCTCGCCGCGGCCGGCTACCCGAACGGCTTCAGCATCAAGATCGACGCGGTGAGCGGACGATACCTCAACGACAGCGCCGTCGTGCAGGCGATCGCCGGTTATCTCGGCGAGGTCGGGGTCAAGGCCGACATCAATACCCTCGAGTTCGGGGCCTTCAACGGGGCGCTTTTCGCCCACAAGACATCGCCGATGTACTTCGTCGGCTGGGGGAATCCCGTCTTCGACGCCTCCTACGTCTATGACTTTGTCGCGGTCTCGGGCGGCCTGATTCGCACGATCGGGGATCCCGCAATCGACAAGCTGCTCAAGGACGCGGACGCAACGATCGATCAGGCAATCCGCAAGAGCCTCTACGCCAAGGCGATGACCCTTATCAACGACGCAGCGCCGGCCATATTCCTGTACAAGCAGCCCGTGCTCTACGGGATGAGCCGCCGCCTGGACTGGACGCCGCGGTCGGACGAGTTCCTCTACGTCTATGACGCCAGGCTCCGCTGAGAGCGACCCGGACGGAGAAAGGATGAACCACAGTCTCTTTCCGGATGACGGTGAGCGTTTTGCCCTCGGTCGGGTGGCGCTCGGAATCGAGCCGCCCGACCTCATTCTCCGCGGAGGCAGGTATCTCAATGTCTTCACCAGGGAGATTCTGCGGGGGGACATATGGGTGAGCGGCCGGTTCATAGCGAGGGTCACCACCGATCCCTGTGCGTTCGAGACGAAGGTCGTCGACGTTGACGGCAAGTTCCTTGCACCCGGCTTCGTCGAGGGGCACATCCACGTCGAGAGCTCTCTCGCGGCCCCTCTGCGTTTTGCCGAAGCGGCGCTGCGCTGCGGGGTGACCTCCCTCTTCACCGACTTCCACGAGGTCGGCGCGGTCGTCGGAGAACCGGGATTGCGCGAGATGCTGGAGGTGATACGGAGGACTGACGTGAAAGTCCTCTTCATGACGCCGATGCAGCTTCCGTTCCTGCCGAAGATACAGCATACCTTGAGCACGTTGAGTCCCGTCGAGGCGCTCACGCTGCTGCAGAACGTCGACACGGTGGGGCTCGCGGAGGTCAATGGCCACGACATCGTGGTGTCGCTCAGGGAGGGCAGACCGAACGATCTTTCGCTGCTGTCCCACGCCACGAGAAACAGGCGGACCCCGGAGGGGCACCTTTTCCATATCCGCGATGCCGAGCTCGACGCCTGCCTCGCCGTCGGCGTGAGCTCGGACCACGAGCCGCGCAAGCAGGACGAGGTTGCAGAAAAGATCCGCAAGGGCGCGTTCGTGATGCTCCGAAACGGGACTCTCGCCCGGGAGGTGGAGACGCTCGTGGGGGTGATCCCCCGCGAAGGTCTTCCCACGGACAGGGTCGGGCTTGTCACCGACGACATCCTGGTCACCCACATGACGACGGAAGGGTACATGCTGCACAAGGTGCGGCTCGCCATCAAAGTGGGGATCCCCGTCGCCGACGCGCTTCGCATGGTCTCCTACAACGTGGCGGAGCATTACCGGCTCGGCGAGCTCATCGGGGTCCTGCGCCCCGGAGCCTATGCCGACGTCCTGGTATTCGACTCTCCGGACTCGTTGAAGCTCGAACAGGTGATCGTATCCGGCACGGCAGTAAACACCGACAGCCGGACGGGATCGGCCGCTGGGAGCGCGGCGGTCCATCATACGTATTCTCCGCGGCTCTTGCGGACCATCCTGCGTTCGCCCATAAACGACGCCGATCTTCGGTACCTGCCCGCCGACTGGCGCGGCGATACGGCAAACATCAGGGCGATCGAGCTCGAGCAGGCCAACCGATTCACCCATCTTGCCGACGTCACTGTGCCCGTCCGCAACGGCGACGTCGATCTTTCGCTCTCGGATGAGAACCTCTTCTATCTCGTCTGCGCCAACAGGCAGAAGGACGAGCTCGTCGGCAGGGGATTCCTCCGCAACTACGGGCTTCGCGAAGGGGGCATCGCCGTCAGCCAGGCCCACGACCATCACAGCATCGTCGCCCTCGGTCGACGCAAGGCCGACGTGATGATGGCGGCCAACCGCGTGATCGACCTGCAGGGCGGTGTCGTCATGGTGGCGGGGGGGAAGATCGCGGCCGAGTTGCCGCTTCCCGTGGCGGGCCTCATGTCCGACTTGCCGATCGAGGAAATCGAGGCCCGCATCAACGACATCGAGGGAAAGCTGCGCGCCGGAGGAGTCGACTGGTATCAGCCGCTCTTCTTCCTCTTCTGGCTGGGAATGGAGGTCGCTCCCTTCTTTCGCATCACGGACCGCGGGCTCTTCGATACCGAGAACGAGAAGCTCGTGTCGTGCTTCCAGGACAGGGCCGACGGTGCTTAGGTTCATCGGGCAGAGGATCTTTCAGGCCATCGTCACGATCCTCATCATCGTGTCGGTTGTCTTCCTCGTGCTCAATATGTCCGGCGATCCCATTCGCATGATGGTATCGCCGACCGCCTCCGAGCATGAGGTGGCCGAAATGCGCGCCGCGTTCGGATTCGACAAACCGCTCGGCCTGCGCTACATGGATTTCCTCCTGCAGGTATCTCTTCTCAAGTTCGGGAACTCGATCCGCACGCAGCAGCCCGCGCTGCAGGTGGTCCTGCAGAGGCTGCCCGCGACGCTTCTCCTGGCGTTCACCGCACTTGCGCTTGCCACATTGGTGGGCATTCCACTCGGCATGTGGGCCGCCGTACGGCGCGGAACCGCCGCGGATGCCACCGCAATGCTCGTGAGCATGGTGGGACAGGCCATGCCGGTCTTCTGGATAGCGCTCCTCTTGATCTTCGTTTTCGGAGTCGTATTCCCCGTTCTGCCTCCGTCAGGGTACGGCACCCTTGCCCACCTGGTTCTTCCCTCCGTGTCGATCGCGCTGTTTCTGCTGGCGGGTATCGTCCGCGTCACCCGGGCGAGCATGCTCGACGTGCTTTCCCAACCCTTCGTGACCGTCGTCAGATCGAAGGGACTCGGAGGGAACCAGGTGCTGTTCAAGCACGTCCTCAAGAACGCTTCCATCCCCGTGCTGACGCAGCTCTCGCTGCAGATGCGCTTCGTCATCGGGGGCTCCGTCGTCGTAGAATCGGTGTTCGGATGGCCGGGCATCGGCCAGTTGCTCGCGCAGGCCGCCTACGGACGCGACTACCCGGTCGTCATTGCCACGACCTTCTTCATCGCCCTGTTCATCCTGGCTTTCAGCATGGTTCTCGACCTTGCCTACGGGACCATCGACCCGCGGGTGCGCGTGTGGCGCTGAGCGTTCCTGACAACGCCGCCCCCGTCAGGCAGAAGAAGTACCTCGCCTCTCTGCGGCGGCGGCCCCTGGCGCTGGCTGCCCACATCGTGCTTGCCCTCGCGATCATCGCGGCGATCTTCGCGTCTGCCTATCCCGTCGACCCGCTCAAGCAGAACCTCATGAGATCGCTGATGCCGCCACAAGTTCATGTCGACCACCTCCCGGGGAGCCAGTCGACCCTGCCAGCCTTCATGGGCACGGATTCCCTTGGACGGGATCTGGCGGCGCGCATCCTGCTGGCCATCCGCATATCGCTCGCCCTCTCCGCGCTGGCCGTTCTCATCGCCACGATCGTCGGGGTCGCCCTCGGGCTCATCGCGGGGTACGTGGGCGGTGCGCTCGACAGCGTCATAATGCGGATCGTCGACGCGCTCCTGGCATTGCCGTTCGTCGTTCTTGCGATCGCGGTGGTTGCAGCGGTCGGACCCGGTCTCACGAACGTCGCCCTGGTGCTGGGCTTCACCGGCTGGGTGACGTTCGCCAAGCTGGTGCGGGGCGAGGTGCTGAGGATTCGGGAGTACAGCTTCATCGAGGCGGCGGACTCCATCGGGTGCAGCAGGCCCCGGATCCTCGTGCGCCACATTCTCCCGCAGACCGTCGGCCTCATCCTCGTCAACGCGACCCTCACCATGGGACAGATGATCATCTCCGAGGCGACGCTCAGCTTCCTCGGGCTCGGTGTCCCGTCTCCCACGCCGACTCTGGGGGGAATCCTCAGTGACGCCCAGCAGACCTTCTTCTCCGCGTGGTGGATCGTTGTTTTCCCCGGCGTCGTTCTCATGTTGATCATACTCGCCATCAACATCGTCGGGGATTTCCTCCGCGACTACTTCGACCCCGGCGAGGGGGACGCACGATGAGCTCCCGGGAAGCAGGAGTGCTCCTCAGCATCCGCAACCTGCGGACCGTCATCGATACGCCGCGCGGAACCTTTCCCGTGGTGGATGACGTGAGCTTCGATCTCAGAAACGGCCAAGTCCTCGGCATCGTCGGGGAATCCGGCAGCGGAAAGACCCTGATCTCCATGAGCATCCTGGGCCTGTTGCCCAAGAGGGCGCGCATCGACGCGGGCGAAGTGCTCCTCGGCGGAAAGGAGCTCCGCGGGCTTTCCGAGCGCGAGCTGCGCGGCGTACGCGGGAAGCGGATCGGCATGATCTTCCAGGAGCCACAGACCTCGTTCGATCCCCTCTATGCGATCGGGGAGCAGATCGCGGAGAGCCTTCGCCGGCATTCGAGCCTCGGCCGTCGGCAGGCCCGCTCGCGCACGGTCGAGCTCCTCGACACCGTGGGTATTCCCAGGCCGGATCTCGTCTACGACGAGTACCCCTTCCAGCTCAGCGGCGGGATGCGGCAGCGCGCGATGATCGCGATGGCGCTGGCTCCGGGCCCGCAACTGCTCATCGCCGATGAGCCCACCACCGCTCTGGACGTCACGATCCAGGCCCAGATCCTCGCGCTGCTCAAGAGACTGCAACGCGACACCGGGATCGCCGTCCTCTTCATCTCACACCATCTGGGCGTCATCGCCGAGGTCGCCGACGAGGTCATGGTGATGTACGGCGGACAGCTCATGGAGCGCACCGGCGTCGGGCGGCTCTTCGACGAACCGGCTCACCCCTACACGCGGTCCTTGCTTTCGGCGCGGCCCACGCTGGAGGGAGCCCCGTCGAGGCTCCGCGCGATCCCGGGTCAGGTTCCGTCCCTGGAATCCCGGCCCGCTGGATGCCCGTTCCACCCCCGGTGCGAGATGGTCATGGATATCTGCGCGCACGAACGACCTGCATGGCGTCCTGCCAGAGAGAATCAGCAGGTCGCGTGCTGGCTGTATGGGCAGGGAAACGCTCCGCCCGCTTCCGCCGCAGGGGGTGGATCGTGAACGCCACCCTCGTGGAGCTCGAGAACCTGCAAACCTTCTTCCGCGGTCACTACCAGTTCTTCGGCGGGCGAAGACCGGAGGTCCGCGCCGTCGACGGCGTCAGCTTCTCCATACGGTCCGGCGAGAGCTACGGGCTCGTCGGCGAGTCGGGCTGCGGCAAGTCGACGATCGGACGCTCCCTCCTGCGCCTCGTCCCGCCGACGAGCGGATCGATCCTCTTCGACGGCCGTGACGTCATGGCCGCCTCCCGCGCCGAGCTCCGGTCCCTGCGGCGGGAAATGCAGATGGTCTTCCAGGATCCGTACGGCTCGTTGAACCCGCGCATGCGCGTCCAGGACATAGTCGCGGAGCCACTGATCGTCCACAGGCTGGCGTCCTCGTCCGAGGCGGCGAAACAGGCGCGCACGATCCTCGAGCGCTGCGGTATTCCCGAGCTCTCCGCGCGTCGCTTCCCCCACGAGTTCTCCGGCGGGCAGCGCCAGCGGATCGTCATCGCGAGGGCGCTCGTGACGAGGCCGCGCTTCATCGTCGCAGATGAGCCGGTGAGCGCGCTCGACGTCAGCATCCAGGCGCAGATCCTGAATCTGCTACAGGACCTGCGGGCCGAGTACTCCCTCACCTATCTGTTCATTTCGCACGATCTGGCCGTCGTGCGCACCGTGACCGACCGGATCGCCGTGATGTATCTCGGCACGCTCGTCGAGGAGACGGAGACGGCTCGGTTCTTCGCCGGTCCCCTGCATCCCTATTCGCGAGCCCTGCTCTCGTCGGTGCCGCGTGACCATCCGAACCGGCAGAGCAGCAGGGAGATCCTTTCGGGCAGCCTGCCTTCAGCCTCGAATCCACCGCCCGGATGCAAGTTCCACACGCGATGCCCGGTCGCGGTGGAGAAGTGCCGGTCCGTGGAGCCGAAGCTGGTACGGGTCGCGGAGGGACACCGGGTGGCCTGCCATCTCGTGGCGGGAGCAGATGGCTCATGACATCCGTCGCCGCCAGGAGGGAGTGATACTCATGGATCCGACGAACCATCTGAGGGGCAAGACGATCCTTACGAACGGCTTTCACATGCCGCACAGGAAAACCGTCGACGTGCTCACCGATGCGCTCATCACTGTCGGGCAGGACGGTACAATCGAATCGCTTCTCAGGCCGGAGGAAGTGGGCTACGAAGCGAAACGGCGGAGCGCCGCGGAAGCCGGGGCTCTCGTCCGGCTGCCCGAAGGCACCTATCTTCTGCCCGGGCTCATCGATACCCACGTGCACGCCCCCCAGTACCCGCAACTCGGCCAGGCACTCGACGTGCCCCTCGAGGAGTGGCTCTACAAGTACACGTTCCCGCTCGAGGCCCGGTACGCGGACATCGCATTCGCGCGCCGGGCCTACTCGCTCCTCGTGGCTGACCTCATCTCCGTCGGCACGACGACGGCGCTCTACTACGCCACGATCCATCAGGACGCCACGCGTCTTCTCGCCGATATCTGCCTGGAAAAGGGACAACGGGCTCTGGTTGGCAAGGTGGCCATGGACCACAGGGAGCAATGCCCCGACTACTACCGGGACGCGTCAGCCGAGGAGGCGATCCGGGGGACCGCCGACCTCTTCGACTACGTGCGCTCGAACCCCGACAACGCGGACGGTCGGGTCATGGCGGTGGTCTCCCCGCGATTCATACCCTCCTGCACCGACGCTTCACTTTCGGGTCTGGGAGCACTGGCGAAGGAGCTGGGCTGTCACGTGCAGACGCACTGCTCGGAAGGCGACTGGGAGCACAGGTTCGTCATCGAGCGGTTCGGCATGACGGATACCGAGAGCCTGGACCGGTTCGGATTGCTCGGCCGCAAGAGCGTGCTCGGCCACGCTCCCCACCTCACGCTGAGCGACATGGACGTGTTCAAGGCACGCGGATCGGCGGTCTCCCACTGCCCGCTGTCGAACGCTTATTTCTCCAGCGCCGTATTCCCGCTGCGTTTCGCGCTCGAGCGCGGCTTGCACGTCGCCCTCGGCACAGACATCTCCGGCGGGCCGTCCAGCTCTCTGTTCGATGCAATGAGGGAGACGGTCTCCGTCTCGCGCATGCTCGAAACAGGCAACGACCCCCGCTTTCCGCCGGAGGAACGCCGAGGCCGGCCGAACAGCCGTGTCGACTTCCGCGACGCATTCTACATAGCGACCACGGGAGGAGGAATCGCCCTCGATCTTCCCATCGGAAACTTCACCCCCGGGAACTTCTTCGATGCTGTGGCCGTTGACACTGCCGCGAAGCTGGGCTCGATCCGCCTGTGGGAGGATCTCGACGTCGGGGAGAAGATCCTCCAGAAGATCGTCTACACCGCGACGCGACCCAACATCGCGTCGGTGTGGGTCGGCGGTCGGCAGATTCGGTAGCACGCGGCCAGCGAACCACGGCCCTTGAGTTTTGTTGCCACCGCTTGAGCGGCCGAATTGCGTGTGATCAGCACGCCCTGCGGTAGAGGATATATGGCTTTCGCTCCACGGCCGCCTCCCCAGTACTTTCCAAAAGCGTACCATTTTGCGTATCAAAGCATTTTATTGACTGTCGAGAGTCTGCCAAATTATTACATTATATATAAATATAAGGGCGGCATCCCTGCCGCCCGTTAGCCCCTAGGGGAATCGAACCCCTCTTTTAAGATTGAGAATCTCATGTCCTAACCGATAGACGAAGGGGCCGCACCAACGGACCGCGCCCGTCGAATGTCTTTTCCCGGGGAGGATTCGAACCCCCACAAAAAGATCCAGAGTCTTTTGTGCTACCGTTACACTACCGGGAAGCGCGTACGAAAGATATGTAATGGAGCACGGCAAAATTGTCAAGGGGCGGGGCTGTCGATCCGGGGCCGGAGAGGGCGGTCCGGCGCGGCGAACGCTATGCGGGAAGCGGAAGAGCGATGCGGAAGGTGGTGCCTTCGTTCTTTGCGCTGACAAAGGAGAGTGTGCCCTCGTGAGCGTCGACGATGCTCTTGACGATCAGCATGCCCAGGCCGGTGCCGCCTTCCTTTGAGGAGGTGAAAAAGGGCTCGAAGAGCCTCGACTGCACCTCTTTCTCCATTCCCTCGCCGGTGTCGGAAACGAGAAGCACCAGATGCTTGTCCTCCCTGAACGCTCTGATGGTGAACAGGCCGCCTTTGGGCATCGCCTTGCGCGAGTTATCGGCGAGGTTGAGCAGGACCCGGAGCATGCGGTCGGCGTCAAGGATCACCGGACCGTCGAACTCGATCTCCGTGCGGATTTCGATCTTCCGCGATGCGAACCGCTCAGTGACTATCTTCACGGCCCGGTCCACGAGGTCGCGGACGCCGACGATCGACATGGTGAGGCTGATCTCTCCACGGGAAAAATCCAGGAGCTCCCCGGCGATCCTGTTCAGCCTGTCCGCCTCGTCGATGATCCTCGTGACGTTGCGCTCGACCAGCTGCGTGTCCCCGGAGTGGAGCAGCGCCATCTCCGCGTATCCACGGAGGATCGACAGCGGATTGCGGATATCGTGGAGGATCAGCGAGGAGAACCTCCCCAGGACGGAAAGCCTCTCCGCCCGCACCAGCCGCGTCTGGGCGCTTAAGAGCTTACGGTTCGCCCTGACGAGCTCCTTGTTGCGTTTCCTGAGGTTCTCCACGAAGTTTTCATTGGAGACGCGCACCATGGAGGAAACCGACCGCATGACGGACAGGGCCACCGAGGAGTTTTCCGTGATGATCCGATGGAAGTCCGTCCTCCCGATGCAGAGAAGGCGTGAGGTGTCGCGCGCGATCACGGTGGCGCTCCGGGGCAGCTCGTCGATCAGCGCGAGCTCTCCGAACATGTGGCCCGCCCCGTGCACGGCGAGGAGGTCGGCCTCGGGATCGCCCCAGCCCTTCCAGACCTCGACGTTTCCGTCGATGATGATGAAGAACCTGTCCGCCGGAGTCCCTTCCCTGCAGACCATCACCCCCGGCTCGTAGCGCTCCTCCCGGCAGACTGACGCCACCTGGGCGAGCTCCTCTTCGGAAAGGCTGCGGAGGAAATACAGGCCTCGCAGCAGGTCCGTCGAGGATTCCATCCCCTATTTCCGGTTGTACAACGCCTGGATGTACTCCGGCGTGTTCTCGATCTGCATGTGGCTGATCGTACAGCGCCCTTCGAGGACCACCCCGTCCTGGATGATGAGCTCGGGCGTCTTGATCTCCCCCAGGACGCGCGCGGTGGAAAGGAGGAGGATCCTGCGGGAGGCGGTGATGTTCCCGACGATGAGCCCCTCCACGACGACGCTCGTTGCGGTGATGTTCGTCTTGACCCTGCCCTTTGGCCCGATCTGAAGCTGGTCCACGAGGAGTGCCTGCCCTTCGAACTTGCCGTCGATGCGGAGGCTGCCGCGGATGGCGAACCTGCCTTCGAAGAACGATTCCTCGCCGATCGTGGAGTTTGCTTCCATGTCTATCTGCACGCTAGTTCTCCTGGGTCTCGATCTCGGGGATGTTGAGGTAGGCGACAGCCTCGGCCGCGAAGTCCCGAAGGGTCTCCAGCGCGCGGCTCACCGTCTGTCCCTCCAGAAGCCTCTTCCCCTCTATTGTGTCGAACTCTATCTCGTCATCGCAATTCAAGCACTTCACCGCGTCGCCCTGGGCGTCCTCCGCGAGCTCGACCCCGAAATGCTCCACCGCCCGGAAGAACCGTGCGCCCTCCACCGCGATGAGCCGCGTCAGCTTGAGCGCCCTCTTGCGGGTCTCCAGCTCCATGTCCCTGCTCACCATTCCCTGGGCGATCCGCCTGTTTTCCTCACGGTAGTCGGCGATCTTGCGCTGCAGGGCCTGGAAGCCGTTGTAGAAGCTGTCACGGTCCATGCTGAACTTGAAATCCAGCTTGAGCTTCTTCTCCGTGAGGAAAGGGAGGAACTCCCTTTCGAAATGCGCGACGTAAAGGGAGAGGTGGAACATGTCCTGCTGGGAGGTGCTCGGGGTCACCTCCTCCGCGACGAAAGGCATGACCATCTGGTCTCCCGGCAACCGTGCATTCTGGGAACGGAGCTGCTTCAGAAGCGGAGTGAAGGCCATGTCGTCCTCCACCTGTGGCGCTTCCTCCAGCTTCCTGCCGTCGATCACGTTGACGGCGAGGATCTTTTCCCTGTAGCCACGAAGGTCTTTCAGCTGCTTCTCAGCCCGTTCCCGCTGGTCGGGATCGGACGTGGTCCTGTACACCGTCTCGTATTGACGTATGAGCTTGTTGAGCCCCTTCAGCTCCTCTTCGGGAGTCATGAAAAAAGTCTACCATTCCAGCAATGGAAAGAAAAGCCCTTGCAGCCGGCGCACGCCGACCGCAAGGGCCTGATGGTCGTGTGAAGGGTTCTCACCAATCGTCGGACATGTCGTCCGAATCCCGCTTTGATTCCCCGAACAGGTCGGTCACCGCGCGCATGTCGTCGAAGTACACGTAGTACGTCCCGTAGGCTTCCATCGGGTCGCATTCGATTTCCAGGCCCGTGATCTTGAGGCCGCTGCGCGCCGAGTAGTGGTATTCCGTCTGCAGGATGCTGGGCGGAATGGCGACCGTCATCTTCTTCCACCCGATGAAGTTCAGCGTCCCGACGGTGAGGCTCTGCGCCTGTCCTCGGTAATCCTGGAACTCGATCTTCAGCGTGTGATTGTAATTGCGCCCGGCCACCCAGATCGACAGGGTCTTCACGATCCCTTCCACCTGTATGGGGTTCATCGGGTGCACGGAGAAATAGGAGGCGCCTCGGCGGAAGAAGCTCACCTTCGTTCCCAGGACGTACTTGTCGTCCTCTTTGATTCCCAGCGCCGTTTCATCCGCAATGGGCTGCTTTGCGGCAGGGGAGCCTGAGAGCCTCTTGACGGTCGCGACTCCCATATCGAGAGGCATCGAGCCGTACCAGTACGCGGCGTCCTCGAACTTCTCTATCGAAACTTCCTTCAGGAGCTGCTGCGCCTGGTCCTTGCCGATTTCCGACGGGGTGGGCTCTCCCGCCACGACGTTCTGCGCGAACGCAGGTGCGCACAGGGCGAGGGCGAGCAGGGTGATCGTCAGTCGTGTCTTCATGTCCGCGTCTCCTATTTCGTTCCCTGCTGCCAGATGCTGTTCAAGGTGTCAGGATCGGCGAGATCCTCGCCGTCGAACCTCGTTTCAAACAGATCGGTCAGGACGCTGATCTCGTCGATGAAGAAGTAGAAGTCGTCCACCTTCTCATCAGGCGCCGTCCACAGCACGATTTTCGTGAGCTCCAGCCCCGCGTAGCGCGGGATATACTTGCGCGCCTGGGGGATTGCGGTGGAGATGCCTGCCGAGAGGTTCCTCCAGCCTGTGAACATCAGGGAGCCCATGTGCAGCACATGGTCGATGCCCTGGTAGTCCCGGATGTAGACGTCCAGCCAGTAGTTGTAGTTGGCGCCCCACACCCACAGGTCCAGGCTCTGTGCCCGGCCGGGGATCGGCAGAGAAGCGGGCATCAGCTTGCCGGATGAATCCTTCTTGGCGGGGATCATCTCGATGTAATTGTAGGATTTGCGGTCGAACTCCCCATGGACGCCCATGGCGAAAAGCGCCTTGTTATCCCTGTTCTTTCCGTACAGCGCCTCGGGCCACGAGCGCACGAGCTCCATCTGCGGGAACCCTTTCGTCGCGTACTTGCTCCCCTGTACGATCCAGTTCCCGTTCGTTGCAGGGTCATCGAACGTCGCGATGCCCCTTGACGCTATGGTCTGCGTGTTCTCGTCCGCGAAGACAAGTCCTGCGGCGAGAAAAAGCGTCATTACAAGCACCGTGCCGAGGAACGCTCTCAATCCTGGCGTCATGCCCGTCTCCTTCTGCTCCATACGAAAATCACTCGGTGTCCGAATCACTGGAAATTATATTTCCAGGGGTACCCCTTGTCAAATCTTTTTCCGAAACAGACTTCCGCGCCACCGCCTCCGCAAGATACGAGCTTCGAACGTACGGACCGGCCTGAACCGTCCGTATGCCGCGGCGTCGCGCCGTTCCTGCAAGCAGTTCGAAATCCTCCGGCGTGAGGTAGCGCGCGACGGGAAGATTCGCCCATGAAGGCCGAAGGTACTGCCCGATGGTGAGGATGTCCACTCCCGCCTCGGTGCAATCATCGAACAGGCGGGCGCACTCATCGTCGGTTTCCCCGAGCCCCACCATGATGCCCGTTTTGATCTGTACTCGGATCCCCGTGGACTTCCGCTTGCGCGCGAGCTCCGCGGCAGAGCGCAGCACCTGCAATGACCTGTCGTAGTCGGCGCCGCGACGGACACGGTGGTAATGCGGCGCAGGGGTCTCCAGGTTATGCGCAAATACCTCGATGGGAAGTGAGCAGATCTCTTCGATCGATTCCTCACGACCCTGGAAATCGGGAACGAGCAGCTCGAGGCCGACCTCGGGGAGCGCTCCGCGGATGTCATGAACGACCCGGGAGAAGTGCGCGGCGCCGCCGTCGGGGAGATCATCGCGCGTGACCGACGTGATCACCGCGTACCGTATGCCCGCCTCGAGCATGTGGCGAGCGATCTTCTCCCCTTCGGCCGGATCGAGCGGCAGGGGGGATCCGTGGCCAACGGCGCAGAAGGCGCAATTGCGCGTGCAATGATCGCCCATGACGAGAAATGTCGCATTCCCCGACTTGAAGCATTCCGACATGTTCGGACAACGCGCCGATTCGCAGACCGTATGCAGCCCCATTCCTGCGATCCGCGCCCTGCTCCTCACGACGGACGGGCTCAAGGCGGTTTCCTTGCGCAACCACTCCGGCCGTCTGTCATTCCCGTTCATCTGCCCTCCACTCGCGCCCGGGCCGCGGCGGGGACCGCACGGGCGAGCCCCGTCACGATCCTCACCGGGCCGTTGACGCTCCGAGCCCCGCGCATCAAGGCGGCAAGCCCGCGGTCGATTCCGCTGACGACGTCCTCCTCCACTGAAAGGAAGACCTGATGGGGAAACGCGCCGGACGAGGCCCAGTCTGCGACCACTGCCGCCCCTCCGACGTCCTTCAACGCTTCCAGACACCACGGGTTCAGGCTCCCCATGCCGAGGAGGATGATATCCGCGCCGTCCCGGCTCATCTTCTTCACCGTGTTCACGGCGGCGGCACGGTCGACTGATGCGGGCATGCGCGTCAGGACCGGCAACGCTCCGTCCAACGCCTCAGCCACTCCTGCGCTGAATGCATCGGTTTCAGAGGCGGAGAGATCGCTCATCGAGGCGACGAGCACGCCTATGTGTGGGCCAAGGGTTCCCATCTGCGCACCGCCGAACTTCTCCTGCACCGCATGCCCCGCGGCGAATCCCGCCGCGCGGAACGCGACGCCCCTGTCGAATCCGAGAAGAATCACGTTCGGGGGCTGGTCCGTCTCGGGGATCTCTCCGTCGACGAGGAGGAACCTCGTCCGGGGGAACTTCGGCGTGAAGCTCTGCCACTCCTCGGCGAGGAGCGGCCCCACGACGGCTGTCGCATATCGATGCCTGCTCAGCTCCGTGACAAGACGTGCGACGGGCTCCGCCGGTGCCTCCACGAGACTCAATCGCGGAAGGTATCCCCTGCCCAAGGCGTGAACGACGAGCGACGCCCGGAGCCGCAGATTGCCGTCGATCCCGTCCCAGTACGGGCGCTCGAAAACGAGAAGTGCCCGTCCGCTCCAGCATCCGGACAACGACAGAATCAACGCGACGGTGAGCACAGGGAGGAAAAGCTTCTTCACGGGAACGATCCGGGACCTCGAGCCCTTGACAGTGTACGTCCTTCAAAGGATATTAGTCCAGAGCTTCCAGAAGGAGAAAATCATGGTCAGCTATAAACAGCTCGGCCTCTCGAACACGAAAGACATGTTCAAGAAGGCCATGGCGGGAAAGTATGCCATCCCGGCGTACAACTTCAACAACATGGAGCAGCTTCAGGCCATCATCCAGGGCTGCATCAACAGCCGCTCCCCGGTCATCGTCCAGGTCTCCAAGGGCGCGCGCAAATACGCGAACCAGATCCTGCTCCAGTACATGGCGCAGGGGGCGATGGAGATCATCAAAGCCTCGGGGGTGCCTGTTCCCGTCGCTCTCCATCTGGACCATGGCGACACCTACGAGCTGTGCGTCTCCTGCATCGAGAGCGGATTCTCCTCGGTGATGATCGACGGCTCGAGCCACCCCTATGACGAGAACGTGGCCCTCACCAAGAAGGTCGTGGAGTACGCGCACAAGCACGACGTGACGGTGGAAGGGGAGCTGGGCGTTCTTGCCGGCATCGAGGACGAGGTGAAGTCGGAGGCGTCGCACTACACGAATCCGAACGACGTGGAGGACTTCGTCAAGAAGACAGGCGTCGACAGCCTCGCCATCTCGATCGGTACCTCGCACGGTGCGTATAAGTTCAAGATCAAGCCGGGCGACCCCATGCCCACGCTGCGCTTCGACATCCTCGAGGAAGTGGAACGCAGGATCCCGGGCTTCCCCATCGTGCTGCACGGCGCCTCGTCGGTGGTCAAGGAATACGTCGACATGATCAACAAGTACGGCGGCAAGCTCAAGGAGACCTGGGGCGTGCCGGTGGAAGAGATCCAGCTCGGCATCAAGAACGGCGTGCGCAAGATCAACGTGGATACCGACAACCGTCTGGCGATGACGGGCGCGATCCGCAAGGTGTTCGCGGAGAAGCCGGAAGAGTTCGATCTGCGCGGCTACATGAAGCCGGCGCGCGAGGCGATGAAGAAGGTGGTAGCTCTGCGCATGACGCAGTTCGGCCAGGCCGGACACGCCAAGGACTACGCGCCGATTCCGATGGAAGAGATGGCCGCGCTGTACAAGAAGGAAGCAGTCACCGTTTAGATTGAGCGCAAAACAATCGCCCCCTCACGGTCGCAACTCCAATCCGAGCCGGTAGAGTAGGAGAGTGAGTGACAGCCAAAGGGCTGCGCCTCACTCTCCCCTCGTCGAACCGGAGATGCGGATTTCCCGCGTCCGGCTCTCCTGAAAACTCTCGCCTCAGGCATGCACAGTCCCCGACAAAATGACCAGTCCCAACCGTTGNNCGTTGTAAATGTTGGATCAGGCGACCGCGCACGTACCAGTCAATCTTGAGTTTCAGGTTTCAGTGCTGGTGGAAGGCAAGTTGAAGACCTTCCATATTCCTGCCGAGTGGGCAGCAGGACGGTGAGACGGCGGTGGCTTGCTCGCTCGAGCTGCTGAAGGATCTCTCCGAAAAGTAGGGGCGCGGCTATCTTCCCCCGATGCGGCGGATCACCGAGCCCATTTCGTCCGGAGTGGCTCGCGTAAAGCCAACCAAACCCTGTGCCTGGGCTTGGGCCGGAGGCTGTTTCGCGGCTTTCGCCGGCCGCGAACTCGCAGCTTTCCCGGAGCGCGCACTCGCGGG
>PLNO01000280.1 GCA_003141795.1 Spirochaetaceae bacterium | reverse complement strand
GCTCTATCCAACTGAGCTATGGACGCGTGTCGGGATGAGTGGATTCGAACCACCGCTCTCCTGCTCCCAAAGCAGGCGCCTTAGCCGCTAGGCTACATCCCGAAGCGTGGTACTCCACGCGAAGCCCGACAGGCGTTGTACTCGACGCCGGTAGGGCGAACTCACGTATACGCCCCGCAGGGCGGCAGCCGTTCCATAGGAACGGCGGTAGCCCGTAGCGCAGTACTCTGCGCGAAGCCCGTCAGCCGCGCGTATGCGCGGCGGTAGGGCGTGTCCCCGAACTCACACGAACCATCGACGGAAAGCAAAACTACGCCATTCATCGGCAAAGTTCAAGGCGCACGGCACTCCGCCGACCCTCACGCTTCGCCGGTGAGGTCTCTGAGGAACTTGGCGCGATCAGCCCCCTCCTTCAGGACGACGAGCAGGGTGTCATCCCCCCCCAGCGTGCCGATCACGTCCTTGATCTTCAGCAGATCGATGCCGTAGGCGATGCCCGGCGCGTGGCCCATGCGCGTTTTCACGACGGCCAGGTTGCCGGAGAACTGCACCTCCACGATCTCCCGCCGCAGGTCGTCGCGGATGAAGGGATCCTGCGCGCGTTCGGTCGGAGGATCGACCGTATAGACGTACTCACCCTCGCCGTCCGGGACGCGGGACACGGTCAGGAACTTCAGGTCACGCGAGAGCGTGGCTTGCGTTACCGCGACCCCCTCCTTCTCCAGGCGTTTGAGCAGCTCTTCCTGACTGTGGATCTTTTCGGTATGGAGAATGCCGTGGATCAGACGGCGTCGCGATTCCTGGCTTTTCAGATCCAACCTCCTTGGACGTCCCGGTGACATTGGCGCGTTCCAGATCCTTCCCTTGGCGCGCCCGCAGAGCAAAAGGAGAAAGGGTCGACTGAGCCCCCCGGGCCCATGCGGGCCCGGGGCATCGTCATGCCATCAACACACGCGTTCATGATAGCCCCTGGATGATTATAAATCACTCGAATCAAAATGCACAGGTCCGCCCATGTCAAGGTCGGCTGTTTCCTCCCCGGGGGCTACGGGGTGACGAAGGCCTTCACGACATATGAATAGAGGGAACTTGCGTCGCTGTCAGAGATATCTGCCGTAGCAAAGGCGGGCATCTGGTTCTCCGAGCCGTCGCGCGCTTTGGGATCCCTGATGAACGCGACGAAGGTCTCCACGCTTCCGGCCTGGGGGGCGCGGGCGAGCGGATACTTCTGGTTGATCGAATTGCCCCCGCCGGCATGGCACGAGGCGCAGTTGTCGGCAAAGATCTTCTGGCCTGCCAGGCTGGACGCGTCGGAGACGCTGGACGACGCGGGAGCCGAGCCATACACGAGGTCCCCTCCTTCGAGGCCGAGCCCGACGACGAGCAGGAAGCACACACCATAGAGGACGACCGAAGCGATGGATCGCCACGATCGCCAGGGGCTGACCGACGCATCAGATGCCCCCGCCGTGGCCCCGGCGACCCGCTTCCTCTGGAGGAGCAGAGCGACGAGGAGAAGCACGAACAGCACCGCGGCGAGCACCATCTTGACCTTGATCTGCGAGCTCCAGACCCCGTGGTACTTCTCCTGCCAGTCCATGAAGCCGACCAGCGCGGTGGGGACCACGCCGACGATGGCAAGCACCGCGCAATGCCAGGCGGTGAGCTTCAGCTGCAGCCGACGGAAAATGATGGACACGAGGGCGAACACCAGCGCACCGATCGTCAGTCCCACGGGAATGTGGGTGATCATGGGGTGCAGTGGATGGTGGTATCCCAGACGCCCGACAAACTGATAGATGGTGTGGAACATTCCTCGGGTATAGCCCAAACCCGGAGGAAAGTAAAGAATTTTGCGGCCCGCCCGCGTGTTCGCCGACGGGGGGTCAATACACCAGACTGCCCCCGAAGTAGCCCAGCGCGATGACGATGCCCGTGCACACCGCATATAGCGCGAGGGCGACGATCGAGCGCGGGTTGCGCCACGGCCTGGTACCCGATTCCTCGGTCTCCGCCTTGCCCTTGCGGCCGAGGAGAAGCCCGACGAGGAGCAACACGAAAAGCGCTCCTGCGAGCACCATCTTGATAACGATCTGCGGCATCCACTGGCCGCCGAGCTTCTCCCGCCAGTCCATGTACCCGAACAGCGCGGTGGGCACGACGCTCACGGTTGCGAGCACCGCGCAATGCCAGGCGGTGAGCTTCAGACGGACCCTGCGGAACAGGACGGAGACGATCGCGAAGGTCAGCGTGCCGATCGTCAGCCCTATGGTGATGTGGGTGATCATCGGATGGATCGGGTGGTCGTATCCGAGCCTGCCGAGGAACTGGTAGAAGGCGTGAATCATGACACAGATATACAAATGCCGGCATCGAAAGAAAAGAAGAAGTGCGCGGGAACACCACACTCGACTTTTTTCCGACAGCATCGTAGGATTCCCCTGCCATGGACAACCGTGCCATAGCTGCCCTCCTCGGCGAGATCGCGCTTTTCAGCGAGCTCGCGGGAGACAACCCCTTCAAGGTACGAGCCTTCCAGAACGTGGCGCGCGCGGTGGAGAAACACCCGGAGAGTGTCGCGGAGCTTTGCGCCGCCGGACGCTTGCGGGAGATAAAGGGAGTAGGGCAGAGCATCGAAGAAATCCTGCAGGAGATCATTGAAACAGGGGCATCCCGGCTCCTCACGGAGCTGAAGTCAAAATTCCCCGAAGGGATCACGGAAATTCTCTCGCTCTCGGGTATGGGCCCGAAGAAGGTCAAGGCGGTTTTCGAGAAGCTCGGGGTCGCCACGATCGGGGAGCTGGAACACGCGTGCCGGGAGAACAGGCTCGCCGGCCTCGAAGGCTTCGGAGAGAAGACGCAGACCAACGTCCTCAAGGCCATAGAGTTCCAGAAGACCACGCAGGCCAGCAGGCTCTACTCAGAGGCCCTCTCGATCGGGGAGGAGCTCGTGCGGCTGGCAACGGAAACGGACCTGTTCGTGCGGGTGGACATCGCGGGGAGCCTCCGCCGGGGAAAGTCGACGTTCAAGGACATCGACATCCTCACCGTCCCGAAAAAGGGAAAGAGCATCGAGGCGATCAGGGAGAAGCTGATAGCCCTTGCGGATGCGGAGTACGGGGAGCCGGCGATCATCGGGGCGGGCGATACGAAGATCTCCCTCCGCCGCCGTGGGCTGCAGGTGGACTTCCGCGTCGTGCCGGAAGAATCCTACCCTGCGGCGCTGCAGCACTTCACCGGATCCAGGGAGCACAACACCCAGCTGCGCTCCAGGGCCAAGGCCATGGGAATGAAGATGAGCGAATGGGGGGTCTACGATGCTGACGGGAACGCCCTCCCGCTGAGGGATGAATCGGACGTCTACGAGAAGGTCGGCCTGCGCTGGGTGCCGCCCGAGATCAGGGAGGCTGACGGAGAGATCGAGGCTGCGGAGGCCGGGACGCTCCCCGCACTCGTGGAGGAGAAGGACTTCCAGGGCATGATCCACGTGCACAGCACGGCATCCGACGGCACGCGCAGCGTGGAAGAGATGGCACGCGAATGCATCCGCCGCGGCTACCGCTGGCTCTGCATGAGCGATCATTCCCGCAGCGCCACCTACGCCGGCGGTCTGTCGTCAGAGAGGCTGCTCGCCCAAGTGGAGGAGATCCGTGAGCTGAACAAGACCCTCGCCCCGTTTCGCATCTTTGCTGGAGTGGAATCGGACATCCTCGGGGACGGCAGCCTCGACTACCCTGACGACATGCTTCTACAGTTGGATTTCGTGATCGGCTCCGTACACTCGCGTCTCGCCATGGACTCCGATTCGGCCACGGCGCGGCTGCTTGCCGCCGCGCGCAATCCGTTGCTCACGATCCTCGGCCATCCCAGCGGAAGGCTCCTGCTGGAACGCGAGGGCTACCAGTGGAACGAGGCGCCGATCCTCGACGCACTTGCCTCCCGCGGGGCGGCCCTGGAGCACAACTGCAACCCGCACCGCCTGGATCCGGACTGGGGAGTGCTCAAACGCGCGTCGCGCAAAGGCATTCCCATAGCCGTCGATCCGGATGCCCACGCGACGGACGGTTTTGACGACATGCGCTTCGGGATCACGATGGCCCGCAAGGCATGGCTCACGAAGAAGGACGTCCTCAACTGCATGGACGTGGAGGAGATCGATGCCTGGTTCAAAGCCCGACGCACGGCATGAGGCGGCCTCCGCCATTGCGCGGACGCTCATCGCCGCCTACCCGGACGCGCACTGCATGCTCGACCACACGAGCCCTTTCCAGCTCCTCGTCGCCACGATCCTCGCGGCCCAGTGCACGGACGAGCGCGTGAACATGGTCACCCCGGCGCTGTTCAAGCGTTACCCCACACCGGCCGCGCTCGCCGCTGCGGACAAGGACGAGCTGGAGGGAATGATCAGGTCCACGGGCTTCTTCCACAACAAGGCCAAGAGCCTGAAAGGTGCCGCCGAGGCGCTTTCCACCCGCTTCCCGAAGCGTTTCCCCGACACCATGGAAGAGCTCCTCACGCTGCCGGGCGTGGGCCGAAAGACCGCGAACGTCGTGCTCGGCACCTGCTTCGATCAGCCCGCGATCATCGTGGACACGCACGTGCGGCGCGTGGCAGGCAGGCTGGGTCTTGCCACGAGCTCGGATCCCGACCGCATCGAGGAGGAGCTGCAGGCGCAGCTCGCACCGAAGAGCTGGACCGCGTTCTCCAACGCTCTCACCTTCCACGGCCGCAGGTGCTGCGCCGCGCGGAAACCGAACCATGCGGAGTGCCCCGTGCGGGACCTCTGCGTCTCGAGGGACATATGAAGAACGGCGCGCAACGCCCGTCGTTTCCCCTCGCCCTCAAGGTGGACCTCATCATCATCGTGAGCCTCGTGGTGGGGATAGGAGCGGGCATCGCGTTTCTCGCCGTCCGACAGTACACCTCCGCCATCACCTCCACCGACGACGCGCTCCGCCGCCAGGCGCAGATCATCTACTACTCGATCAAGAACCTCATGCTTCCCGGCGACGCGCCCGTGGCACGCCAGTTCCTCGGCGACATGCAGCAGAACGCCGGCCTCAACACGTCCATCAGCCTCTACCGGCGCACCGGCGCGGAGGCTTTCGTCGACAACCAGACCATCCGGACCGTGAATGCGAACAACGCCCCGCGCGGCGCGAAGATATTCACCCTGCGCCCCGAGCCGACAGAGAAGCCAGACCAGGTGGGAGCGGATGAAACGAACTTCTGGGACGCGGTGCATCGTGAGGTGGTCACTGTCTTCCAGGAAACCGACAAGGGCCGCGTAACACGCACCCTTGACACCCCGCTGCCGAACAACCCACCCTGCGCCCAATGCCATGGCGCCGACCATTCCGTGCGCGGCATCCTTGAGATCGCCGTGGACATCACCGGGCTCCTCCGTCAGCCCAGGGACTCGGTGCTGCTTGCCACCGGCATCTTCGTCGCTCTCGCCACCGCGCTGTCCCTGCTTCTCACGCAGTTCCTGCGCCGCGCCGTGATCGTCCCCGTCCAGCGCATCGGCGAGGTGTGCACCGCAGTGGCCTCCGGCGTCTTCGATCGCAAGGTCCTCCCCGGGCCGAACGACGAGATCGGGGAGCTGGGGAGGACCGTGAACGGCATGGTCGACGGTCTGTTCGAGCGCTTCCAGCTCTCCAAGTTCGTGTCCGCTTCGACGATCAGGTCGATTCGGGGAAGCGCGGAGGGCCGGCAGGAAAAGGTGGCCGTCCTCTTCAGCGACGTGCGGGGCTTCACACGGTACGCCGAAGGGCAGCCGCCGGAAACCGTCGTGCGCTACCTCAACAGGATCCTCAATGCGCAGACGGAGATCGTGCAGGCCAACGGCGGGGACATCGACAAGTACGTCGGGGACGAGCTCATGGCGATCTTCATCGGCCCCGAGCGGGAGGCCGCGGCGTGCAGGTCAGCGCTCGCCATCCAGCAGGAGCTCACGCGGAACAGGGAGACGCTCTACGGCGGGCTCGGCGTCGGCATCGGCGTCGACACCGGCGACGTCGTCATGGGAATGATCGGCTCGGAGAAGCGCGCGGATTTCACCGTGATCGGGGACAGGGTCAACACGGCCTCACGCATGTGCGCCGCGGCATCCACGGGAATCGTCCTGATCTCGGAATCCGTCTTCGCGGCAGCACAGGGCGGCCTCACCGCGCGCGGTCCGTACGCGTTGCGCGTGAAGGGCAAGACCGCGCCGCTCAGGGTGCGCATCCTCACGGGGGTGAAGGCATGAAAATCCGTCATTCAATGCGCCTGCTCGTTCTTGCCGGCGGGCTCGTCGTCCTGCTCGGGTGCTCGGGTCCGGCCATCCCGAAGGACTGGTCGACATGGGAGAGCGTCGGAGCTCCCGCCGTGGGGGTCCCCGTCCCCGGGCATCAGGAGCCGTTCCGCATGACCTACATCAATGCGGCGGGGGAGCGGCCGCGCACGTCGATCCGTGGCGGCGTCGTGGCCTGGGACTACCCGCCAGGAACGGTGATCGTGAAGGCGGGGTTCCTCGGCTCCTCGGCGCCGGGACGGGGGGAGACCCCGTCGAAGCTCTACGCCATGATCAAGAAGCCCGCCGACCCCCTGGCGCGCGGCGGATGGGTCTGGGTCGTGAGCAGCGCGGGAAAGGAATCGGTGATGGACGCGGCCTACTGCGTGGACTGCCACGGCTACGCCAATCAGCCCAACCCGTACGGAGACAAGAACCCCGGCGCTGAGTTCCGCGACTACGTCTACCTCCCCTACCGGCCCGACGCTGAAAGCAGGTAATCAGTGCCCGTCATCCGCATCCACGGCACCGCCGAAGCCTTCGAGACGAACCTCACCACGTCGATCCTCAACGCGCTCCTGAAGCACTCCTTCCCCATCCAGACCGAATGCGGCGGACGGGCGTCGTGCGGGCGGGACCTCATCCGTGTATGGGCGGGCGGCGAGTTCGTGAGCCCCCTGAGGGACCGGGAAAGGGTGCGGCTCGCCGCGTTGACGAAGGCGGGGGAGCCGTCGGGACCCGCCATGCGGCTCGCCTGCCAGAGCTACATACGGGGCGACGTGGAGATAGAGGTGATCCACATCGTGGACCGCGCGCGCCGCTGATTCTCCCGCGAGGCGGGTGTTATTTTCTTTCTCCGGGTGTTATACTAGAAGAGGATGATCAGGTTCATCGGTCGGCCAGTGATACTCGTCTCCCTTCTCGTGCTCCTCATCTCATGCGGGGACCAGTCGCCCTTCATGTCCCTGAAGAGCAGCGCCACCGACATGCAGATCACCTCGGTCAACGACGGTCAGGTGGTGAGCAGCAGCAGCGCGTCGGTGCCGCTCATGGTGAGCGTTCCCGGCACGGACACGGGCAAGGACCTGGAGATCGACGTCACGCTCACATCACCCGCGGGACAGAGCGTCTGGCACAGCCGCACCTCGGCAACGCCGAACGAGCAGAGCAGCGTCGCGCTTCCCGACGGGCTCGCCCCCGGACTGTACAGGCTGGATTTCGTCCTCTATTCGGCGGGAGAAATCGTCCAGAAGAAGTCGTCGTCGTTCTTCGTCGCCTCCGACGCGGCAGGCTGGAGGATCAACGGCATCAAGAGCTTCCCCCCCGCCATCACCACGGCGGCAACGGTCATGCTGAAAGCCGATCTCCTGGTTCCCGCAAGCTCGAACCCGTACCTGCGCTGGTCGTGGAAGGGGAAGGTCATCGCCAAGGGAACCCAATCGGCGGGACTCGAGCAGATCCTCTGGACCGCTCCGTCGGATGAAGGGGTCTATACTATCCTGCTCGAGCTGTTCCCCAGCCCTCCCCCGTCGGGCTCGGATTTCACCTTCACCTCCTCGCTCTCCCTGTCCACCGACATTTTCGTCTCGGGCTCCAAGGGGCTCGGATCGGGAGACCTCGGACCCGAAAGCTCCTATTACTCGCTGCTCCACCTCCAGGCCACCCTTGCCGACGTGGGCGCCGGCGCGCAGAGGGCGGGCCATCCCCAGGCAGCGGCGGTCGGCAGCCCCGAGGTGGTCGCCCTGGGCAACACTTTCGGCTACCGTCTGGACGGAAGCACGGGCATCAGCATCCCGTGGTTCGCCCTGCCGGGGGACGCCGGCGGCCTTAAGCCCTTCACGATCAGCATGGGAATCACATTCGACGACATTTCCAAGGCCGGTTCCCTCCTCACGGCGGCCACGAGCGATGCCAGCCTCACGGTGGCCATCGACATGAACCAGCGCACGGCGGCGCCGGAGGCGAGCATCTCGGTGGGTGCCGGTCCTGCGGTGGTCGTCCCCTGGTCCGGAGCCGCACTTTCCGCCCGGCAGCGCTACCTCATCTCCCTCAGCCTCGTGCCGCAAGGATCGAAGATCAGCGCGCAGTGGTTCCTGGACGGCGAGCAGGTGTCGGCCACGAGCGCGACCATCACCTCGCCGTCGGTTCGGCAGGACGGATCGGTCATCATCGGCGGGCCCTCGGGGTTCAGCGGGGTCGTGGATGAGTTCGGCGTCTACTATAAGGAGCCCGGCGGCAGGCCCTCCACGGACCCCGGTCTGTACGCAGCAGCCCAGACCGTGCGGTACGGCAACAGCCTCGTCTTTGCCGACGGCTTCGACGGGGTGTACCTCACCAGCGGCCTCAGCCTCGAGGGACAGGGGAACCTCGACGAAGC